>SYLI01000076.1 GCA_005809105.1 Verrucomicrobiales bacterium | reverse complement strand
TCAGGATCAATTCTATGGCGACCGTTCCGGAGTCGTGGCCGATCCCTTCGGCCACTTGTGGGCAGTGGCCACGCACAAGGAAGATCTTACGGAGGCCGAGATTGCGGGCCGTGACTGTGGGGCGGCGCCGAGCCAATCCCCGCCCGCGGCGTAGCCCCCCGTGGTGGCTTTCATTTCGCCAGTGTTTTCCGCGCTAGGACTGCCGTTGTCCTATCCCCCATGCTAAGATCAGCGTGGTGGGGATGGATCTAAATAATTGACTGGCACGACCCAAGCCTTGTGATAAGCAACCCCCCATCCATGGCCGGCGTTCGCCTCTATGCGAGCAACGACTTGGATCGGCTCGCCAAGCTGCTGGTGCAGCTTCTGGACGAGGCCACGCCCGCCGACGCCTTCGCCCCACAGACGGTTGTTGTGCAGGATTGGGGCGTCCAACGCTGGCTCACCCTGCGGCTGGCTGATGCCCATGGGATTTGCGCTCAAGTCGAATTCCTCTTGCCCAAGGACTTTGTCACCCGCTGTCTCACCGGCAGCTCTCGAGCGGTGAAGCTCGAGGCGTATTCCACCGAAACGATGACGTGGGCGCTCATGGACATCTGGGCCAAGGGATCGCCGTGTTCGGAAGTAGCCGCGTATCTGGGCGACGATCCCGACGGGATGAAAGCCTACGGATTGGCGCAGCGACTGGCCCATCTCTTTGACCAGTACATGGTGTATCGGCAGGAGCTCGTGGCCGATTGGCTGGCCGGGCGCCACACGGAATGGCAGGGCGCGCTGTGGTGGCAACTGCGGCAGAAACTGGGGCAGGATCCCGTCACCCAGCATCAGCGGTTCCAAGATTTGCCTGACCGGGCGCGTACGCCCTTTCCGGGGACTGTTTGTTTCTTTGGCTTGGGCATGCTGCCGCCAGCGTACCTTCGCGTCATTCGCGCCGCCGCAACGGTTCAGCCCATCCACGTCCTGGCAATGCAACCCACGGAGCACCTGTGGACCGACCTGCTGACCCAGCGCGAACAATCGCGCGAATGGCGCGACGCCCCCCCGGCGGCCGCCCCCGCCGCAAGGGGCCATCGCTTGTTGGAGTCGTGGGGCAGGAACGGTCGCGAGTTTCAAGACCTTCTGCTTGATGAGCTCCAGGTGGATGCCCCGCAAAATGATTGCGCTCCGTCCTCCGGCGACACGTTGCTCACGCAGCTCCAGCGCGATATCTACAACGTGGACGCCACTGGCCCGCGCCGTCCGGCTCCCGTCGACGATTCCATCCAGATTCACTCCTGCCACAGCCGCCCGCGCGAGGTGGAGGTACTCAATGACTGGCTGTTGCATTTGTTTAAAATGTCTGACCTTAAGCCGCACGACGTGGTGGTGATGGCCCCGGACATTGAAGCCTACGCGCCGCATCTGCGCGCGGTGTTTGACAATCCAGAAGACGAGGCGCAGCGCATCCCATACACGCTGGCCGACCGTTCGCCGCGGCACACGAGCTCGGTGATTTCCTCCTTCCTCACGCTGCTCGAAACATGGGCTCAACCGATGCCGGTCTCCGGAGTGCTCTCGCTGCTGGAGACGGGCGCGGTGCGCCAGCGGTTCAGGCTGGAGATGGCGGATGTCCAACGCCTCCACGATCTGTGCCGCGAGGTGCGCATCCACTGGGGATACGACGTCGCGCATCGCGCCGAAAGCGGCGCCCCGCCTGATCCGCAGAACACTTGGCGCTGGGGGCTCGATCGCGTGCTGCTGGGTTCCATCATGAAGGCGGAAGAAGAGCGGCTTTGCGAAGGGCTTCTTCCCTTGGGGGAAGTTGATGCAGACGCTGCGCGTGTCGTCGCGGCCATGGATGAGCTGACGGCGGCGTTGCGCGAGGCCACCGGCAGCCTGGGCAGCTCACGCACGCTGGCCCAGTGGGCCGACGTCCTCGCCACGCTCTTTAATCAGCTCTTTGCCTGCGAGAAGGACGAGCTGGGCGATGAACGGACGATCCGGGCGGCCCTGGACGCGCTGGAAGAGGGCTCGAAGCAGTTGCAGGGCCCGATACCGATCGAGCCGGTTCGCGCCGCTTTGGAGGCGCGGTTGGGAAAGGGTGAGTCGAGGGACGGTTTTTTACGCGGCGCGGTGACGTGTTGCGCTCTCAAGCCCCTGCGCAATGTGCCCTTTAAGGTCATCTGCGTGCTGGGACTTGATGACGGCCAATTCCCCCGCGCAGGACGGCAGGATGGCTTGGATTTGCAGACGAAGTCCCGGCGACGCGGCGACCGGTCCCCGCGCGACGACGACCGCTACCTCATGCTTGAGACGCTCCTGTCAGCGCGCGAGGTGTTGTACTTAAGCTACCTTGGTCAGTCGCAGAGCGATGACTCCGAGCAGCCGCCCTCGGTGGTGGTCCATGAGCTTATGAGCGCGCTGGACGAGAGCTTCACGTTTGCCCAAGGCTCGGCGCGTGCACAACTGGTGCGAGTACATCGCCTGCAGGCCTTCAGCCCGGCGTATTTCGATGGCAGCCGTCCTGAACTTTTCAGTTATTCGGCGGCGAACGCTGCGGCCGCCGAAAGGCTGCGCCAGGGGCCGGCCGGGCGGCAGGCGGCGGCGCCGGGTCCTGCGCGCATCGTGGCCCGTGCCCCGCTCCCGGGCGGGACCACCGTCACGCTGAATGAGTTGATCAGGTTCTTCCGCCACCCGATTCGCGAGTACCTGAAGCGCACCGCGGGAATGTGGAATGCCGGGGCCGAGGACCCATTGAGCGATGTCGAACCCTTTGTCATCGGGCGACTGGAGCGGCACGGGCTCCGCCGCCGGCTGCTCCAGTGGCACTTTGATGACGCGCCGGCAAGGCTCACGCCTGAACAACTGCAAGCGGCCATTCGCGCCGAGGGCACCCTGCCCCACAGTCACGCAGGAGACGTCATCTACCACGGCGAAGAAGCCCTCGTGGCGCGATTCGCAGACTGCCTTGCGGCAGCGTCGCTGCGGCCCAACCTCGATAGCGCTCCCGTGCTGGAAGCAAGCGTGGGGTCATGTCGACTGAGCGGCGCCTTGGGGGGATTCGCGGGCGGGAAACAAATCATCGCCCGCTGCGCGCCCATCGACGGACGCGATTGGATCGAGGGATGGTTGAGGCACCTGGCGTGGCACTGTGCAGAGCCGCGGATGGACGAGTCTCACGTGACGGTGCTGGCCGGTTGGGCGAAGGACAACACGATGGAGGTGCACACCTTGAGCAGGCCGGAGGATGCGCCGACCCTGCTCGAGGCGCTGCTGAAAATCCGCGAGTCGGGACTGGCCGAACCCCTGCCGTTGTTTCCCAAGAGCTCCTGCGCGTACAGCGAGGCCATTCACGAGAATTCCAGCAAAGACCCTCAGAAGATCAAGGATCCGATGGAAGAAGCGCAGACAATCTGGGAGGGCAATGACCACCAGCGGGGAGAATCGGAGGATGAGTACTACGACCTTTGGCTGCGGCTCTGGCGCGATCAGCAGCCGCCACTGGACTCCCACTTCGCCGATCTGGCCAAAGAGGTGTATGGGCCCATCTGGGCGCATGAGTTGACCCCATGAGCGCGCCTGCAAAAGCCTTCGATGTTAAACAGGCTGATTTGGGGCCCGGCACGACGCTCATCGAAGCGGGCGCCGGTACGGGCAAGACCTACAACATCGAAGCCCTGTTCCTGCGCCTGCTTTTGGAGCCCCGCCATGCCGGCCAGCAAATCCTCACCGTCGGGCAGATTCTTGCCGTGACCTACACCAAGGCGGCCACCAAGGAACTGCGCGGGCGCATTCAAAAAAAGCTGGCCGACGAGCTGGCTTCGCCAACGTTGGACTCCGCCGCCGCGATGCGCCTCAAGCTGGCACTGGCGGAATTTGACACCGCGCCCATTTACACCATCCACGGATTTTGCCAGCGCGTACTCACCGATCTGGCCTTCGAGTGCGGCCGGCCCTTTAAGTTCCAGTTGGTCCAGGATGAGTCCGAGTATGTAAGCCGGCTGGCGCAGGACCGCTGGCGCAGGGAAACGGCGGCCGATTCGCGCGCGGCCTGCGTGTTGCAATTGTCCTCCCTGTACCCCAAGGCCAAGGGCCCAGCCAAGAGCGGCGGGAGCATCGGGCCGGATGCATGGGTGTCACTACTGAAATCGTCGCGGGCGCACCCGGAAATGGAAGTGCTGGGCCCCGACCAGCGTCCGGTGGACAAATGGCGCTCCTTGCTGACGGCGGCTTGGGATGACGCGGCTCATCAGTGGCCGGGAGCGGCGGACGCCGTGGGCAGGTACCTGGGCAGCGAGCAGTCGGGCCTTACCCAGAGGAAAACGCAGCCCACTTATCGGCTGGATGTTGAAGTGCCGCGCGCGCTGGCCAGCATGGATGCCATCGCCCGCGGAAAGTCCTCCTCCGACCATTTTGCCGACCTCTTGATGTTCCGCCTCGAAACCCTGGAGGGGGCGCGAAAGAAGAAGGCCCCGCCGATACCTGCGGAATGCCTGCCGTTGCTGGCCGCCTGCGGTGCGCTGTGGGATGCTGCGGCCGGATATGTGCAAGCGGTGCGGTTGGACTTCGTGCGGGAGGCGCAGCGGGCGGTGTCGGAGATCAAGCGGCGCGAGGGTGTGCTGGGTTTTCCCGAACTGCTCTCCGAACTGGATGCAGCACTGGCGGCTCCCGGGGGCGACGCTCTGGCAGAGAGTGTCCGCCAGCAATTCCCTGCGGTGCTCATTGATGAATTTCAGGACACCGACCTTCTGCAGTGCCGCATCTTCCAGAGGATCTTCCAGACCGGCCAGACCTCGCTCTTCTTCATCGGCGATCCCAAGCAGTCCATCTACGGATTCCGCGGCGCCGATGTGTTCAGTTATTTTGACGCCGCGCGCAGCGCCCGTTCTGGGGGATTGTTGGGGGTCAACTATCGATCCGAGCCGGCGTTGGTGAGCGCCGTCAATCACCTCTTTCAAAATCGCAAAAAGGCTGATGGCCGTCCCTTTTTGCAGCCGCAGATCCGTTTTGAACCCGCAGCCTGGGCGCAGACATACAAGCATCCCAAGCTGGAAAACCCGCACAGCATGGCGCCCTTGCAGCTCTGGTACTGGCCGGGAACCACAAAGGAACCCGTGCCCCTTGCCGGGGAGGAGCGGCGGGGCGACCAGCCAGTCAGCGCCAACAAGGCGCGCAAAGACCTCCCCGGGGTCATCGCTTCGGCCGTCGTGGACTTGCTGGAAAGCGGGGAGACCCTGCGTGCCCCCGGCGGCGAATGCCAGCCGCTCCAGCCAAGGGACATCGCCGTCCTGGTGCGCACCAATGATCAAGCCGACGCCATGAAGGCCGCCCTGGCACACCGCCGGGTGCCCGCGGTGCTCAGGATTATACAGAGCGTTTTTGCTACGCACGAAGCGAAGGAATTCATCCGCCTGCTCGACGCCCTCGCCGCGCCCCGGGATGCGAGCGCCGTCAAGCTGGCTTTGGCTACCGACATGCTTGGCCGGCAACGGCCCGCCGATGCGCACACTCGAGGTGAAGAGGACGCGCACCCAGATCCGAGTATCATATTTGAAGAGTGGCGCCAGTGCATGGCCAAGAAGGGATTGCTTGGCATGTTCCGCAGGCTCTTGAGGCAACGCGATGTTCGAAGCCGCCTATTGCAGTTCGACGATGGGGAACGGCGGCTCACCAATCTGTTCCAGCTTGCCGAATTGCTGCACGAGGCGGCGCCGGCACACGAGGCGGCGCCGGCCCGGCTCTCGCGATGGCTCAAGCGCCAGGGCTCTGCGAAGTCGGGCATGGAGGAGTCCCAGCTTCGCATGGAGAGCGACGAGAACGCCGTGTGCATCGTCACCGTGCACCGCAGCAAGGGGCTGGAATATCCAGTGGTGTTCCTGCCCTACGCTTGGGATGTCACCCCCACTCCCACCCATGGGTTTGTGTTTCACCCCGACCCTGAACACAATCCGGGCCGCGCACAGATGGAAATGGGTTCTGCCAATGCGGACGCCCACCGCCTGCTGGCGGAGCAAGAGGCGCTGGCCGAGCGGTTGCGTCTGCTCTACGTCGGCCTCACGCGTGCCAAAAACCGCTGCTATGTGGTCACTGGCCCCCTTGGGAGGGATCGTGAAATGCCCGGGCTTGGCTGGCTCTTGCATCCCGACTGGTGCAGTGATCCCCACAAGGTTCCACCCTTCAAGCTGCACTCGGAGTACGTCGAGGCCGTGGAGAAAGATTGCAATGAGCTGGCAGCCAAGTCGGTCGATTCCACGCTGGGCGTCAAGACCATCGAGGCAGGCTGGTTGCCGGTGGCGCACGCCCGCGCTTGGAGCGGATGGGTGTCCGCCTCCACCGATGCGCTCAAGGCGCGCTCATCCACGAGGCACATCAAACCTGCGTGGGATGTGCAGTCATTTACCCGCCTGACCCAGCACGCCAAAGGGTCGGTCAGCCACGATGAGATGCCCGACCACGATGAAGACCGTGGCGCGCCTGAGGAGGACGCCCAGCCGACGGGGCTGCACGCGATTCGCGGTAGCACGCGATTTGGCAAATGCCTGCATGGCATTTTTGAAAAACTGGACTTCGCCGGGGCAGCCGCAGGGGACCCTGCCGCACTCGGGCTCGTGGACGAGAGGCTGGCACGCGATGGGTTTGGATCCCACACCGAGGCGATGCGCGAGCACGTGCGCGTGATGATGAACACTTCCTTGCGCGCCGACACCGACCTCCGGCTGGGGAATGTGCCCGCTCATGATCGACTGCATGAACTGAAATTCACATTCCCCAGGAGCGTCGTGGACCCCGCGAAGCTCGCTTGCGTGTTTTCCTGCCACGGCAGTCCGGAGGTGGACGCGAGCTTCCCGGATCACATCGGCCACCTTTCGTGTTCCGACCTGAAGGGCTACCTGACCGGGTCCATGGACTTGGTCTTTCGCAGCGGCGGGCAGTTTCATCTGCTCGATTGGAAGTCCAACAGGCTGGGCGCCTACGACCCCTCATCTTTGTCTCGGGCCATGGCGACGCCGCCTTATCTCTACCTGCTGCAGTACCACCTCTATATGGTGGCGCTCGACCAGTACCTGCGCCGCCGCCATCACGGCTACGACTACGAGCGCGATTTTGGCGGGGTGTTTTACGTGTTTAACCGCGGCATCACGGAGGGCCAGCCTGGCCGCGGTGTTTTTTTTGAGCGCCCGCCGCGCCCGCGCATCGAAGCGCTTGCGGAAGCCTTGGGAGTTCCCCGCAAATGAACCTGTTGACTCTTCCCCGCGGCCAGCACGGCGAGATGGATAACGACCCATCGCGCCGACTGGACCGTGTTCTGGGGGCGCTCTTGGCGCGACTGGATGGCGGCGCCGTCCCGACCATCGGCCCGGTGACCGCCCTGCTCTCGCAACGGCGTCAGGAAGGTCATGTGTGCTTGGACCTTCGTGATGCGTCGTCGGCAACGCTGCTGCCCGCCGGATTCTCGCTGGAAGAGCTGCGCAAAAGCCGGCTGGTGGGTGCGCCCGGAGAATTCAAGCCGCTCATTCTGGATGGCGCCGACCGGCTCTATCTGCACCAACTCTATCAAGACGAGTGCGCGCTGGCGCGGGCCATCCTGCAGCGAGCCGCGCAACCACCCTGCACGCTGGAGGCAGAGGCGTTCCGCGCCGCGTGCGAGTTTCACCTGGGCGCACGCTCTCCGGGCCCCGACGGGATGGACCGCACGCGGATCGCCGCGTACCTCGCCCTGACGCGAACACTTGCCCTCGTCACCGGTGGCCCGGGCACCGGCAAGACGTGGCTGGCGGGGCGCATCCTCGGCATGGGTATTTCGCTGGGAGTCTTCGCGCCCCATCGCGTCGCGCTTGCCGCGCCCACAGGCAAGGCCGCCGCACGTCTGGATGAAATGATTCGTCCCAACCTTGACGATGCGGCGCGTGCCCAGCTGCCTGGCGCCCGAACACTCCACCGGCTGCTGGGTGTGTCTGCGGACGGGCGGCGCACCCGCCACCACGCCCGATTCCCGCTGGACTGCGATGTGTTGGTCGTGGACGAAACGTCGATGGCCGATCAGCGGATGCTTTCGCTGCTCTTTGACGCTTGCCCACCCCATGCTCGCATCCTCCTCCTGGGCGATCCTGGCCAACTCGCGCCTGTCGAGGCCGGCTCCATCCTGGCTGACCTTGCGGCGTGCAGTCGCGATTATCCCAACGACGTCCAAGGGCACATCGAGGCCGCCACGGGCGAATCGTTGCCCCCGGCCGATGACAAGGGGCCGCTGGCAGACTGCCGTGTCCACCTCAACGTCAATCACCGGTTCCGGGAATGCCCGGGACTTTCGGAGTTGGCCGCCGGCATTCGCGAGGGCCGATCCGGGGATGTGCGTGGAAAACTTGGCGAGGGTTCGTTGACGGGCGTGACGTGGGAGCCCAAGCCGCTCACGGCGGCCGGGATTGCAGCGATTCTAGCGCCATTCCAAGAGGCCTTCGGGCGTGCGTGTGCGGCGGAGACGCCCGCGAAGGCTCATGCCGAACTGAGCCGGGCCAAGATTCTTTGTGCCTTGCGGCAGGGGCCGTGGGGGGCACCGGCCATCAATGAGCGGCTGGAAGCCCGGCTGCGGTCGGCCGGACTGGCAGAAGCGGGCGACTGGTATCGGGGCCGGCCGGTGATGGTTACGCGCAACGACTACGCCTTGGGGCTGTTTAACGGTGATCTGGGAGTGGCCTGGCCTGACGATGAGGGCCGACGGTGCGTGTGGTTCGCGGGTGCGGACGCCAAGGGTGCGATGCGGGCCTTCGACCCCTCGCGGCTGCCGGCCCACGAGACGGCGTATGCGCTGACCATCCATAAATCCCAAGGGTCGGAATTTGACGAGGTGCTGGTGCTGCTGCCCGAGGGCGCCGATTCCATGATGACGCGGGAGATGGCCTACACCGCGGTGACGCGTGCGCGCCGCAAGGTGACGCTGGTGGCGTCCGCAGAGCTGCTCGCCGCGGCCATTGAGACACCGACTCGCCGCGCGGGCGGGCTTGCCGAGGCGCTGCGCCGCGCCTAGTGGCGCAGCGGCACGGCCACGCCCATCTCTGCCAGAACTTCCCGGATGCCCGCGAGCAGCGCGCGGATATCCTCCTCGGTGATCCTCCCGATGGTGCCCACTCGAAAGCAGTCGCCCTGCGTGAGCTTGCCGGGGTAAATCACCAGCCCGCGCGAGGAGAGCCTTTCGTAGAAGTCGGCGAAGCGAAACGTTGCCTCCGATGGGCATCGGAAGGTGGTGATGATGTGGCTCTGCAAGGCCGGCACCACATGCTCGACAAAGCCCATGGCGCGCATGCCCGCCACCAGCGCGGCGTGGCGAGTGCGGTACCGCGCCGCGCGTCCCGTGGGGCCGCCCTCGGCGCGCAATTCATCCAGCGCCTGACGGAAGGCCAAAAGCGCGTGCGTCGGCGGCGTGAAGCGGAACTGCCCGGTGCGCTCCATTCCGTCCCATTGCGCCCAGAGATCCAGGCTCACGGTGCGGGCAACATCGCGGCAAGCCAGCAACGATTCGCGGCGCGCCAGAACGAAGGCGAACCCCGGCACGCCCTCGATGCACTTGTTGGCGGAGGACACCATGAAGTGCGCGGAGAGTGAGGGCAGCGAGATGGGGTAGGCGCCAAAGCTGCTCATCGCGTCCACGATGAGCGCGGCCCCGGCTTCGCGCACACGCTCGGCGATGGCGTCGAGCGGATTGAGGATGCCCGAGCTCGTTTCGCAATGCACCACCGCGACGTGCGTGATGGCAGGGTCAGCCAGCGTGGCGGAGAGCGCCGCTATGTCGGGCGCGGCGTTTTCAGCGCAGCGCAAAAAGCGCGCAGGGATGCGGTGGCGCGCAGCGATCTGGCCGATGCGTTCGGCATACGCGCCGTTACTGACGACGAGCAGCGTCCCGTGTTCGGGCACGGCCGATGAGATGACCGACTCTACCGCGAACGTCCCACTGCCCTGCAGCAGCACCGCTTCATATCCTGCGCTCTGTGTGGCGCCGGCCAGCCGGAGCAGCTCGTGGCGGATCTCGCGCACGGTTGCCAGAAACTCGCCGTCGCGCGATCCCATGTCGCGGAGCATGGCTTCCTTCACGGCCCGGCTGGTGTTGATGGGGCCGGGCGTAAAGAGTCGTTTGTCGGCGGCACCGCTCATGAAGGGCGCCCCCGCAGAAATGCCATGAAGCGCTCCTTCACTTCGTGCGGCTTGAGCGTGGGCCGGCCGATGTCCTTGGGCGACCCCTTGAGGATTTTGATGTGAAGCAGCGACGGCCCCTCGCTCTCGCGCAGTTCACCCAGCGCCGCGAGGACGTCGGCGGGCGCGGCGGCGGCGGCGGCGTGGCGGTAGCTGGCGGCCGCGGCGACGGCGGCAAACTGCGTGCTGCCCGAGACGGTCTGCTGGCCACCGGTGGAGTCGTGCGACTCATTGTCCAGAATCACATGCAGCAGGTTTTTGGGCTGGTAAAAACCAACGGTCGCCAGCGTGCCAAGCTTCATGAGCGCGGCGCCGTCACCGTCAATCACCACCACACGCTGGCGGGGGAGCGCGTGCGCCAGGCCCAGCCCGATGGCTGAGGCCGTGCCCATGCCGCCGACGACGTACAGGTGGTTGGCGCGGTCGGCCAGCGAGAAGAGCTCGCGGCTGGTCATGCCTGTGGTGGCGATCAAGGCCTCATCACCCGTCAACGCACCAAGGACAAGCTCGAGCGCCTGCGTGCGGTTAAGGCAGGCCTGCGTGTCGGGCCAGAAGCGCGTGGCGCACGCCGGGCGCTGCAAGGGCGGCGGCGCGGCGAGCTTGTGTGGCGCCACAGAATCCTTGGCCATCACCAGCGCAAAGGGGCGCGAGCGCTCTTCCATACTGGCCAGCGCTTGGGCAATCACGGGGGCGATGGCGGCCTCGGTGTCGGGAAAGGGACGCCAGGGAATGTCCATCGTCTCCAACAGGCGATGAGTGATCTGCCCCATCTGCTCGTGCTGCGGCTCGTCGGGCACGCCAGGTTGTCCGCGCCAAGTGGTGATGAGCAGCGTGGGAATGCGGAAGGGAAAATTCAGCGAAGTGAGCGGGTTCACCATGTTGCCAAGCCCGGAGTTCTGGCACATCGTGACGGTCTTACGCCCGGCGAGGTGGGCGCCCATCGAGAGGCCCACGGCTTCGCCTTCGCTACAGGCGCCCAGATAGTCCAGCGCCGGATCGCTGATGACGTAGTTGATGAACGGCTTGAGGTAGGAGCAGGGCACGCCGGCAAACTGTGAGTAGCCCTGCGCACGCAGGGGCTCGATGAAGGCGGCGGCGGAGATCATGGGTGGATTAAAACGCCTGCGCGCGCGAGAGGTCCTCCAGGCTGTCCACATCCAGCCAGTGGCCCGATGTATAAAGCACGCGGATGGGTTCGCCACGCGCCAGCAGATGCGTGAAGAGATCAGCCATCGTAAGGCGCGCAAAATCGGGGCGTGTCGCCAGCTCTTGCAGCGCCAGTTTCAATCGTTGGGTGCCCGCGGCGCTGGCCTTGAGCAGGCCAATCCACTCGCCGTGCACGGTCTCCGGCGGCAACTGCCGGTCCATCGCGCTCAGAAACACCTTGTCTTCGCAGTACTGCAAGGTGTGCGGCCGCGTGGCACGCACGTAATCCTCAAAGCCGTTGAGCGAGTTGCGTTCGCGCCATGCGGCGTCCACCACAATGGCCAGATCATCATCGGTGGCCAGCAGCATGGCCAAGATGAACCGGCGAAAGAGGATGTCGCCGTAGGACACGACGAGCGGGCCTTCAAGTTCCACCGCCGCGCGGGAGAGTGAATAGAGCTCGCCCGTGGCCTCGTGCTCGTCGTTGTCCACGAAGCGCGCGCCCGGCGCGTTCACCGCGTCCTTGGCAAAGCCGCGCACCACCACCAGGTCGCGCACGCCCTCCTTGCGCAGCTGAGCGGCCAGTTTGTGCAGTAGCGGCTGGCCGCCGACCGACACCATCGCTTTGGGTTGTTGGCGTGTGAATTCGCCCAGCTCCGACCCGCGGCTGGCGGCCAGCACCACCGCCTTGGGCGCGGCTCCATTGCGCGGCAGATAGCGGTCCTCGGCCTCGGCCAGTTCCTGCGCGTTCTGAAGCCGGAACACCTCCTGCACCGGCGCCACGCGGTCCTCCAGATTGCGCACCGAGCGTTCGCGGTGGACCTCGCGGCAGGCCTGCTGCATGGCCGCGATGCTGGCGCGCAGGCTGTGATTGGCCCAGATGACAAGGTTGATGCCGGCAGCCTCAAACACCTCGACCGGCGTGCTGTAGTACATGGTCGGCACGATGACCAGCGGGCAGCGCGCCCCCCACGCCGAGGCGAAAGCCAACACCTGATCGGGTGTGGACTTTCTGCTGTGGATCAAAAGCGCGTCGGCGCCGGCCGCGTGGTAGGCGTGGGCGCGTCGCAGCATCTCCGTTAAATCCCAGCCGGCGATGAACCCCTCCAGCCGGGCCACCACCGCAAAGTTGGCATCAAGCTGGCCATCCTTGGCGGCCTTGATCTTGCCGGCAAACTCCGTCATGTCGGCCAGCGGCTGGCGCTCGCTGTCGATGAACGAGTTGGTTTTGGGAAAGAGCTTGTCCTCGATGCACACGGCGGCAACCCCGCGCTGCTCAAGCTTGCGCACCAGCCGGCGCAGATTGTTGAAGTTGCCATAGCCCGTGTCCCCATCGAGCAGGATGGGAATGTCCGTGGCGTCGGCCATGAATTCCACCACCTCAAGCACCTGCGTCCAACTGGCCTCGTTGTTGTCACGCACGCCCAGCGCGGCGGCGATCGAAAGGCCGCTGGCCCAGATACCCTTGAAGCCGGCCTCCTGCGCGATCTTGGCGCTGAGCCCGTTGTGGGCCTCCATCAAAAACTCCGTGCGTCCAGAGCGCAAGAGTTGCCGGAACTGTTGTGGCTTGGTCATGAACCGCGCGCATTCAATCGCCCGGCGCTGCGGGACGCAATGCCGCAGTTTGCCATTGGGCGAGGGTACGGGAGATGACAAATGCCTTGATTTGGCGCACGGCAAAGGGCTTTGCTATTCCTCACGATTTCCGTGAACGTCCCGGCCATCCTGTTCTTCGAGCCTGCCGCAAGCCCGCGCCCTCTGGCGGCGTTGACGTTGCTGGACCGGCAGGTCATCGCGGCGCATCGCGCCGGCTGCTCGCCCATCTGGGTGGTGTGCAAGGACGCGCTGCCGATCCTGCGACGTAGCCAGCAACTGGGCATCGAAGTCCTGCCTGTCGCCACGTTGCCCTCATGGCAAGGCGCGGCGTTGCTGCTGGGCGGCAATGTACTCGTGCAAGCGTGCGACGTGCGTCGCCTCATCGAGGTTCAAGGCCGTCTGGCCACGCGCTGCAAAGCGCCTTTGCCCGCGGGCATTGCCACGCATTGGGCCGGTTCGGTGGACGAGTCGTTGCGACACGCCCCGCAAGTTGAGGCGCAAGGGATCGCCCGGCTGGTGGACGATGAGGCGGGTGCCGCCCAAGCCGAGCGCGCGCTGTGGGATTCCATGGGCAGCGCCACCGATGGCGTCGTGGATCGGGTGTTTAACCGCCCCGCCGGCCGACCGATCTCCAAGTTGCTCATCCACACCCCGGTGACTCCCAACCAAGTTTCGGTGGTGGCCACGGCGATGGGAGTTGCTGCAGCGGGCTTGTGCCTCAAGGGCACGCACGAGTGGCTGGTTTGGGGCGCGGCCTTGCTGCAGTTGTCGGCCGTGGTGGACTGCGTGGACGGCGAGCTTGCACGCGTGTTGCACAAGGAAACACCCGCGGGGAAGTGGGTGGACTTGGTGGGCGACCAGATTGTCCATCTCTGCCTGTTCCTCGCGCTGGGATTTGGATTGGCTACGCGGCCCGAACTGGCTTCAAGCGCGCGCACGCTGGGGATTGTGGCGGCGGCCGGTGCGGCCATGTCGTTTGCCGTGGTGCTGCTTGGCTTGCTGCGCGGCGAAGGCGGTGGGCGGCTGCAGGCTCTCTTGGATCGCACCACCAATCGCGATTTCTCCGTGCTTCTCCTGGCGCTCGCGCTGGCCGATCGCGTGCATTGGTTTCTTTGGATGGCCGCGGTGGGCACGCACGTGTTCTGGATGCTGGCGTGGTGGGTGCAGCGGCGCGATGCCGCGGCAGCGGGGTTGCGGGCGCGCTCGGCATGAAACGCGGCGTGCGCATCCTACTGCTGCTGGTGGGGCTGGCGCTCTTCGGGCTATTTCTGCACACGACGGGTTGGAAGGACATCCAGGGCGCCTTCCACACCCTGGGTTGGTGGGGGCTGCTGGTGCTCGCTCCCTACGGCTTGGTATTCACGGTGGACACCGCCGGATGGGGTTTCGCCTTCAGTCGCGACGGCCTCAAGCAGGTGGCCTTTCATGTGCTGTGGGGCATCCGGCTGGCGGGCGAGGCCGTCAACAACGTCATCCCCAGCATGTACGTGGGCGGCGAGGCCACCAAGGTGTACCTGCTGCACCAGCGCGGTGTGCCCGGGCTGACGGCAACGTCAGCCGCCGTGAGATCCAAGACGGCGCAGTCGGTGGCGCAGTCCACGTTTCTCGTTTGTGGGGCGGTGGTGGCGGCGTACAGCCTGCCCTCCGAACAAAACACGGCCAAGTGGATTTTTGGGCTGCTGGCAGCGGGGGCGCTGGGCGTGATGCTGCTGCTCTTTGCCCTCCAGAGCAGGGGCATGACGCGCACGCTGGCGGGCGTGGTGCAGCGCATGGGGGTGATGGTGCACTGGATCGAGGCGCGCATGGATCAGCTGCGCCATCTGGACGAGCAGATTGTGGAGTTCTACCGGCGCGACCGCAGCCAGTTCCTGGCGTGCACCCTCACCTACTTTGGCGGGTGGATGCTCGACACGGTGGAGATTCTCGTGGCGTCGCACCTTCTGGGCACGCCCGTGGAATGGCATCACGCCTTTGCCATCGAGGCGTTCATCGGGCTGGCGCGTGGATTTAACACCGTGGTGCCCGGCGCGCTGGGGGTGCAGGAATTTAGCGTCATTGGCCTCTTCACGCTCTTTGGTTATCCGCTGGAACTGGGCAAGCAGTACGCGGTGATCCGGCGCGGGCGCGATGTGGTGTACACGGTGCTGGGCTGGTTGCTGCTCTACACCAGCGAGGCGTCGCTGCGCGGCCTGCGAGAGCGCGTGCGTGACGACGCAGGGCCCACTCATGGTGCCTGATTTTGCATTGCGCCGCAGGCGCCAGCCGTGTTGCCTTTGCCGCCGGTAGTGATGAATGCCCCAGCTCTCCCCATGAACCTGCCCGCTGGTTGGGATGCCACGCTCAATCCCGCAGCCGTGCGCCACGATTTTGGCGCGGCCGCCGCTGCTGAGGTGCGCGCGTACTTGGGCGCGCAGCGCGTGTTCTCGCAATTCAAGGCGGTGCAGCAACTCGAGCAGATCGGGCTCGATCGCGCGTCGCTGCCGGCTTTTCTTGGCGACGTGCAGGCGATGGAACGCGAGGCGCGGCACGGCGCGCGTTTCGTGGTGGCGGGGCCCGTGCCCGGGCTCACGATGGAAGAGCAGATGGCCGCGCCCTGGCTCATCTGTCAGGCGCTCGGGCGGCCGCTGGCGCAGAACGAGGCGGGCCATCGCTTCTACATCATCGCCGACCGCGGCGGGAAGATGGAGCGGGGAGCGCGCTATTCTCAGACCAACCAAGGCGGGTCGTTCCACACCGACGGGGTGAACGTGAAGGAGGGCTACGAATTCTTTCTGCTCAGCTGCGTAGCGCCCGCCGCGATGGGAGGCGAGAGCATCCTGATTGACGGCCACACGGTGTACCGGCATTTGTGCGAGCATGCGTCGTGGGCGCTGCCGGCGCTCCAGCGCGAGCGCGTTTGGGAATACAAGGGCGTGCGCCCGGGCGAGTACTACCGCGAACCCATCCTCAAACTGGCGCAGGGCCTGCCTCTCTGGCGATACCTGCGCGACTACATTGAGCAGGCGGCGCGCCAAACGAACGAGCCGGTGGATTCGGCCAGCCAAGAGGCTATGGACTGTCTGGACGCCGCGCTGGGCCACAGGGCCCACCAGTTCCGTTATGCGCTACGCGCAGGCGAGACAGCGATTGTCAATGACCGCAGCATCTTTCACGGGCGGACTCCTTTTGAGGACGCGCCGCTCGCCGTGTCCATCGAGCGCCGGCTGGCCGAGGGCGACGCGGCCGGGCCACTGGGCCGCACGTACAGCCGATTCTGGGTAGGTTCCTGAGCTATGGGCAGAGCGGCAGATCACACCGCCATTTTTCTCGCGGCCGGGCGCGGCACGCGGATGGGGGGGCAATTCGGCCACCCGAAAATCCTGCTGGAGCTGCACGGGCGCACTCTCTTGCACCGGCACTTGGCGGCGTTGCGCACCTGCGGCGTGCGCGACGCGGTGTTCGTCGTGGGCCACCAGCAGGAGCTGGTGCGGGCGGCCGCCGCTCGATGTGCCGAGGGGGTGCGGTTGCACTGGGTGGACAACGTGGAGTACGCGACCAAGGGGAACACGCACTCGCTTCACTTGGGATTGTGTCACGACGCGGAGGGCGTGCTGATCTTTGACGCGGACTTGATGTACGCGCCGCACATCCTGGAGCGGTTCATCGCGGCTTCGCACGAGGACGCCCTGCTGGTGGGCGCAGGCAGCCCCGATGACATCGAATGCACCAAGGTGTTGGTCGATGATTCGGAAAGGGTGTGGAAGACCGTGGACAAGCGCGCATTGACGAGCGACGAACTGCGCGAGCACCGGTTTGCCGGCGAGGCGATGGGCATCCTGAAGTTTGGCGCCGCAGGACGGTCAGCCTTGAAAGACGCCGCCGCGCGCTTTCTGGCCGATCCCGCGCACGCGCTTCTAAACTGGGAGCACCTGCTCAATCAATTCCTGCCGCGCCACCCCGTCGCCTGTCACTTCGATCCGAGTGAGGATTGGATCGAAATTGACACGCCCGAGGATTTGGAGCACGCCACGCAAAAGTTTTCCAGCCATTGAAGGCCTCTTGCTGCGGCACCGGTCGCCCGATACGTTGGCTGGCGTGAGCCGGCACAAGCCCAACGTCCCTCCCGGTTCCACTGGGGATCCGCCCGAAGTGGCATCTCCGGGAGACTCGCTCGCCGCCAAGACCAGATCGGCCACCACGCTTTCGCTGGTTGCGTTGGGGGTGGTGGCGGGCTTTGCCTTCGTGCAGGCCGTGCGCAAGGGCTTGTGGGCGGCCGATTACCTGCCGCTCTTGCTGCTGTCCATCCTCTCCATGGCCGCGGTTTACCTCTACGCCTACACCGCGATGGCGTTTGCGGCGGGCTTGCCGCGCTGGCGTGGGTTCGCCCTCACCACGGCGGGGATCCTGGTGCCATTCGCCTTTGGCTATTACCTGGCGGGATACCGCGGCCTGTGGCACCTACTCAAGTTGCGAGACCACTTCTCCCCGGCGGTGTTGGGCATCGGCGCGACCTTTCTGGTGCTTGGCTTCCTGCTTCTCAAGCAAGTGCACCGACTCTGGGAGGTGCGCCAGTTGGTGGATGCTGCGGCTCCTCGCAGGCGCTGATGCTTCCCGTTGCCAGCTCCCGGGCGTTCGGATAGCCTCCCATCATGGCGCGTGCGCGGTGGTGCTGGTGCTTCGTCTTGGGCGTGTGGGGATTTCTGGCATGTGGCCCGGGCGAACCTGCAAAGCCTGCCGTCACCCCGCCTCCCTCGCAGAATGCGACGGCCGCCCTCACGCCCGCGAATGCCCCCCCGTCCTCCCCGGAGCAAGACGCCACGCGCCGCGAGCTTGCCGTGGGCTATCTGCTGCAGGGAGCCAAGTCGCCCGATCGGCTTCCCGGCGAGGATCTGGACGGCGACGGCCAGCCTGACATGGACCGTCGGGTGTTTGACACCCACATCCGCGGCCGACTCCTCGCACACGCGCGCGAGCTGGCCATTGGGTTTAGCCCCACGGTGGCGCTGGCGGCGGCCGATCGCCTCTTCGCGGGCGGGGGCGGGCCTTCCAACGCCACGACCCACCAGCAGTTCACGGCCAAGGTGCTTTCCACGCACCGGTTGGATGGCGAGGACTTTGCCCGCTTTGCGCAGGCCGAGATGGCGATGTCGCACCTCCATCAGGTGAGGGCTGCTGGTGGCGCGTTCCTCCCCTCGCGCGTGGCGCGGCGGCTCTTCGAGTTCGACCACGAGCAGTTCTACATGGAGGTGACGGTGGTCGCCGCGACCAATCATCTGGATCAGGTACTGGTCGACGACGTGGTGGCGGCAGAGTTTTACACCAACCACGCGGCGCGCTACCGGCCGCCGCCTTCGCTGCGTGTGGTTGCGGTGCGATTGCCCTTCGCGGCTCTGGACGCGGCGGCCGCCGCGCCCTCGCCTGAGATTGAGGAAAGCGCGAAGGCCATCTACCGGGACAACGGGCCGGCGGCCTTCCCCGACGCGTTGGGCAAGCCGCTCGCAGAAGCGCAGGCACTGGGGCGCATTCGCGCGACCCTCCTGGCCCACCAGCGGATTCAGAAACTGGCCGATCAGATCTTCGTGGGCTCGCTGCCCGACGTGGCGCGATTGCGCGAGGCGGTGCGCGCCGACACGGGCCGCCCCGCCCTGCGGGTGGAGGAGTTGGACGGCGCGGCGGGCGCCACGGCGCCGCCGGGTCTGTCCAACACGTTCGAGGCGGCGGCGCGCCTGCCGGAAAACCGCGTCTGGCCCGACCCGGTGTTCGAGTCGGATGCCGTTTGTCTCGTCGCGCTATTAAAACGTCAGGAGGCGTCATTGCCGCCCTTCTCCGCCCTGCCGCAGAACCGGCGGCTGCTCATCATGCGCGACTGTCGCGTGGACAAGGCGTGGGCCGCCGCACAAATCCGCGGCAAGGCGCTGCGCCAGATTTTCGCCGCGCGCCTCAAGCAGGGCGACCGGTTTGAACGCATGTGCCAGGACGCGAACACGACGTTCCAGGCTTTGCCGCCCTTTTCGCTGCTGCAGACGCAGTGGCCTGCTCTGGCGCCCCTCGCGCTGGCCGACGCGCAGCAGGCGGCGCGTGAACTCACCGACACCCGCGCCCCCCACGCCACTCTGACGGCGTTTGAGGCCACGCCCTCGGGCGGGCGCATGATCCATCTGGCGCGCCGCGTGCCCGTGACCGACGCCAATGCCACCGCATTGCTGCCCGCATACGCCGAAGGGCTGAGGCAGCAGGGTATCTCAGCGGCGAGGGCGCCCATCGTCCAGCCGGCGGCTCCGGCACGCGGCCCGCAGGTGCGGCCGCCGGCGTGGTTCCTGCCTGAATGGGAGCAGGTGCGGCTGAAAATGCTTCTGGACGTCAAGCTCGGGCGTCAGTCCGAACTCAAGGCCGAACTTAATGCCGCGCGCCAACAGCTGGTGCAGACGGCCGCGGCCATCAAGGACACCAATGCCACCATCTCCACGCAGACGCGCCTGCAGGCCCAATTAAATCTCCATCACCAGACCGTCCTGCGACTGGAGGAAGAACAGGCCGTGTACCAGGGCGCGCAACAACGTCTGGCGGCCGAGACGGCGCGAGGCGGCCGGTTGGACACCAGCCCCCTGCCACCGGCCGAGCGCGACGCCAGCGACAGGCTTGGGCAGCTCATGCAGGGCACCAACGCCCTCAGCGGCGAAGTGCTCTCGCAATGGGCTCTGGCCCATCCCGGCACGCTCACCGCGCAACGCGCCCAGCTCATGGCGGCGGCGATGCACTTTGCCGAGGGCCGGCCGCAGGCCGCAGAACGAGAACTCCAGTCGCTGGCATCGCGCCCCTTGCCGCCGGTGGCTGCCACCGTGCAATTGGGACTGGCAGCTTGTCTGGAGGAACGCGGTGCTCTCGATGAGGCGCGGGTGGCGTACCAGCGCGTGCTGGCTCAACACCCTCAGGAATTGGAAGCGGTTCAGGCGCGGCTGGCATTGGGCGCCTTGCACGAAGCCGCCGGCGAGAATGCCCAGGCGGCCACACGCTACGCCGAGGTGATGAACCTGGACCCCGTGGGCTACTGGGGCCGGATGGCGGCGGCGCTGGAGAGCCGGCTGCCCGTGGAGAAAAAATGAGGCGGCTTGCACTCGTCTGCGTGGTGGTGCTGGCTGCGGAGCGGCCGTTGCCCGCAGCCGTGGATTACCTGCGTGACATCCAGCCTCTGCTCCGCGCCCGCTGCGCCGAGTGTCATGGCGCACTGCGGCAGAAGAGCGGCCTTCGCGCCGACACGGCTGCCGCGCTGAGGCGTGGAGGCAAGTCGGGCCCGGCCTTCAAGCCCGGCGATCCCGCCGCAAGCCCGATGTTGCGGCGCATCGCATCCGACGATCCCGCCGAACGGATGCCCCCAGAGGGCGAAGCGCTGACGGCGCAGCAAGTGGCCGCCATCACCCAATGGATTGTAGGAGGCGCTGTGGCCCCGGAGAACGAAGTGCCACCGGCCGATCCGCGCCAGCATTGGTCCTTCCAGCCGCCCAAGCGCCCGGCATTGCCGGCCAGCGCGCCCGCCGTAGGCAATGCCATCGACGCGTTTCTGGACGCAGCGCGGGCCGCCCGGGGAATTGCTGCTGCGGCCCCTGCGCCCAGAGATGCCCTGTTGCGTCGCGTGTGCCTAGACTTGACCGGCCTGCCGCCCACGCCGGAGGAATTGCGCGCCTTCCGCGATGACGCTGCACCCGACGCCTACGAAAAGGTGGTGGACCGGCTGTTGGCCAGCCCGCGCTACGGCGAACGGTGGGGCCGCCACTGGATGGACATCTGGCGGTACAGCGACTGGTACGGATCGGGCAACGAGATTCGCTATGGCCAGCGGCACTTGTGGCGTTGGCGCGACTGGATCATCGAATCGCTCAATCAGGATCGCGGCTACGACCGCATGCTGACGGAGATGCTCGCTGGCGATGAAGTGGCCCCCGCCGATCCCGCGGTGCTGCGCGCCACCGGCTATCTCGGGCGCAACTGGTACAAGTTTGACCGCAACGTGTGGCTCTTTGAAACCGTCGAGCAAACCGCACAGGGCATGCTGGCGCTCACACTGCGCTGCGCCCGTTGCCACGACCACAAGTACGATCCCATTTCGCAGCAGGAGTATTACCAGTTCCGCGCTTTCTTCGAGCCCCACTCGGTGCGCACCGATCTGGTGGACGCCGCGCCCGACACCACGGCGGCAAACACCGAGCCGCAGGCGGTGATGGCCGGCCTCTCCCGTGCCTATGATGCGACCCCCGAGGCGCCCACCTACCTTTTCCAGCGCGGCGACGATCGCCAGCCGGACAAATCAAAGCCACTCATCCCGGGTGCGCCGGCCGCGTTGGGTGCGATTCCCATCGCCATCGCTCCGGTCACGCTGCCGGTGGATGCGTATTATCCGGCCCTGCAGCCCTCGCTCGTGCAGACAATGCTGACCAACGCCGCGAAGGCCGTGCAGTCGGCGCAAGGCGAGCATCGGAAGGCCGAGGTCGCGCTTCATGCCGCCCGGCTTGGACGCGACGCGTTTCTCGCGGGAGCAGCCAACGCCACCGCCGGCCCAAGGGCGGTTCTGGAGGACGACTTCAAGGCGGCCAGAACCAACGTGTGGCGCATCGTCAGCGGCTCGTGGGTGCACGAATCGGGGGGGCTTGCGCAAAAGACCGTGGGCACCTTTCACACTCTCGAGGCACAGACCCCCATCCCGCGCGACTTTTGCGCGCGCGTGGTCTATCGCACTTTGGAGCCGGGGAACTTTCGCTCGGTGGGCTTGTTCTTCGACTCGGTGGACTTGCGCGACGCCCAGGCCGTGTACACGTCCATTAGCGGCGGCGCTTCCACCGTGCAGGCTTTCCACCGTGAGAAGGGGCAGGAGGCCTATCCGGCCGCAGGCATCGCCCCTCACCCGCTCCGTGTCAACGAAACCACGACGCTGGATATCGCCGCGCGCGGTTCGCTGCTCAACGTGTGGGTGGATGGCAAGCTGGCGCTGGCCTACACCATGCCGCGTCCGCGTTGCGACGGGCGCTTTGCCCTGTGGGTTCACAGCGGTGCCGCGGTGTTTTACAACCTGCGCGTGGCCGCGCTGCCGCCGGAGTTTGCGCTCGCGCAATCGGTCGCGGTCGCCGTGCCCACGCCCTTCGCGGGGCGCACGCGCGCGGGCTGGGATGCGGCCGCCGACGCCGCGGTCGCGGCCGACGCGCTGGCCGGAGCAAAGGTGGCCACGGCATTGGCCCTGCAGGACTGCGCTCAAAAACGGGTCGCGGCGGAACGCGCGCGCGTGGCCGGCGCGCTCGATGCCGCTGCAACCTCGCGCGCGGCGGCCCTCGCAGAGCTTCAATGGAATCTCGCCAAGGCCAGGCAAACCGTGCTCGAAGCCGGCGACGCCGCCAAGAAAGCGGCCGCAGTAAAGGCGCTGGCCGCGGCGGAGGCGGCACTGGCCAACCCCGGCGCGTTGCCCACGCCCCTGGGGCCGGCCTACCCGCAGCAGAGCAGTGGCCGGCGTCTGGCGCTGGCACGGTGGATGTGCGATGAGCGCAATCCGCGCACGGCGCGCGTCGCAGTGAACCACATCTGGCTGCGACATTTTGGGCAGGCGCTGGTTCCCACCGTGGCCAATTTCGGCGTCGCGGGGCAGCCCCCGTCCCATCCGGAATTGCTGGACTGGCTGGCCGTGGAGCTGATGAAGAACGGATGGCGGATGAAGCCGCTGCACCGGCTCATGGTCACCTCGCAGGCGTACCGGAGGGACTCGGTGGCGGGCGCGGCACCCCAGGCGTTGCGCGATCCTGAGAACCGGCTGTTATGGCGCATGAACCCGCGCCGCATGGAGGCGGAAGTGGTGCGCGATGGCTTGCTGGCGGTGGCCGGTGGCTTGGATCTGACGATGGGCGGGGCGGAGCTGCCGGATACATCGGGGCAGACCTCGGCGCGGCGCAGCCTGTATTTTCGCACCACGCCCGATCACCAGATGCCGATGCTCGAGGCGTTTGATCTGGCCAATCCCACCGAATGCTACCGGCGAGGGCAGAGCGTGATGCCCCAACAGGCGCTGGTGCTGATGAACAGCGAACTGGCGTTAAATCAGGCGCGAACCCTCGCGCGTGCGCTGGCGCCCAAGGCGCCGTCCGAGGAGGCGTTTGTGGTCGCCTCCTTCGAGGCGGTGCTTTCGCGCGCGGCGACTCGCGAAGAAATTGCGGCGGGAGCGCGGTTTCTGCGCGCCCAATCGGTGGCGCTGGCGCAGCCCTCGGGTGCCGGGTTTGCTGCGGGGCCATCGCCCCGGGTGCCTGCGTCGGCCGAGCCGGGCTTGCGGGCGCGCGAGAACTTCGTGCATGTGCTGATGAATCACCATGACTTCGTCACCATCCGATGAAGGGAACCTCATGATGCCGCCCGGGATTTCCAATTTGCGAAGGCCCACCTGCGGACGAATGAAGCGCCGTGCGTTTCTGGGCGACTTCGGCACGGGGTTGGCGGGCCTGGCCATGGGCGAGCTGCTGCATGGCGACGCGCGCGCTTCGGCCGCCGGCGCGCCGCCCGGGCACCACCGGCAGTTCGCGCCCAAGGCGCGCAGCGTCATCTGGTTTTTCATGTTGGGCGGCACAAGCCATCTGGAGAGTTTCGACCCCAAGCCCGCGCTCGCCCGGTATGCGGGGATGACGCTCGACGAATCGCCCCACGGCCCGGCGGTGTTAAACTCTCCGTACTACCGGAAAAACGTTCGGGATTTTGCCGGCGTTCCCCGGTCGCTGATGCCCAAGCTCTACCCCACTCAGGTGGGGTTTGGGCGGCATGGCCAGTGTGGGCTGGAGGTGAGCGACTGGTGGCCCCACCTGGCGCGCCAGGCCGATGAGCTGGCGGTGGTGCGCTCGATGTGGACCACCGACAACGACCACGCCGCGCAGCTCCAGTTCCACACCGGCCGCCACATCTTTGATGGCCTCCACCCTTCCCTGGGCTCGTGGGTGCGCTACGGGCTGGGCACGCTCAATGACAACCTGCCGCAGTTCGTCGTGATGGGCGGCGGTCCCGGCGAATGCTGCGGGGGCGTGGGTGCGCACGGTGCGAGCTATCTGGGCCCGGAACATGCGGGCGTGCCGCTGACGGTGGACCCCGCCAATCCCCTGCCCTTTGGCACTCCCGGCGCGGGCGTGAGCCAATCCGAGCGTCGCGCGCAACTGGAGCTCTTGCGCGAGCTCAACGGGCTGGCGGGCGCAGCGGATCCGGGCGACGCTATGCTGCGTGCACGCATCCAATCCTACGAGCTGGCCTTTCGCATGCAGATGGCCGTGCCCGAGGTCATGAACCTGTCGGCGGAGAGCGCCGCCACCGGGCAGATGTACGGGCTGGACAAGCCCGAGACGCAGCGCATGGGGCGCATGGCGCTGGGCGCGCGGCGCATGGTGGAGCGCGGCGTGCGCTTCATCCAGATTTACGACGACGGCTGGGACGCGCATTCCAAGCTCAAACAAAATCACAGCACCCGCATTGCGCAGGTGGACCGGCCCATCGCTGGCCTGTTGCAAGACCTCAAACAGCGCGGGCTGCTGGAGCAAACGCTGGTGGTCTGGGCCACGGAATTCGGGCGCACGCCGGGGGCCGAGAACAGCGACGGTCGCGATCATCACCCGTACGGGTTCTCCATCTGGATGGCCGGCGGCGGGGTGCGCGGCGGCACGGTTCACGGCGCCACCGACGAGCTGGGCTTCCACGCGGTGGAACACCGCCATTATGTGACCGATGTCCACGCCACGGTGCTGCATCAGCTGGGGCTGGACGCGCGGACTCTGGAAGTGCCCGGGCACAAGCGCCTCGAGATGGATTTTGGCCATCCCATTTCCGGCATCCTCGCCTGAGGGTGCAAGGGGCGACAACTTGTTCACAACCCTCCCTTGCGCCTTGAGGGCGCCTCCGGGGTGTGCTACGAAGCACATGGGTGGCTTGAAAGAGCTCATCCTATGTTGGCGAAGGCTGTGTTCCCTTGGCTCTCGTCAGCAGACTCCAAAGCCATCGCAGGATCCTTGTCCCTGCGGTGGCTTTTTTTTGATCTGTAGAAGTGCCTGTGCTATCCTCTTGCTCATGAATCCGGTCGGCAAATGGTGCGTGGCAGTGCTGTTGGGACTGGCGGCTTGCGACCCTTCGGCGCCACCCACCCCAACCGTCCCCGCCCCAGCCGACGCGCCCGTGGCCATGGAGTCCTTGGAGCAACGGGCGGACGGCGTCTTTTATGCGCGGGGCAAGTCCCAGCCCTTTAGCGGCGTGGCCCAGTTGGTGTATCCCGATGGCAAGCCGCGGCTGCGTGCAGCCATGCGGGGTGGTCAATTCGACGGCGTGGTCACCCGTTGGAATGAGCAAGGATGGCGGTACCTTGAACTCACCTTTGCCGGGGGACGGCAGCATGGCCTCAGCCGGGAGTTTGATGCCGGTGGAGGCATCGTGCGCGAGGAAAACTGGGAGGACGGCAAGCTTTTGAAAACGCAGCTGGGCGCCGCCGTGCGGGCCCAGGTGGACCGGATGGAAGAGCAGCGGCGCGAGCTGGATCAATCCCTGTGGACCGAGGAGGAGCTGGCCCAAGCGCACGAGCAGGCGTTTGTGGCCCTCTGGGATGAGCAGCGAAGCGCGGCCGACAAATGGGTGCCCTTCGAGAAATTCGCGTTTGAGCAGCTCGTGCTTGGCCGCCCCAAGCCCGGCGCGCGCCACGACGCCTCCATTGAGTTGGTGGAGTATGAGCCCGGCGGCGAAACCCTGACACCAGCGGCATGGCGGGCTGCACTGGGCAGCCTGCGCGCTTCGGGGGTTCAACTGGAGGAAACCGAGTGGCATCAGGAGCGTTTCACCGCGAAGGGCGAGGGTGGGACGCCCTATTCTGAATTGAACTTCCACATGCACGCGCGTGACGCCGGGCGGCGTTACCTGTTGCGTGGCAAGATTGGCGTGAGCTGGACGGCACAGAAGGACGCCGCGGGCCATCCCAAGCCCGGCCGCATCACCCTCATGCAGGCGCGTCTCATGAATCGCCCCGGCGAGGCTCCCTTCCGGACATGGGCGCGGCTGGATCCGGGCAAGGATAATCCTCTGGCCAAGGCGGCGGCCGGCGCCTACGTGGAGCCGTTGCTGGTGCGCGATCTGGATGGCGACCAGCTTCCCGACATTCTTCTTCCCGGCTGCAACCTGCGCTACCGCAATGCGGGCGGGGGGCGGTTTGAACCCTCGCGCCTGTGCGCCGCCCCTGTCGCCAAGGTGCGCGGAGCGGTATTGGCAGACCTCAACGGCGACGGCATTGCGGACCTGCTTTGCTTCCCGTCCAACGAAGCGCCGGCGCTGTTCCTTGGCGACGCGTCCGGGCGGTTTGACGGTGCTCCGCGTCGCGCGAGCGTCACGGCGTCGCCCTTGTCCAACACAGTGGTGGCCACGGTGGGCGACGTGGACGGCGACGGCGACCTCGACATCTGGGCGGCTCAATACAAGGCCCCATACGAAGGGGGGAAATTCCCCGTCCCTTATTACGATGCGGTGGACGGCTGGCCGTCCTATCTGTTGCTCAACGACGGCCAGGGAAACCTGACCGAGGGCACGGTTGAAGCCGGGCTGGCCACCAAGCGGAATCGCCGCACCTACAGCGCCTCGTTGGTGGATCTGGACGGCGACGCCGATCTGGACCTGCTGGTCGCCAGCGACTTTTCCGGGCTCGACCTTCATCTCAATGACGGCAAGGGACACTTCACCGACATCACCGCCCGGCTGGGCGACGCGCGGTATGGCTTTGGCATGTCTCATGCGTTGGCCGACTTTGACGGTGATGGCCTGATGGACATCTTCATGGGCGGCATGGGCTCCACCACGGCGCGCCGGCTGGTCAACATGGGCAAGGGCCGCGAGGAATTTCCCGCCCACAACACCAGCCGCATGAAGCTGGGCTATGGCAACCGGCTGTTGCGGGGCGATGGCAGGGGCGGGTTTCAACCGGCGCCCGACAATGACCAGGTGGCGCGCACCGGCTGGTCATGGGGATGCACGCCGGTGGATTTTGACAGCGACGGCGACCGCGACCTTTACATCGCCAACGGCAACATCAGCCGAAGCACCGCCAAGGATTACTGCACCACCTTCTGGCGGCACGACATCTACGCCCAGCCCGGCGCGCCGCAGCAGGACTTCGCGCTGCGCGCGTTCTTTGCCGAGAGCCACAAGCAGCTGCACACCATTTCCTGGAACGGGTTTGAGCACAACGTGCTGCTGATGAACCAGCGCCACCGCGGCTGGCTGAGCGTGGGCTACCTTGCGGGCGTGGGCTACGAATTTGACTCGCGCTGCGTCGCCGCCGAGGACATGGACAACGACGGCCGGCCCGACCTTCTGGTGGCCGAACACCGCTGGCGTGAAGCCTGCTCGGACGCCGACCAATTCCTGCATGTCGTGCGCAATGAATGGCCCGAGGCCAATCGCTGGATTGGCGTGCGCCTGCGCGAAGGCGCGGTGTCCCCGCACGGCGCGACCATCACCCTGCGCCGCGCCGGGTTCACCGAAACCCTGCCGGTGGTGAGCGGCGACTCCTACGCCACGCAGCATTCACTCACACGCCACTTCGGCTTGGGCAACGCCACGGCCGTCGAATCCATCGAGGTGCGCTGGCCCGGCGGGCGGGTGAAGCGGCTGGACAATCCCTCCGTGGGTCAATACCACAACATTACATGGCCATGAATACAACCCCCCGATGTGTGAGAACGGCGTGCTCCCTGCTCGCGGTGGCGGTGAGCCTGGCCTTGCAGGGCTGCTCGCGCCCCACGAACCCCGAGGAAAAGGCCGGCAAGAACGGGGCCGGCAAACCGGAGGTTCGCGCAAATCCCAAGGTGGATGACCTCGAGGTGCGTGCGGACGGGCTGCATTATCTCAAGGGCACCAGTGCGCCTTACTCGGGAATGGTGGAGGCCCATGCCGGGGGGAAGAAGCAAGGCGAGGCCAGCTACGTCGCCGGCCGGCGCGAGGGGGTGGCCACCGTGTGGCACCCCAATGGCAGGGTGGCGGCGCAGATTCAATACAAGGCCGGGATGATGGATGGGGTGGCGCGCGAATACTCCCAGGAGGGCACGCTGGTCGTCCGCCGATTCTACGCCGGCGGCAAGCTCTATGAGGATCTCAAGGACGAGCTCGCACGCGAGGTGGAGCAGCAATTCCAGGAACGCCAGCGGCTGGACTCGACCCTCTGGCATCAGGAGGAGCTGGCCCAGAAGCACGAGGAGACCATCATTGATTTTTGGGATGCGCTGCGCGCCTCAAGCGATCCCCTGGCGATCTTCGAGTCGCTGAACTTTGAGAGCATCCAACTGGGCCGCCCCGGTGAGCGTCAGAAGCGCGATGATGGCGTCACCTTGACGGAGCACGCACCCGGCGGCGAGCGGCTCACCAACGCCCAATGGCGCCAGTGGCTGGCGGGTGAGCGCAAGGCGGGGCTGCGCGTCGTGGAGACGGAGTGGCACCAGGAAACCTTTGCGCGCGAGACGCCCGGCGGGCCCTACCGCTCGTCCTTCCGATTCAACATCCATGCCACGCGCGGCGAAACGCGGTACATGGTCAATGGCAGCGTCAAGATCGACTGGGGCGCCCAGCCCGATTTGCGCGGGCTCTACCCCATCACCGGGCTGGACGCCACGAAGATCCGCGTGCAGGAGCGATCGGGGCGGGTGGCCTTTTCCGAGCACCGGGTGTTTGACACCGGCAAGGATGTGCCGGACATCGCCCCGCGCTGGAAGGCCGGCGGCAAGGGCAAGGTGGTGCCCAAGGCGGTGCCGGTGCTCGTCTACGATCTGGACCGCGACGGGCGCTCCGAGATTGTGATCGCCAATGCCAACCTGCTTTTCTGGAACAAGGGCGGCGGCCGGTTCGAGAAGGACAGCCTCTGCCGCCAGCCGCCGGCGCGCGAGGTGGGTTCGGCCGTGCTCGCCGACTTTGACGGCGACGGGCGCGCCGATCTTTTCGTGGCGCAGAACTTCGGCCCGCCGCTGTTGTACGTGGCTGACGCTGCCGGGCGGTTTGGCGAGGCACGGCAGGTGGAAGTACCCGGCCTTTCGCCGATGATTTCCTTCGCCACCACCGCGGGCGACATTGACGGCGACGGCGATCTGGATCTGTGGGTGAGCCAGTACAAGCCACCCTACGGCGAGGGCCAGATGCCCACGCCCTACTACGACGCGAACGATGGCTGGCCTTCGTTTCTGCTGCTCAACGACGGGCGCGGGCGTTTCACCGAGGGCACGAAGGCCGCAGGGTTGGAACCCAAGAGCACGCGGCGCACGTACAGCGCGTCCTTTGCCGACCTCGACGACGACGGCGATCTGGATCTTCTCACCGTCAATGACTTTTCGGGCATCGACATCTACCTCAATGACGGCCGTGGAAAATTCACCGACGACACCGCCAGGCTGGGCGACACCCGCCACGCGTTTGGCATGTCGCACGTCATCGCCGACTTCAACCGGGACGGGCTGTGGGACGTGTACATGACCGGCATGGGCTCGACCACGGCGCGGCGGCTGGAGAGCTTCAAGCTGGGGCGCAGCGAATTTCCCGAACATCAGGCCAAGCGCCTCAAGCTGGGCTACGGCAACCGCATGTACTACGGCGCCGCGGGGGGGCTGAGCGAGCAGCCCCTCAAGGATCAGGTGGCCCGCACCGGCTGGGCGTGGGGATCGGCCGCGGTGGATTTTGACAATGACGGCGACGAGGACCTCTACATCGCCAACGGCCACATCAGCCGCAAGTCCTGCCGCGATTACTGCACCACCTACTGGCGCCACGACATCTACACGGGCACCTCACAGACCAACCGGGTGATCAGTTCGATGTTCACCGAGACGCTCAAGCCGCTCGACACCATCTCGTGGAACGGGTTTGAGCACAATGTGCTCTTCATGAACGAGCTGTCGGCCACGGGCCAGCAGTATCTCAATGTCGGCTGGGTGATGGGCGTGGCATTCGAGTTTGACGCTCGCAGCGTGCTCTCCGAGGACTGGGACGGCGACGGCCGCCAGGATCTGCTCGTGGGCCGCTTTGGCTGGTCGGAGCAGGAGGGCGAGCAATTCAATTATCTGCACGCCCTGCGCAATGAGTGGGAGGGGCCCAACCGCTGGATTGGCGTTCGTCTGCATGAAAACGGCCCGGGCTATTCTCCCATCGGCGCGCAAGTCTCAGTGTTGGTGGGCGGCAAGCGGCTGCGCGCCGCGGTGGTCACGGGTGATAGCTGGCGCTGCCAGCAGTCGGGCCAGAAGCACTTTGGATTGGGCGCCGCCTCGGAGGTGGAGGCCATCGAAGTGCGCTGGCCCAACGGCAAGGTGACCCGGCTGGATCGTCCCGCCATCAATCAGTATCACACGTTGAAGCCAGCAGCCCCCTCTCCCAAGCCATGAACGATTTGGCCCCGCTTCACCGCAGCCTGAAGCTGCTTCTGCTGCTGGCATTGCTTGACTGGGTGGCGTGCAGCCGTCCCAAGCCGCCCGTCCCTCCCGAACCGCCGTCGCCATCGAGCAAGGGTGCCCCGGTGATCCAGCCGGGGGCCGTCGGCGCCGAAGCCAAGGTGCTGCTCGACCAGCGCGCGGAACTGGACCGCACCCTGTGGGAGCGCGAGGAGCAGGCGCAGAAACACGAGGAGCCTTTCATCGCCCTCTCCGATGCGATGCGCGAAAAGGGCGCCAAGGCCAACCCCTTCGAGCTGCTCTCCTTTGACACGCTGCGCCTTCCGGCGGCGGGCACCGTTCAGCGCCTCGACTGGGGCATTCAACTCACGCCGCACACAGGCGCACCGCGCGTCTTCACCCGCGAGCAGGCCCGCGACTGGCTGGGCTCGCTCAAGATTGACATCGTGCAAAACGAATTTCACCACCAGTCCTTCCGCATCGAGTCGGGCCGCGCCGAGTCCCTCTTTTCCTTCGAGCTGCATGCGGTGCAGGCGCAACCGCCCATGCGATACATCGCGCGCGGGAAACTCAAGGTGACGTGGAAGCCGCAGCCGGACAAAGAGGGCGCGCGCCTCGTCGACACCCTGGAGCCGGTGGATCTCATCGTGATGGAGCGCGCAGGCCCGGAACCGCTGCGCCAATGGGCTTCGCTGCCCATGCTGGAGGTGGTGCGGTCGCTTGCGCCCCAAGCCCAGGGTGATCCGCCCGCCATGCCGCTCTTGGCCTACGATCTGGATGGCGACGGGCCCTCGGAGGTGGTGCTGCCGGGCAGCAACCTCCTGCTGCGCCATGAGGGGGGCGGACGAATGAAGCCCGAACCGCTCTTGACGCAGCCGCTCCAGGGAGTGAGCTGCGCCGTGCTGGCGGACTTTACCGGCGACGGAAATGCCGATCTGTTCCTCACGCCCCGCGATGCGATGCCGGTTTTGGTGGAAGGCGACGGTGCGGGCAAATTTGGAGGCGCGCGGCGGGTGATTGCGCTGCCGGAGCCGCTCAAGAATTGCTTCGCCATCGCCGCAGGCGACATTGACGGCGACCACGATCTGGACTTGTGGGTGTCCCAATATCAAGGGCCCTACAACGACGGGCAGTTCCCCACTCCCTATTACGATGCCAACGATGGATGGCCCTCAAGCCTGTTGATCAACGACGGCAAGGGCGGATTCACCGAGGCCACGGCGGCGTCGGGCTTGTCGGTGAGGCAGCGGCGGCGAACCTACAGCACGTCCTTCTATGATGTGGAAGGCGATGGCGATTTGGATCTGGTGACCATCAATGACTTCGCCGGCGTGGATGTGTACCTCAACGACGGCCGGGGCAAGTTCACCGACATCACGGCCCAGATGGGGCAGGACCGGTTTGGATTTGGCATGTCGCACGCCATCGCCGACTTCGACGGCGACGGCCGGCTGGACCTTTACATGACCGGCATGGGATCGACCACGGCGCGGCGGCTGCAGGCGATGGGGTTGGGGCGCAAGGATCTGCCCGAACTCAACGACCACCGCATGAAATTGGGCTACGGCAACCGGCTGTTGCTGGGCGGCGCGCAGGGGCTGCGGCAGGCGCCCTACAACGACTTACTGGCGCGCAGCGGCTGGTCATGGGGCTGCGCGGCGTTCGACTTCGATTTGGACGGCGATCTGGACATCGCAGTCGCCAACGGCCATCTCAGCCGCAAGACCGTCAAGGACTACTGCACCACCTTCTGGAGGCACGACATCTACACGCCGCAGTCCAGCAAGCCGCAGACACTGGGGCAGGTCTTCAGCCAAACCACCTTCCCCACGTTGCAGGAAATTTCGTGGAACGGCTTCGAGCACAAGGTGCTTTTCCTCAACCAGGGCGGCGGGCGTTATCTCAACGTGGCATTCCTCATGGGTTGGGGGCAGGAATTTGATGCCCGCAGCCTCATTCAGGACGACTTGGATTCGGACGGCCGGGCTGATCTGCTCATGGTGGAGTACGGCTGGGATCCGGCGCACGCGTCGCGCCCCCAAACCTTGCATCTCTATCGCAACCATGGCGTGAACGAGCACCACTGGATTGGCGTGCGGCTGCGTGAACACGGGCGCGGATATTCCCCGGTGGGGGCGCGCATCCGCCTGCGCCGCACCGACGGTCAGGAAAGCGTCGCGCAACTAGTGACGGGCGATTCATTCCGCGCGCAGCATGCCAACCAGCGCCAATTCGGTCTGGGGTCCAATGGCACGGTTGACTTTGTCGAAGTGCGCTGGCCCAACGGCCGCGTGTCGCGACTGGAGAAGCCCGCCATCGATCGTTATCACGAGATGAAGCCCGAGTAGTGCGTTACGCTCGCGTTTTTCGTGAACTTCCAGGTGCTCCGCAGTTTCATCATCCGCAAGGCTGTCTGCGCCATTTTGTGTTTTATTCATTGAACCTCGATTTAAGGCTACTCTCCAAAAACCGTGGGCGATTACATCCAAGTAACCATAATCCGCCAGCACTGACTTTGGCGGGCGAACGGCAGTTTCCAGTGCAGGATTCTTCCATCCGGCTATTTTGAAAATCTTGCAGCTACATCGACTTATAGGATGAGGCTCACACATCTGGCGTGCCTGTTGCGCCATCGTTTTCTGGGTGTTTTTCCAATAGCAATCGGCTGGGATTTTTCTCCAGAAAAGATGCGCCCGCATCGCCCGAATTCCGAGTGATTCTCCAAACTTGATTCAGAACACCCACTGGCACACCTGTTGCTTTTGGTGGGTTAACTGGGTGCAAACGCGCATGAGGCCCAGCCCTTGTGGAGAAGGGTTTCGTGCGAACAACCTGAAAACAAACCATGAAAAGAGATATCCAACCAAAAAATGGGTTTACGTT
>SYLI01000006.1 GCA_005809105.1 Verrucomicrobiales bacterium | reverse complement strand
CTTGGCGGCTACAACTTCCAATGGGCATGGGCCAGCGGCTACGCCGCAGGCATGGCCATTTAACACCCGGGCGGGGTTGCGCCCTTGGGAGGCGCGGGCCTGGCTTTGACGGGCGGCTCCGGTTTCCGGTCGAGATGGCGGCCCAGCGCGCCCGCAGTTAATTCCACACGCGCGCCCGTCGCGGGCACTTCCAATCCCGCCGCCCACAGGATGCCATTGACGACCATCCGCCGCTGGCTCGGGTAGGCCCAGCTCTTGTGCAGGTCCGCGCCGGTGAACGCGAAACCGCGCCCGCCCCCCTCCCGCTGGAAAGCCCACGCGACCACCTCCTGGCGGCCCACGTGTTGCCGGGCGTCGGCGGTCGTGCGCGACTTGTCGGGCACCGCACCTCTCAGCAGCGGGGTGACCCCCTTGGGCGCAAAATGCAGGTTGTACAGCCAGCCATCGGCCGGCGCGGAAAAGGGCTCCACGCCCCGCAGCACCGGGTGGTTGCCGGCGGGCTTTAATTCCATGTCCCAGTGCCCCCGGCAGCCGATGTCGCCATGAAACACGCCGCCCAGCCAACCCTGGATTTTCGTGGCGTCGGGGCCCTTGGGAAAATCCACCGCCTGGTGCAGCAGCACCAATCCCGCGCCACCGTCCATCAGGCGGCCGAGGGTTTGCCAGTGGGCGGGATCCACGAAAGGTTGCTTGCCGCCACCGTCGCCGAAGTACACCACGGCGCGGGCACCCGCAAACACCTTCTCGTTTTTCGGCCAGCCTCCGCGCGCCATCACCGGCCATACGTCTCGCTGCGCCTTGAGCCAATCCATCAACAGCGCGCATCCGGCAAAGTATTCGTGCTGGCCAGACTTGTTGCTGGGGACACCGGCGAGCAGGACGATTTTCGCCCGTGACGAATCAGCGGCGTCCACCTCCAGCGGCACGCCCGACTGATCGAAGGGATCCACGGCAGCGAGCAAGGGAAAGGGCCCCAAGCACAGGGCCAACCACATCGGGGTGTTCATCGCCTTGTTGGGCTAACACAACCCGCGCAGCGCGGCAAGCACAGGGGCGGGTGTTTTAGCCGAACAGGGGAAGCAGCGGGCGGCCATTCTCGACGATCGAGTCGGGCCGGCCCAGCCGATCGGGCAGCTGCAAGCCCGGGTCGATGCCCAAGGCTGTGTAGATGGTCGCCGCCAGATCCTCAGGGCTGACGGGATGATCCTTGGGATAGGCCGCGTCCCTGTCGGACGTGCCGTAGACGATGCCGCCGCGGATGCCCCCGCCAGCCAGCACGCACGGGAAGCAGTGGCTCCAATGACCACGGCCCCATTGCGCCGTATCGGGTTTGGGCGTGCGGCCCATTTCGCCCACAGCCACCACGAGGGTTTCGTCCAGCATGCGCCTCTCCGCAAGATCGGTGATGAGCGCCGAGAGGGTCTGGTCCAAGCCGGGCAAAAGGTGGCGATCCAGATCGTGCGAGGTGACGTGCGAATCCCAGCCGTAACCATCGGGTGCATCCCACGCGACGGTGACGAACCGGCAGCCGGCCTCCACCATGCGACGGCCCATCAGCGCCGACTGGCCAAAGAGATGGCGCCCGTAACGGTCGCGCAGCGCGGCCGGTTCGCGAGTGATGTCAAACGCCGTGCGGATTTTTTCTGAGGTCACCAGCGAGAGGGCGCGACTGCGAATGCGGTCGTAATTGGCGTAAATGTCGGTGCGCTCCAGCACCCTGCGCGCGTCGTCAAACTGGTCGCACAACGCACGCCGGTGGTTGAGCCGGTCCAGCGAAATCTCCTGCACGGTGGACAGGCCCTTGATGTCAAATTGCAACTCCGCGTCGGCACAGTCGCGATAATAGGGATTGTCAACGCTGTCGCGCTTGCGGATGTCGGTGGCCAGCGCGTTGTACGCCGTGCCCAGCCACCCGGCATACTGTCCGGTGCGGTCGTAGCCCTGCAGGTGACCCAAGCGATTGGGAAGGTAGATGTAATCGGGCAACCCGCGAGCGTTGGCATCGGCAGCCTGACGCGAAAGGTATTCCACCACACTTCCCATCGACGGCCAGTCGGTCTCACGCGCGTTGACGTCCTGCCCATTGGCGGCGCCCCGCGTCCACTTGTGGCCCGTCTGGATATAGTGGCAGGCATTGTGATCGTTGTGCGGGTGGGTCATCGTGCGGATGACGCAGAGCTTGTCCGTCACCTGCGCCAGATGCGGCAGCCGCTCGCACAGCATGAGGTCGGGAGTCCGGCACGGTATGGGCCGGTAGGGCCCGCGCAGACCGCTGGGAGCCTCGGGCTTGAGGTCGAAGGTTTCCAGCTGGCTGGGACCGCCAAAGAGATACAGGAAAATGACCGACTTGGCGCGCGCGCCCGTGAAGGGCTTCCGGGCTCCCGTGCCCTGCGACTCGGCCGCGAGCACTTTGGGAAGCGAAAGTCCAAAGAGGCCCGCGCCACCGATTTGCAGAAGCTCACGCCGGGACAACCCCGAACACACCCGGCTGCGATGCCCCTGAATGACCAGCATGCAATGGCAGCATCGCCCAAGGATGCGCGAAGACAAGCCCATTTTAGAGCCGCTTGCAGGTGCGAGCGCCCCGTGTATAGTGGGCCTAATCCCATGATGAACCGACGGAATTTCCTCGGCGCGCTTTCGGGCGGCTCCGCGCTGGCCGGGTTGCACGCGCAAAACACGCAACCTGCCGCACCCCCCAAGCCGCTGGCCGTGGTGACCACCGAGTGGCGCTACCGCTCGCACGCCTGGCACATGGCCACGCGATTCATGGTGGGCTATCCCCTGCGCGGGCGGTGGCACCGGCCGCCCTTCCGCGTGGTGTCGGCTTATGTGGACCAGAAGCCCGAGAAGGATCTCACGCCGGCGCTGGCGGCGGAATTTGGATTCGAGCAGCACGCCACCATCGCGAAGGCATTGCGGCGCGGCGGCAAGAAGCTGGCGGTGGAGGGCGTGCTCCTCATCGGCGAACACGGCGACTACCCGCAGAACGAGATCGGACAGAAGCAGTATCCGCGCTACCAGTTCTTCAAGGCCATCACCGACGTCTTCAACGAGGACGGCTGCGGCGTGCCGGTGTTTAACGACAAACACCTCTCGTGGAAATGGGAGTGGGCCAAAGAGATGGTGGCCACGGCGCGCGACATGGGTTTCCCTTTTCTCGCAGGGTCGTCGCTGCCGGTGACCTGGCGCATGCCCGCCATCGACCTGCCCTACGACGCGGCCTGCGAGGAGGTGGTGTGCGTGGCGATGGGCTCGGTGGATGTCTATGACTTTCACGCGCTGGAGACCATCCAGTGCATGGCCGAACGCCGGCGCGGCGGCGAGGTGGGTGTGCGGTGGCTCGAAGCCTTGCGCGGCGACGCGGTGTGGCAGGCGATGGCGCAGGGAAGTTTTGCGCGGGGGGGATGGGATCCATCGCTCTTTGAGTCGTGTTTAAGCCGCAGCCACACGCTGAGCCAGCCGCCAACCTTCAGCCATCGCTATCCCACGCCTGAGCAAATCCGCGCCTGGGTGAAGGAACCCGTGGCCTACCGGTTCGAATACAACGACGGGCTCAAGGCCACGATGCTGCTCATGAACGGGCTGGTGGACGACTTCACGGTCGCCTGGCGATTGCGCGACCGCAAGGAGCCGCTCTCGACGCTCTTCCAGCTTCCGCCCAACCCCAACGTGGTCTACTCGGCGGCGCTGATGTCCAAGGCCGAGGAAATGTTCCGCACGGGCAAGGCGCCCTATCCCGTGGAACGCACGCTGCTCACCTCGGGCCTAGTGGAAGCGGGCCTCAAATCGCTGGCGGCCAAGCGCAGGCTGGAAACCCCGCACCTGGCCGTGCGCTACACCGCGCCAAAGGAATCACAATTCTGGCGGGACTGACAAAGCCCTCCGCTCCCCGTGAACCAAACCCACGACGCCCACCCGAGCCGGCGGCAATTTCTTTGCGGCGCCGCCGCGGCCGTCGTGGCCCTTCCGCGCATCGTGCTGGCCCAACCTGCGGCGTTGGAGTTGGGCACGCGCTTGGAGATGTTCGTTGACCGGCTGCTGGTGGGCCGCCTCACCGGCGACGCGGCGCTGCATTTGCACCAGCCCGAGCCCAAGGACGTGGCGCTCGTCACCGGCGAGCCGTGGGAGGGCAACACCTGCGCCTACTATTCCATTTTTCAGGATGGTCCGCGCTATCGCATGTACTACCGCGGATCGCACTGGGACGAGCAGGCTAAAAAGGCAACGCATCCGGAGGTGACCTGCTACGCGCAGAGCAAGGACGGCATCACGTTTGAAAAGCCCCAACTGGGGCAGTTTGAATTTGCCGGCTCCAAGGAAAACAACATCGTGTGGGCCGGCAACGGCACCCACTGTTTCACTCCGTTCAAAGACGATCGTGAGGGGTGCGCGCCTGCTGCGCAGTACAAGGCTCTTTCCAGCGGCCATCCCGGGGCGCGCAAGGGACTTTACGCCTACCAGTCGGCCGACGGCATCCGATGGGCGCTGGCACGCCCTGAGCCGGTGATCACGCAAGGCGCATTCGACTCCCAGAACCTGGCGTTCTGGGATGCGCACGCGGGATTGTACCGCGAGTATCACCGCACCTTTGTGGGCGGCGTGCGGGCCATCATGACGGGCACCTCGGCAGACTTCATCGAGTGGACGCCGCCGCAGCTTCTCGACTTTCAGGACGACGCAGCCCGCGAGCACCTTTACACCAACGCCATTCGGCCCTATCCCCGCGCGCCTCATCTGCTCATCGGGTTTCCCGCGCGCTTCCTGCCCAATGACGGCCAGAGCGTCGAGCCCGTGTTGATGTCCAGCCGTGACGGTCGGAAGTTCCACCGGTGGCCGGAGGCTGTGATCCCCAAGACCGCGCCAAAGGACCGCGCTGGCAATCGAAGCAATTACATGGCGTGGGGGTTGGTGACTCTGCCGGGCCGCCCGGATCACCTTTCGGTTTACGCCACCGAGGCCTATTACACCGGGCCCAGCAGCCGGATTCGGCGCTTTGAGTATCGCGTGGATGGGTTTGCCAGCCTGCGCGCCGGCGGTGGTGGCGGCACGCTGACGACGCCGCCCCTGCGGCTGGACCGACTCGCCGAGCGCCTTGAAGTGAACTACGCCGTAACCAAGCCCGATGGTCGCATTCGCGTGGGGTTGGAATCGCCCGAGGGCGAGCCCGTTGCCGGGCGTGGATTGGAGGAGTGCGTGCCGCTCAATGGAAACCGCGTGCGCCACACCGTCGCATGGAAGGCGGATGCCGACTTGAGCACGTTGCGCGGCAAGACCCTGAGGCTGCGCTTTGAACTCAAGAACGCTGATCTCTACTCGCTGCGATTCCAGCCGTGGCTGACTTGACGCGGCCTCCGCTGGCGGCAGGGGGCGCTAGATGAGTTCCTTGATGGGGGTACCCTGATCGATGATCGCCACCGGGCGGCCCGCAAAATCGGGGAATGCCAGGTTCATGTCGATTCCCAGCACGTGGTAAATCGTGGCCAGCACATCGGCGGGTGTGAGCGGCCTGTCCGCAGGAGCCTCGGCCTTGGGATCCGTGCTGCCCACCACCTGGCCCATTTTAAGTCCGCCGCCAGCCATGAGCACGCTCATTGCCTGACCCCAGTGGTCGCGGCCCGGCACTGCAATGCCCGGCTGGCCGTCGTTGAGCTTGGGCGTGCGCCCGAATTCGCCCATCACCACCACGAGCACGTCGTCGAGCATGCGGCGGTCGTGCAAATCCTGCATGAGGCCCGCGACGGCCATGTCCAGATAAGGCAGGCGCTGTTCGAGTGCCTCCCGGATCATGGAGTGCGTGTCCCAGTGCGGCATGTCCACCGTGACGAAGCTCACGCCCGCCTCCACCAACCGGCGCGCCATGAGCGTGTAATGCCCCCACGGGCCGCGCCCGTAGCTATCGCGCGTCTTGGCACTCTCCTTGTCCATGTCGAATGCTTCGCGTGCCCGGCCGCCCAGCACCATGTCCACAGCCTGCTGATGGTAACGATCCATGTTCTCCATCATGCGGCTCTGGTCGAGCTTACGGCTGATCTGATCGAGTCCTGAAAGTAGGCTTTCGCGGCCGCGAGTGCGCCCGGTTTCGCCGCCCAAGTTTTCCAGACACGGAGGCTTCTGGATATCGAGCTTGCCGGCAGCCGCCAGATAACGCTGCTCCATGTTCACCTGAAAGGGATTATATGCCGAACCCAGATAGGCGGCGCCTTGATAGCCTGGGTAAAGGTAGACGCTGTGGGCCGCCGGCAATCCCACGTACGCAGGCATTCCTGCGGCATTGGCCCCCTTGACACGCGACACGAACGAACCCACCGATGGATACTTCTGCGCCTGGCTCACGGCCGTGCTACCCAGTCTCCCCGTCAACATCCAATGCGCCGCGGCAAAGTGGTCGCCGTTGTTGTGATGCACCGAACGCAGAAACGCCATCTTGTCGGCGTGCTTGGCGTGCAAGGGCAGTTTCTCTGAGATGCGGATGCCGGGCACATTGGTCGGCATGTCCAGCCACGGCCCGCGATATTCCTTGGGCGAATCGGGCTTGGGATCGTAGGTCTCCATGTGGCTTGGGCCGCCATCAAGCCAGATCAAAATCACCGACTTGTTGTTGCGCTTTGCCTTGCCCTCGGCACGCAACCGGATGAGGTCGGAGGCCGACAAGCCCATCAATCCCAAGAACCCCGCCTTGATCGCGCTGCGCCGGGTGAACCCCGCGCAATTGACGCCCGCGCCCCGCGTGTTTCGAATCTCCAACATGGGTGGATTTGACGCCCTAGGTTCCCACCGACTTCACGCCGAATTATTCTCAAGGTGGCCACAAGGGCCCCTTGGCGGGGGGAGCCCGTTGCCGTGGGAGGGTTCCCCCTAAAGACTGGGAATTGACGCGCCGAGGGCACCGGCTATGATGCGCGAGACCCCCATGGGGCAGTGAGGGAAAAATGGAAATCCACATTGACCGCGCTGGTGAGAGGTACGGCCCGTACTCCTTGGACGAGGTGAACCAACACTTGGGCTCTGGCCTGCTGCAGGCCACCGACAACGCCTGGCATGACGGGCTGGCCGAGTGGGTTCCGCTGAGCCAAATGGAAGGCGTGCGCCCGGCCTCCAGCGGCGCCGCACCTTCCAAGCCCTCCAAGGCGGGCGCGCGCAGCGGCGGTGGCAAGGGGTTGAAAGTTGCGCTGGTTGCCTTGGGCACAGCGGCCGTGGTGACGGGAATTGTGTTCGGGGTGTTGCACCTCACCAAGGGCAAAGGCGGCAAGGGCGCCGCAGCGGCCGCGGGCAAGGCGGAGTGGGGGCACCTGCCCAAGGACACGGACTTTGTGTTGCGCGTCAAACTGGGCGCGATCTTCAATCACCCGGCGGTGCAGGATCAGCTCAAGGCCAATCCTCAGGCGGGCATGATTCTGCAGATGGCCGAAGGGATGACCGGGTTAAAACCCTCGGACATCGACTCGGCCACGCTCGGCATCGCGGGGCTGGGCAAATTTGCGTCCGCACAGATGACAGGCGGTGGCGCCCCGGGCGGGGCGGACTTTGAGTCTTATCTGGCCAAGGGCGAAGGCCAGTTGGTGTTCGTGGTGCGCACCACCAAGGAAGTGGATCCGGACAAGTTGACCGGGCTGGCCACCAATGCGCTGGCATCAACCGCAGCCCTCCAGGAGCAATCCCACGGCGGCGGCAAATACATCCTTGCCAAGAAGCAAGGCGAAGCCAGCGCCGCGTTTTATTTCCCCGACAAGAAGACGCTGGTCTTCGGCACGGAAAACACGGTGAAGAATTCCATCGATGCCAAGGGCGCGGCGCCCGCGCTGCCCTCTCTGGATTTCGTGGACACCAGCAAGCAGTTCTGCGCGGCGTTCGTCCCCGGCAGCGCGTTCTTTGCGAAGGCGATGGAATCGGCGCCCATCCCGCCGGGCGGCCCCCCTCAGCTCGAGGCCATGGCCAAGTCACTGGCAAAACTCGAGGGAATCGCCGTGTCGGGCTCCGCCGCTTCGGGACTCCAACTGGAAGTCGCCGCCAAGTTCACCGATGAACCCTCGGCCAAGGCGCTGTCTGAGGGCATCACCACCGCTCTAGCCGACCCGCAATTGGCCGGCGCCATGCTGTTCCTGCAAGGCATGGGCATCACGCCGCCCAAGCCCGAACAGAAAGGCGCCGTCACCAAACTCGCTCTCATGGTGCCCGAACAGGCATTGGCGCAACTGGCGCAAATGGGAGGCGGCATGGCAGGTATTCCCAATGGCGGCAACACGGGCGGCAACCCAGTCACCTCGATTCCCTCACCGGTGGGCCCGCCCTCCAAAGGCCGGCCTCAACCCATCGGAATTCCCGGCACCAAAGGCGGCACGGGAACCAATCCCGGCACGAATCCCGGTACTAATCCGGGAACAAACCCCGCCAGCAACTCCGGGCCGCACACCGAGCGAACCGTGAAACTTTGGACGACCCTGGCGGGACTCGTCACCACGGCCAAGCAGCAGCAGCCGTGGCCAAACGCGCTACAATTCCAGCAATCCTTCGGTGCGCCCGACGTTCAGGAGAACGTCGCTTTGCAGGCGAAGCGCTTTGACGCCACCGTCATGGGTCAACTTTACCTCCCGAAGCCAACGCAGCCGGAAATCAATTCTGGGACGATTCAAACCGTCTGCCAACTGTATCGTAACGGCGGCCAGGGCATCATCCGCCTATACTTCCGCCAGAACGTGCTCGTGGCCTTTGAATGGGACGAATCGGCAGCGGGTCAAAAAGTGGGCCCACCCAAGTTGGAAGGGCTGCAAAAGCAGTGACGCGGTGAATCCTCCGGGCTAAACCGCTCAAGAAAGCGACCCCATGCTCCACCGACGCGATGCGATGATCCGGCTGGGGCAACTGGGTTGCGGCGCGCTTGCCTTGCCTGATCTGTTGCGCGCCCAGCAAAGCCCCGCGGCAATTCCCAGCGCGGGCGGCAAAGCCAAGGCGTGCATCCTCATCTACCTCTGGGGCGGCCCGCCACAGATGGACCTCTGGGATCCCAACCCCGAGGCACCCTCGGGCATCCGCAGCCTGTTTAGTCCCATTCCCACCAAGGTGCCGGGCACGCACGTTTCCGAGCAGATGCCCCTCTTTGCGAAGCTGACGGACAAGCTCGCCATCATCCGTTCGCTCACGCATGACAGCGACGAGCATGGCAACTCGGTGTATTACACCCTGACCGGCCATCGCGATCCCCGGAAGATCTTTGGCCGCAACCACCGCACCCGCCAGTGCCAGCCGGGCATGGGGTCGGTGCTTTCCGCGCTGCGCCCGGTGGCCGACATGCCCGGCACCGTCACCATCCCCAGGCCCATCGGCCACGACGGCGTCACCTACTCGGGCACCCACGCGGGCTTCCTGGGGCCGCGGCACGATCCGTTGGAAATCGGCCGCGTTGGCGAAGAGAGCAAGGCTGACGAGCTCTTTCCGCTGACGCTGCCCGACACCGTAAGCCACGCGCGTCTGCTGGCGCGCCATGGACTGGTGCGCACACTGGAGGGAATGGACCGCAAGCTGCAGGCCAATCCTTCCACAGTCGACCACTTGGAGTATCAGCGGCAGGCCATGGGGATGCTGCTTTCCTCCAACGTTCGCACGGCGCTGGACATCAACAAGGAAACACCCGCCGTGCGCGATCGCTACGGCCGCAACGAGTGGGGCGAGAGCATTCTCATGTGCCGGCGCCTGGTGGAATCGGGCGTGCGGCTGGTCACCCTCTCGTGGATGTACATCCAGAAGGGCGGCAACGTCGCCAATGTGTGGGACAACCACGGCAACTTTGAAGGCAAGACGGGGTACGACATGCTGAAGGCCGAATACTGCCTGCCCTCGCTGGATCGCGGCTTCCACGCGCTGATGGAAGACCTCACCGGGCGCGGCCTCATCGACCAAACCCTGGTGGCGATGTTCGGTGAATTTGGCCGCACCCCAAAAATCAACGCCACTGTGGGCCGCGACCACTGGGGCGCCTGCCAGTCGGCCGTGCTGGCCGGCGGCGGCATCCGTGGCGGCGCACTCTACGGCAAGAGCGACAAGCAGTCGGCGTATCCGGTGGACAATCCCGTCTCGCCGGCGGATCTGCACGCCACGATCTACCACGCGCTGGGACTGGCGCCAGACACGATGGTGTACGACAACCTGAACCGCCCCCATCGCATCTGCGACGGCCGCCCCCTCACCTGCCTCTTTGGCTGATCGAGCGCAGGCTCATTTACTTTCCGCATGTCCGTTGCCCAACACGCTGCTCTCATCGCGGCCTGCATGATTGCCCTGTGCCAAGGCGCGCCTGCCGCCGACGCCCCACCAGCCGCGCCCCCCTTTCGCACCGCGCATAACGCAACGCTGAAGGCCGAGGAAAGGGAATTGGAATCCAACAGGGACTTCGCCAAACTTCGCGTCGAGTTTAACGGCATCGAAGGCGACCGCGTGCCCGGTCATCTCTACCTTCCGAAGGCGGCGGGAGCGGCCCGGCGGCGGCCGGCCATCCTCGTCCAGCACGGCATCGGCGATCGCAAGCAGGCGGAGTACGTCGTGGAGTGCTGCAAGCTCATCGCGGCGCGCGGCATGATTGCGCTGGCAATTGATGCGCCCCACCGCGGTGAGCGCAAGGTGCCGGGCGCGAAGAGCCCGGAAATCTGGAATCTGACGGAGGTGCGCGCCTGGTTCAGGCAACACTGCGGCGACTACAGCCGCGCGCTCGACTATCTTGCAACGCGGCCCGACGTGGACGGCTCGCAACTGGGCTACATCGGATTTAGCTGGGGTGCCATCACGGGCATCACCTTTGCCGCGCACGACCCTCGCGTGCGCTGCGTGGGCTCCGTCGTGGGCGGCGGCAACCTGTTGGGCGCTCTGGGGCCGGAACTGGATCCCGCCCGCACGGTCGGCCGCATCGCCCCGCGCCCGCTACTGTTCCTCAATGCCACGAAGGACCAAGTGGTACTGCGCCCCTTCGCAGAGTCGCTTCACAAGGCCGCCGGCAAGGGCGCGGTGGTGCGCTGGCACGAGACCGACCACATCTTCCGCGGCACGGATCGCCCGAGGATCATGGGCGAGCTTGCCGACTTCATGAAGGCTCACATCGCGCCCCTGCCCCTAATCGCGCCGCCTGCCCCGCGCGCTCCATGAGGGATACCCCGCACGCGCGGGTTGGACATGCGCCCGCGTTCCAGGCTAGCCTAGCCCGGTGAACCCCCCGCGCATCGCCGCTCCGCCCGAGGCCTTGGACTTCCACTCTCCCGGCAGGCGCGACTACTGGGTCTCGCTCGAGCACGACAGCATCTGGGGCGAGTGGCACATTCCGCTCACGGTGATGGTGGGCCCCGAAGCGCAGCCGGGCCGCGGCCTTGTTGTCTTTGGCGCCAACCACGGCAACGAATACGAAGGGCCGGTGGTCATCAAGAATCTGCTCCGCGAAATCCAGCCCGCCGACGTGCGCGGCCGCCTGATCTTCGTGCCCGTGCTCAACGTCGCCGCCTTCCGCGCCGGCACGCGCGAGAGCGTTTCCGAGGACGGCGTGAACTTAAACCGCGCCTTTGTGGAGGGCGCGGGCACCACGACGGCGCTCTCGGGCATCACACACCGCATTGCGCGGTTTGTCCGCGAGCACCTCTGGGGGCACGTGCATGTGGTGATTGACCTGCATTCGGGCGGGCTGGTGGCGCGCTTTGCGCTGACCACCAGCTATCATGTCGTCGAGGACGCCGCGCAGGCGCGCGCGATGGAGGAGGCCGCGCGCTGGTTCGGCACGCCCTTCGTCATGACCTATCAAAACCGCACGCCGGGCCTGCTGCCCAGCGAGGCCGAGCGGCTGGGCAAGATTACGATTGGCACCGAACTGGGCTGGGGCGCGGCCGTCAACGCGCTGGGAGTGCGCTACGGGCGGCACGGTGTGCTGGCGGCGGCCATCCACCACGGCCAGCTCTCGGGAGTCATCGCCCCCATCGACCACCACGCGGAGGGCACGCAGCGCGTTGTAGAAATCGTGGATCGCGACTGCTTCCTGCCAGCCCCGTGGCCGGGGCATTTCGAGCCACTGGTGGAATGCGGGGCGCTCGTGCGCGCCGGGCAGGCCGTGGGGCTGCTGCACGACTTCCACCGCATCGACGAGCCGCCCCATGAGGTGAAGGCGCGGCTTGAGGGCTACGTGATTGCGCAGGCGTGGCAGGCGCGTGTTGAGCAAGGCCAGCACATCGCAGTAGTGGCGCGCCCTGCTCGCTGAACCCAGATCGCAGCCTCACTGATTGGCGCGGACGTGCGGAGGCAGCAGGAAATAATAGAACGCCGTGCCCGCGGCCGCAAAGAGCGCGGCAATGTAAAATATTTGCTGGGAGGCCACGCCCTGCAGCTTCGCGGCTTGAAATAGGGCGGCGCCCAGGATGGTGGTGGCGAAGGAAATCGCGTTGGCGGTGCCCATGAACCGGCCCCGCGCGTCCGCCGGCGAGAGCCTCTGGAGCAGCGCCTGCAGCGGGATGACGTAGAATCCGCAGAAGAGCCCCATCGCGGCGAGATACCCTGCAACCACGCCGAAATCACGGGGTGCGCGGGCCAGCAACACGAAGATGACCGTGAGGGCCACCGTTCCCACGGGAACCAGCCCCGGCCTTATTTGGTGCCCTGAAATCCAGCCGGCCACGACACTCCCCACTGCGATGGATATCCCCAGCACCGCCATCAACAGCGCGGCGCGCGCCGAGCTCACCCCCAGCACGTCGCGATAGTCGGAGAGGATGAGCAGCACCATCGACGCGATGAGGTAGAAGAGCGACCAGCCCACCACCACGCGCAACACGGGGGTGCGAGACATCTCCCGCAGCGCCACGACGTAGGGCGTCACCACATCCCACCGAAGCCGCAGGCCCGGACTCTGCGCGGGCAGCGCGGGAAGCATCCGTACAGCCGCAAGACCCGCCAGCGCCACCCCCATCACGGCCGCACCGGGCAGCCACAGGAGCCGTGGCACGCCTCCCTCGCCGGCATAGTGCTCGTACACGATGGCCGCCACCACCGTGCCGGCCAGCACCGCCAGGTTGGTGAGCATGTTGATGAGGCCGTTGGCCCGGCTGAGCTCCCCGCCCTGCACCAATTCCGGAATCATGCCGTACTTCGCCGGGCCGTAAAACGCCGAGTGCGAACCCAAGAGGAACATCGCCACCAGGCACAGCGCCACGTTTTGCAGCCAGAATCCTGCGAACACCACCACGCCGATGCCGACCTCCAGCACCTTCACCCAGAAGGCCATGCGCGCCTTGCTATAGCCATCGGCCAGCTGCCCGGCGAATCCCGAGAAGAGCAGGAAGGGCAGCGCGAGAAAATACACCGCGTACGACTGGCCGCCTTCACCCAAGCGGCCGTCCCACACGCCGCCCGCCGCCACGGCTAGCGTGAGCACCTGTTTGAGAATATGGTCGTTGGCGGCACCGCAGAACTGCGTCAGCGCCAGAGAAACAAATCCGCGGTTGAGCAACGGGCGCCCCATCGCCTTGGCACCGGGCCCGTGCGCTGAGGCTTCAGCCATGGGTCATCAGCCTCGGCGAATGGCCGCGCGGTGGAAAGCCAAAAGGCTGAGGCTTGACTTTCCATGCCCCGGCACAACCATGTCCCTCATTCATGAAAACTCCACTGTCCCTCCTGTTTTTTGCAGCCGCGTTGACACTGTCCGCCGACGACGCCACGCCCTTTGACGGCAAGAGCCTCTCGGGCTGGAAGACCAAGGGAGCCAGGGAAAAAAGCCATTGGGTGGTGGGAACGGCCACGATGAGTGCGGCCAAGAACAACGAGCTCACCGTGGCCAAAGGCGAAGGCGAACTGGCGAACGCCAAGGGTGGCGGCGTGGACCTCTACAGCGAGGCGGTGTTTGGCGACGCCGTGATCGAGCTTGAGGTGATGGTGCCCAAGGGTTCCAACTCGGGCATCTATGTGATGGGTGAGTACGAGATTCAGGTGTTTGACAGTTTTGGCAAGGCCAAGCCCGGCGGCGGTGACATGGGTGCGCTCTACGGCGCGCAGCCGCCCCGTGTGAATGCCAGTAGGAAGCCGGGCGAATGGCAGAAATATGAAATCCACTTCAAGGCGCCGCGCTTTGACGCCGATGGCAAGAAGAGCAGCAACGCGGTGTTTAAGAAGGTGATTCTCAACGGCCAGGTGCTGCACGAAAATGTGGAGATGCCAAAGGGTACTCCCGGAGGCGTGGACGGCAAGGAGAAGGCGAAGGGGCCGCTCATGTTTCAAGGCGACCACGGGCCCGTGGCCTACCGGAACATCGTGGTCAAGCCGCTCCCGTAGCCTCCGGGACTGACTCCACTTTTTTAGATTGATGGGCGCGTTCTAGCCCTTCGCGGCCTGTTGCGCAGCGACACTAGCGACTTCGAGGCAAGCCCGAATGTCCGCCATGGGATCCTTCGGGTTTTCCTCGTATTCCAAGCTGAGTGCGCCGTCCGCCGGAAACTTCACCTTGCGCATCGCCTTGAACGTGGCGAGCACGTCCATTTGGCCTTTGCCCAGAATGACCCCTTTCGCATTCCCCTTCTTCTCCGCGAAATCCTTGAGGTGCACCCCGTAGAGCCGCCCTCCCAACTTCTCCACCACCTCCGCCGCATCGTAGCCAGAGCGGATGTAGTGCCCCAGATCGGCGCAAAAGCCTACGCGACGATCGTGGCCCTCGACGGCCTTGAGCGAATCCTCAGGCTTGTTGTAGCGCGCGCCCGGCCCATGGTTGTGGATGGCGATGCGCACGTCGTACTGCGCCACGAGCTTGTCGAGGCTCTCGAACGAGTCGGGCGTGGGGTCGGCGCTCAGGTTGCGGATGCCTGCAGCCTTGGCGAACTTGAAGATGACTTCGTTCTTGGCGTGATCCTTCGTGAACGCGTTCACCCCGTGCGAGCTGGGCGAGAGATCATGCTTTGCCAGTAGGGCATTCATGTCGGCGATTTTCTTGGCGTCGGGCGTGATGCCGTAGTGCCCGCCGAAAAACTCAACCCAATGCAGTCCCAAGTCCTGAATCTTCTGCAGCGCGCCTTCCGGGCCATCCACTCCGAACCCCCGCAGCGAATAGCTCTGGATGCCCATCGGGAAGCCGCCGTACTTGCGCAGCGAGTCCGCCCGGCCTTGGGATTCCTTCGCAAGAATCTTTGGCACCTCAAACCACGTGGCGCCTGCCGCAGCGGCTGCCACAAGAGTGCGTTGAAGGAACCAGCGTCTGGATAGGGGTGAATTCATGCGGTGTGTTGGTTGACGCAGCCGAGCATCCTCCAAATGCCCCTGCGCAGGCAAGGCATTCTACCTCATCCCACCGGGCTTCACCACTCCGGGTGCGCCCGCTTCATTTCAGCGGCCAGATCCGGAAGGTACATGGGGGCGCTGCCCATGAGGACGGCGTCGGCGCCGGCCGCGAACAACGCGGCTGCATCCGCCACGCTCGCCACGCCTCCCACGGCCGCCAAGGTCAAGCCAAGTCCCTCGCGTTCCAACAAGTGCCGGGCCCGGCGCACCGCAGCGACGCTCGCCGGAAAATGGATGCGTCCTTGAACGCCCACGACCTCGTGGCCGGCACCAAAGTACGGTCGGCCGTCGCGGTGGAGCACTCGCCGCGCCGTCGCACTGGAGAGCGTGACGCCCTGAGCTGCGCCCGCCACGGCGCGCAGCAACGCCGCAAGTTCATGTTCGGCGTCCGGGTTCCCCACTTTCAAAAGCAACGGCACCGGACCAATCGCCTCCTGGATGCGCTGCGCAACAAGGCGGCTTAGCGCGATGTCCCGGAACACCGCGCCGTTTCCCGAAGGCAGCGCCGGTGCCAGCAAGTTGGCCTCGATGACATCCGCGCCGGCATCCGCCGCCCACGCTGCACACTGCGCGTAGTCAGCCGCCAGCCTTTGAGCGTCCCATCCGAGTTGCGCGCTGCCCGCCACCGACACCAAGAGCAGTTGCCCCGGCTGCAGCGCCTCCTTGGCGCGCATCACATCCTCCCGCCAGAATTCCGGCGCTGCAGAGGGCATTCCGAAACAGGCCGCTGAATTGACCAAGGCGGGATCGCTGGGCAGCCCTTCGAGGGCAAACATGGGGCCGCCTGGCTCATCGCCCTCTTCGACAAATACCCAGTTGGGGGGCGGATGGCAGGGATGCGCGCGAGTGCGCACGGTCTTGTAGGTAAGCAGGTCAAAACCGCGCGCGGCGTAGTCACGCAGCCACCGGCTGTTCATGAGCAAGCCTGCCGCGATGCCAATTCGACTGTAAACACGGCGCCCGAGAAAATCCTTGAGGGGCGTGGAAGGCGGCAGCGTGGAAGGCGGCGGCAAGTGCGGCCCGCGCTCCATGTTCTCCTCATACGAAGCAGCAAACTGGTACGCGCACTGCACAGGGGAAAATGCTAGCCCGCGCCGGGTGGATTGAAAAGGGTCACTCGCGCACGACGAATCGGTACCGGCCATCATGCGCATCGGCGATGGCCTTCAACGTCTTCTCGCCGGACCGGTCGTAGAAGCCGATGGTGTTGATCCGAATCTGTTTGCGGGGATTGGCTCGCTTGAGTTGTTCTATAGTGCCATTGGCGTTGAAGAACTGGCCGTCGCTCAGAATCCAAAGCGTGTCCGGCTGGAACTTCAACGCCATCGACAACGCCGGTATCGGATTGGTGCCGCCGCCTGTGTCCCGTTTCCAAATCCAATCCTCGACCCACCGAAAATCCGCGGGCACCGCCGTGGGAGGATTCTTTGAAGGAAGCCATTCCGCCTCGTCATCAAAGAAATAGATCATGAAAGGCGAGCCACGGGGCAGTTGCTTCATGCACTTGACCAGCTCCGCGCGCGCGGCCCGAAAAGGCTCGCCCTCCATGCTGCCAGATTTGTCGATGACGAAGGCGAACCGATGGCCCCTGCCCGGCGTCCCGAAAAAGGACACGCCGCCCTCCTCATCGTCGTCCTTCAAATCGAGCAGCCGAAGATTGGCCAGCGCAATCTCACTGCCATTCTTGGCCGCCAACGCCCACCACGCCCGGGCCAGCGCCAGGTTCTGCGGCACGCGCTTGCCCTCAAAATAGATGATCCCCAAGTCCACCTGGGCTTCCACGCTGCCTGCCCTGGCCCGCGCATCCAACAGCCTCAAGTCAACGGTTTGAAGATCCTTCTCCCCTGATTTTGGGCCCGTATTGGCTGGCTTTTGCGGCACCGGCCCCGCCAGCACGGCTGCCACCCAGAATGCAGTCACGACGGCGGCAGCCCACAACTTCATGTTCAAATGGTATGCCGGCATTTCGAACTGTCAAGGGGTGCTCACCATGGCTTCCACCAGCCGCAGCAGGGAACGAACGGTGACACCGGTGGCGCCCTTGGGATAGGCAGCCGTGGCCTTGTCGGCCCACGCCGTCCCGGCGATGTCCAGATGCACCCAGGGCACCTCGCCCACAAACTGCTCCAAAAACTTCGCGGCGGTGATCGTGCCCGCCTTGCGCTCGGCGGAGGCATTGCGGAGGTCGGAGATGTCGCCGCGCATGGGCGCCAGGTAGTCCTCGTCCATGGGCAGGGGCCAGAACCGCTCGCCGGCCTGGCGACCGGCAGCGCGAAGAGCCTGGGTCAGCGGCTCGCTGTTGGACAGCACCGCCACATTGACGCTGCCCAGCGCGACGCTCACGGCTCCGGTCAGCGTGGCCGCGTCAACGATGTGCGTGGCCCCCAACCTCGTGGCACAAACGAGTGCATCGGCCAGCACCAGTCTTCCCTCCGCATCGGTGTTGATCACCTCAATGGTCTTGCCGTCCATCGCCGCAATCACGTCACCGGGCCGCAGCGCCGTGCCGCTGGGCATGTTCTCCGCCAAGGCCAGCAACGCACTGACCCGCACGGGCAGTTTAAGGCGCGCGACCCCCAGCATCACCGCCAGCATCGTCGCCGCGCCGGCCATGTCGTACTTCATCTTCTCCATCGAATCGGCTGACTTCAGCGACAAGCCGCCTGAATCGAAAGTAATGCCCTTGCCCACCAGAAACAAATGGGTGCCCGCTTTGGCGTGCTGGGGATTCCAAGCCAGCCGGACCATCCGGGGCGGCCGCGCCGAGCCCTGCCCCACGGCGAGGATCGCGCCGGCACCCATGCTGCGCAACGCAGCCTCGTCATACTCCTGTGCCTCAAGCCCCGCTTCGCGCCCGTCGGCCAGCGCGCGTCCTGCAAGTTGAGCCGGACCCAGTTCGTTGGCGGGCGCGGTGATTAATTCCCTCGCGTAGTTGACGGCGTCACCTGCGATCCGTCCGGCATCGAGGCTGCCGTGTTCGACTGCGCCACACAAAATCAATTCCTGAAGGCTGCCGCCGTTGCCGTCCTTGGCGCCACGAGGGTGACACGCGCCAAAGAGCGCACCTTCCACCAGCGGCCGGGTCTGCGCAGCCGACGCCACACGGAGGGCCAGACTTCGCGCGCCGAGCTTGGCAGCAATTCGTGCCGCCTGTGAGGCAAAGGCGTGCAGGCTCATCGCGTCCGCCTGACGCCCCACTCCCACGAGAAGATGCCGCCGGATGGCTTCGCCCGGCGCCCGGTGCATCACCATCGTCTCGCCCTGCTTGCCGGCAAATCCCGCTTCGATCTCCTTCCAGAGCCCGGCCAAAGCCCCCTCCAGTTCCGGTTCGCGCTTTAAGTCCGTGCCAATGGGCCAGGCCATCGCGTCCGTGGCCAACGCCTCCAAGGGTCCTGAGTGAGTCGTGATGTTCATGGGTGTGGTGTCCGTAGTGAGCGGGTGGAAAACACGCTCCGCCTTTTTTTAATCCGTGTCGTCGGGCACGGGCGTTAGCGCGCCAATCGCCGCCATGAGCGTGTCGGCAATCCGCCGGTAGATTTCCTTGCGCTCCTCCGGGGTGCCCGATTTGGCGCGATCCCGTTCCTCCCGAAAATGCATCGGCCGGCCAAACTTGACGACGACCCGGCCGGGGCGCGGCAACCAATGCCCGCGCCCGTAATGCTCGTGGGTGTCAAACACCCGGATGGGGATCACGGGCGCGCTGCTGCGGGCAATCGCAAGCCCGATTCCCGGGCGCGCGGGCTGGAGCCGGCCGTCGGGACTGCGCGTGCCCTCGGGGAACATCATGATCGCCTGCCCGTCGCGCAGGCGGTTGAGGATGGTCTTGAGGCCGCGCGCACTGCCCCCGTCACGATCCAGCGGCACGCAATTCCACGACCGCAGGATCGCACCCGCAACCGGATTGGAGAATGCACTTTCCCTCGCCAAGTATTGTAAGACGCGCGGCGTGGCCGAGCCAATCAGCGGGGGGTCGATGAAGCTGGCGTGGTTGGCGGCAAGGATGGCCGGCCCGCGCGCAGGCACGCGTGCCGCATGCATAATTCTGCGCGGCTGATAGGTGGCAAAAAAAAATCTGAACCACCACCATCCAAGAAAATAACCCAGCCCCATCGCTTCTGCCGCAGGCGTGGGATCGCGCTCTGGGCGGGCGGCCGTCATTGTTCCTGATTTCCCACCCGGCGGCGGATGTAACGACGCACGACGAGAGGCATCAGCAGCTTGAGCCATGGCAGCAGGCAAAGGTGCCAGGGCACGTAGAGCACCTGCCGCCGCCGGCCCACTGCCTCGGCAATCTTGCGCGCGCAGAGTTCCACGCTGACGGCCCCGTCGCTGGATTTGTGCCGGCGCTCGCCCAGCAGCTGGCCGTCGCCGCCGATGGCGTTTTCCCTGAGGCGTGTGCCCAAGAGCCAATGCGGATACACTTTTAGAATCTCCACGCCCGTGCCAGCCAGCTCGCACCGGAGCGCGTCCACCCAGCCTTCCAGCGCGTGTTTGCTGGCGCTGTAGCCGGAATGAAAGGGCACGCCCACCTTGGCTTGGATGGAGGAGATGATGACGAGCATGCCACGGCGCTGCTGCAGGGGCCGCAGCGCCGCGCGCGCGCATTGCACGACCCCCAAAAAATTGGTCTCGATGAGCCGCCGGAAGATGCCCACGTCGTCCACGTCGGCGAAGCGCGTCCACATGCTGATGCCGGCATTGGCGAGGAAACAGTCGATCCCGCCAAAACGCGCCACCGTCTGGTCGACCAGACTTTGACAATCTTTGGCCTGCGTGACGTCACCAACCACCACCAGCGTATCAGCGGCACCCAGTTTGCGGCATTCGGCTTCCGTCTCCTTGAGGCGCGCCTCGCCGCGCGCGAAGAGCACCAACTGCGCGCCTCGCCGCGCAAACTCGTGCGCCAGCTGCCGCCCCAGACCGGAGGATGCACCGGTGATGACCACCGTGGTGGGTGCGCCGCTCATTTTCGCCCGGGATTAAAGGACCGCGCCCCGGACGCCGGCAGGCCCCACTTTTCCAGCGGGTTGTCCGAGGGCAGGATTTTTCCGGGATTCATGATGCCGCCTGGATCGAGCCCCTGCTTCAGGGCGCGCACGGCGGCCACACCCGTGGGCGAGAGCTCGTCGGTGATCCACGGCACGTGTTCGCTCCCCACGGCGTGGTGATGCGAAAGGGTGCCGCCATTGCGAAGGAAGGCATCCTCGGCGGCCTTCTTCACGTGCAGGTATTGCTCCAGTTCGCGGCCCTTGCACTGCCTCGCGCCGAAGGTGAAGTAGAGGCTCGCACCCGAATGATAGTTGTGGCTGATGTGGCAGCCCACCCACGGCGAGCTGCCGGTGTCGGTGATGGCCTCCTCGATGGCGCGCCGGACGTCCGTGTACATGGGCATGAGGTTGGACCACGTGGTCGCCGTCTCGCTGACATCCGCCATGATGTTGCGGTCCATGACATAGTCGCGCAGATGCGGAAAATCAAACTTGGCGCGCTGGAATGACCTGCCCGGCTCCGCACCCAGATACACACCGCCGTGCTTGCGGAACACCTCGGCCGACTCCTGCCGCACCCGGTGAAAGGTTGCATGGTCGCCCTCGCACGCCACGATCATGAGGCAGCACCTACCAAAGTCTATGCCGCGCACCGAGCCCAGATACCACTTCACAGCCCGGCCCAGCGCCTCCTTCATCGGAGTCTTGCGCGTCTTGAACGCGAAGGAGAGCGCCGTCTTCCCGGGGTCGTTGAGGCGCGTAATGACCGGCAGGCAGCCGCGCCTCACACACTCGTGGATGGCCGCGGCGCCGCTTTCGAAATCGCGGAAGAGCCAGCCGTAATAGTCCTTGTAAGCGGGCTGGGGATGCACCTGCATCACCGCCTCGGTCAACACACCCAGGATGCCTTCGCTGCCCACACAAAGGTGGCGCACGTCAATGCCGTTGGAACACTTGGGCACCGTGCGGGTGACGAGGGTGCCCTGCGGCGTCACCATCCGCAGGCTTAAAACCATGTCCTCGATCTTGCCGTACTGGTCGCTCTGCATACCCGCCGAGCGCGTGGCCAGCCAGCCCCCCAAGGTGGAGTGGACAAACGAGTCGGGGAAGTGGCCCAGCGTCACGCCATGGGCGCCCAGTTGCTCCTCCAGATGCGGCCCATACACGCCCGTCTGGATGCGCGCGGTGAGCGAATGCCGATCCACCGAGAGCACGCGGTGCATGCGGCCCATGTCCAGCGACACCACCATGCGGCCTGAAGAATCCTGCGGCTCCAGACATCCGGCGATGTTGGTTCCGCCGCCAAAGGGGATGAGCACCACCTGATGCTCCACCGCGGCGCGCACGATGGCCACGACATCCTCCTCGCCCTGCGGATACACCACGCAGTCGGGCGCGGCGCTCACCAGCCCATTGCGCAGCCGCCACAAGTCCCGAAAGCTCTTTCCCGCGGCATGGATGAGACGCGAGCGTTTGTCGTCGGCAATCTGGTCTGGATTAAGGCACCTCCCCAGTGCGGCAAGAAACGCTTCGTTGCGCCTGACAGCCGGTAGCTGGACTTGCTCGAAGGACACCGGCTGCGTGCGGGGCGTGTCGTTGTCGATGGCCAACACGCGACTGAGGTAGGGCCAGAGATGGGGCTTGTTGGAGTCGTCAAAGGACACCTCCTCGTGCCCCCATCCCCACCATTTCATGTGGCGGAAGGGTTGTAAAGATTCAGCGGCCATGGAGGCGTTCGCATTCATCCCGCAACTCGTGCAGCCGCCGCTCGAGTTCGTGCGTGATGCGGGTGTAGATGAGGCGGTTCATGCCCGTGTTGTCGTCGTTGGCAGCAAACCGGCCCGGGTCGATGGGCTTTCCAATGTGCACGCGGATCCGCGCCGGTCGCGGGAACGATACCCCCTTGGGCAGCGATTGGAAAGTGCCTCTGACATAGGCCGGCACGATGGGCAGCCCGAGTTCGGCGGCGATCATGGCGACGCCCTTCTTGAGGGGCGACATCTCGCCCGTGCGCGACCGCGTGCCTTCGGGGTAGAGAATGATGTTGCGCGGGCCGCACCGGCTGAATTCACGGCACGCCACCATGAGCCGCGCGAGAGTCTGACGCGTGGATTTCCGCTCGGCGGGAATGAGGTTCATCAGCATCGGCAGCGAGTTCTTCCGGTGCGCGTGATCAAAGAAGTAATCCTGCGCCGCCACCATGCCAAACGAGCCAAAGCCCATGCCCGTGGCGTGCATGAGCGCGGTGCTGTCCATGTGGCTGCAGTGGTTGCTGCAAAGGAGAAACGGCGGGGGCGGGAGATTCTCGCGCCCCTGAACGCGCAAGGGACAGTAGAGGCCAAAGAGCCCCTTGCAGAACCATTCGAAGGCCGTGTGCCACAGCCGCGCCTTGCCGGAGGGCAGCCGCCGCAGGTAGTCGAACTCCCCGTCAAGCTGGGTGCGGGCGAGCAGGTCCTGGAACGCGGACACCTAGCGCCTCCCAAACGTGGCGTGGGCGTGGGCGAATTCGTTGCTGACGATGGCGCCCGCCAGCGAAATCTCCAGCGCCAGTGCCGCCGCACAGATGATCTCCGCCAGCTTCTTGGCCGAGCCAGGCTCGCCCGCGCAACCGAGCATCTTCAGATGGCTCTGCTGTTGCGCCAGACGCGTCGCACCGCCCCACGTTCCCACGGTGATGGAGGGCATGCTCAGGGTGGCAAAGAGCGAGTCGCCCTGGCGTTCGTACGTGGCGATGCCCACGCTGTTCTCGGCCACGCAGGCGATGTCCTGCCCCAGCGCCAGATACAACGCCGCCAGCGCGTTGGCCGTGTGAAGATTAAGCCCCAAAAGACCGGCCATCTGCGACCCCAGATGCTTGTCGGTCAGCGCCCTGAGGATCTGATCCACACTCACCCGCATCACCTTGCGCAGGATGCGGTCGGGCACCGAGAAGGAACAGATCACGTGGTGGCCGCGCCCGTGCAGGATGGTCTTGTGCGCCGGGTTTTTGTCGCAGCAGAAATTGCTCTCCAGCAGGTACCGGAATGGCTTGGGTTGCTTGAAGGCACCCATGATGAACTGGCAGGCCGCCTCGGTGGCGATCGTCACCATGTTCTGCCCGGCGGCCTCCGCCGTGTTGTAGATGAATTCGAGCAGCACGCGGTTGTGGATGGGGTGCTTCTCGACGCGCAGCAACTTGCCGTGACGCGTGGTGGCCTGCGCGGCATCGCGGATCGCCGGCTCGTTGACCTTCACCCACTCATAAAAGCGGTACGCCTCCTCGATGGACTCGAAGATGAAGATCGGGCTCCGGGAGAGTTCCTGTTTGATGTGACGGCTGGCGATGCCCCCGGCTAGATACGTGAGAAAGCAGCCGCGCGTCATGGAGAAGGCCAGCGTGCCCTCCAGAGTACACATGGGGATGTAAAACTCGCCGCGCGCGTACGAGCCCTCAATCTTGAGCGGTCCGGCCACCGACAGCGGAATGCCCATGAACCCCACGTGGTTTTCCACCAAGCCCCGGAGGTTCTCAGGCTCCTCCGTCTTGAAGGGCGGCAGGCGAAAGCCCGTCTGCGCTTCCAGCCACTCCACGCGGCGCGCGGAGTCCTCCGCGGTATAACCCCGCGGGGGCGTCTTTTTGGAAATTCCGCGGCCGTCCTCGTGCGGCTTTGGGTCGCCGGACGCCTCAAGAGGCTTCAGGTTTAGCTCCGACATGTGAGTCTCAACAAGCGGGTGAGCCTAGTCCCTTTGTCCCGAGCGTCCAGCAAATTCCCCCCGCTCCCAGCGGGCCAACGCCAGGGGAAGCAACAGCAGCGCCGACGCCAGGAGACAGACAAATCCCAGTGCCGACAACCACCCAAAGGAGCGCACCGGTGGAAATGAGGACACCAGAAACACCCCCATCAACCCGATCAGGATGACGCTGGTGAAGACGATGGCCCGGCCCTTCACGCGCAGGGCCTCCAGCACGGCCGTGCGTGAGTCGCTCCCCCGCGCCCGTTCCTCGCGCCAGTGGGTGATGAAGTGAATGGTGTCGTCCACGGCGATGCCAAAGACAATGGCCGAAACCATGATGGTGATGGAGTTGAGCGGCACGCCCGTAAACCCCTGCACCGCCACCACCAATCCCACGGGCACGGCATTGACAGCCATCGCCAGCAACGCCAGCGCCCACGACCGCCAGAGACACCAGAGCATGAGCGCCGTCAAACCCAGGGTGTAGAGCGTGCTGTTCACCTGGCTTTCCACGATGCGCCGGTCGGCCTCCATGATTTCCCGCTGCGCGTCCCTCGCCGTCACCTTCACGCCCTTGGGAGCGGTGCGCCGGGCTTGTGCCACCACCGCTTCGATCAACTCCAGGTAATCGCGCGAGGGCATGTCGCGCGTGCGCAGCACCAGCCACGCCCTTTGCAGCGGCTCGTCGTAGAGCGAGTCCAGAAGCGGCAGTGCGCGTCGCACGGCCGGCTGCTGAAACTGCGCCAGCACCATTGCATCCACGAAATCCCGCGGCAGGCTCGCCGTCCACGGCAGCTCCACGCGCGCCACGTCGCCGGCGGCCTGCACCAGCCCGGCGGCGGAGTACACCATGGACACTCCCGGGCGTCCCTGGGCAAATTCTTGCAGCCCCAGGAGGAATCGGCGCACCTCCGGCTTGGACACGCCGCCGGGCGCGCCGGTGTCCACCTCCAGCTTTGCGAAGTTGAGTCCGCCGTAGGCGCGGTTGAGCTCCTCCAGCGACTGGCGTGTAATGCTCCGCGGGCTGAGAAATTCCACGATGCGAATGTCGGTGCGTATCCGGCACACGCCCGCCACCGTGACCACCACGGCCGCGGTCGTGCCCCATAGAATGGCGGCTCTGCGCCCTTCCACCCAAGTCAGGAAACGGCCGGCCCAGTCACCATCACGGTCGGGGCGCGGCACGGCCGCCTTACCGTCGCCGAAAAGTCGCAGCAGCAGGATCCCCGGCCCGAACACCGTCACAAAGAGGAGCGTCACGGCCGCCGCGCCAATCAAGCCAAACTCCCGGGTGGGCCGCACGTCGCTGGCGGCCAGAGAAATCATCCCCACCACCGCCATCACGGTGGCAAAAAGACAGCCTCGCAGGATTTCGTCCAGCACCGCACCCAACGCCGCCATGCCCCTGCGTCCCGCACGAAGCGCGTTCTGATGCGCCGTGCCCACGTGGATGACCAGCGCCAACTGCACGCCCGCCAGCAGTGGATAGAGCGGCGAAGTGAAGGGGCTGATGCGGTAGCCCATCATCGGTGCGAGCGGCAGCACGACGAGAGCACCCAGCCCGGTCATGATCATGCCATAGAGCACCAGCCGCAGCGACCCGCGGAACGTCCACAACAACACCCCGAGCAGCACGACCAGCGACAGGGGCAGCTGCCACAGCAGGTCGTTCCGAAGCGTGGCCAAGGTCTCGTGTTCGGCATGAGGGAAGGACAGCCAGTTCATCGTCCCGCCGCGCTCGCGAATTGTGGCCTCGAACCCGCGCAGGCATTCGTCGATGTCCGTGCAGAAGTTGCGTCGGGCGGCGGCGCTGCCCAGTGGGGGCTTTGCGAAGGCAAAGATCATGGCATGCCGGCCATCCGCGCTGAAGAGCAGGTTGCGGAAGAATGGAAAAGCCAGCGCCCAGTCACGCTCGGCCGGCGAGAGCGACGCGGGCGGATCGGGCACCAGCGGTCCCAGATAAAACTGCACCTTCGGCAACTTGAAGACACTGAAATGACCCTCTTGATGGAAACGCGGCCGCACCCAGGGGCCTGCAAGGCTAAAGGCGTGGAACACACCGCCGCGCTGCCCAAGTGCCTCGCCGACATCTCGCAGCGCCTGCACCGTCTCCGGCGCAAAGGCGTCGGGTGCCTGTACACTGACCAGAATGGCGACGGAGTCGGCACCCAGCGAGGTGGCGAGCTGCCCTCCCGCATCCTGATAACTGGTGAGGCTGCGCTGATCGCCCGCGAGCAGGTCGGCCATCTCCGAGTCCACCCGGAAGAAGGGCAGTTCGGCGGCGAAAGGCAGGCAGCACAACACCGCCAGCATTCCCACCACGAGGAAGGGTTCTGCTGCAAACCCGCGGCGCGGCGCGTCCGGCAGTGCGGGTGAGTCGGCGGTGGGCATCCGCAAAAGGGCCGTCTAGTTCCGGCGAAGCAACTCCAGCGTCGCGAGCGTCATCGCCGCCACGCCCGTGCGGATGGTGGGCTCCGCATCCGGCGCGAAGAGCGCCGAGTGCAACGAGGGCAGCGACCGGCCCGTGGTGCGCGCCTGCCGCACGGTATCGGCGGAGACGGCACCAAGGAAGAACAGGCACACGGGAATCTTGTGCTCCGTGCGGCCGTACTGACCAAAGTCCTCGCCGCCCATCGAGGGCTTGCGCTCGATGAGCGCGCCCTCGCCGAAACCCGTCTTAAACACTCCATGAAGGCGGGCCATCAGCTTGGGGTCGTTGTAGGCGGCCGGCGTGTGCTCATCGCGCAGCACCACGAGGGGCAGTCGGTCCTCGGGAAGCCCTGCCGCCAGAGCCTGCCCGCGCACCACGCGGCGAATGGCCGCGATGAGCTGCTCGCGCACCGCGTCGGTATAGGAACGCAACGTCAACTGCAGGTGCACCTCGTCGGGGATGATGTTGTGCTTGGTGCCGCCATGAATGGAGCCGACGGTGATGACGGCCGGTTCCTGCGGCGCCACCTCGCGGCTCACGATCGTCTGCAGCGCGAGGATGATCTGCGCGGAGAGGACGATGGGGTCCTTCGTGGACTGCGGCTGCGAGCCATGCCCGCCCACACCGCGCACGGTGATGTCCACCGAATCCACATTCGCCATGGCAAATCCGCTAGTGTAGCCCAGTGTGCCGGCAGGCTGATCGCCCATCACGTGCAAGGCCAAGGCATAGTTGGGCACGGGGAATTTCTTAAAAAGACCCTCGGCAATCATGCGCCGGGCGCCCGCACCGCGTTCCTCGGCCGGCTGGGCAATGAACACGAGCGTGCCGGCCCAGTCATTGCGCAGCGCGGCCAGCACGCGGGCCGCACCCACCCAGCAGGTCATGTGGATGTCATGGCCGCAGGCGTGCATCGTGGGCACTTCCTTGCCCGACTCATCCACGGTGGTGATCTTGCTGGCAAAGGGCAGCCCCGTGGCCTCCTTCACCGGCAAGGCGTCCAGATCCGTGCGCACCATCACCGTGGGGCCGGCGCCATTTTTTAACACCCCCACCACGCCGTGGCCGCCCACATTGCGCGACACGGCAAAGCCCAGCTTGTCCAGCTCCTCGGCCATGCGCTGCGCGGTCTTGGCCTCCTGAAAGGAGATTTCCGGATGCGCGTGCAGGTGTTTGTAGAGATCGAGCAGGGCCGGGAATTCCTTGGCCACACGCTCGCCGATGGGCTTGGGCACGTCCCCGTCGGCATGGACGATCTGCACCAGTGCGGCGGATAACAAGGCGGCAATGAGTGGGTTCATAGGAGTGTGAATTGGGGTGAGGCTATCGGAAGCCACTTCCGAGGGCAAGGCGCCGTGCCAACCTAGACGCGGCAGAGCCTCTGTGCGTCGGCGATCTGACTCGGGGTCATCAGCCGGCTCACCAGTTCCTTGCCGCGCCGGGCCATGTCGCTGCCGTGTGCAGCCGCCATGCTGAAGAACCGATAGGCCTGCACGTAGTCTTCGGCAACGCCTTCGCCCCGGACATACAAATCGCCCAACATCAACTGTGCCTCGCCGTCACCCAAGTCCGCCGCACAGCGGTAGAAGTGAACGGCCTGGGTGGCATCTCTGACGACGCCTTCGCCTTGATCGTACATCGTCGCCAGCGTGAACGCCGCCGCCGCATGTTCCTGCACCGCCGCACGCTGATACCACCGCGCCGCCTGTCCCTCGTCCTTCACCACTCCACTCCCACGATGGTAAAGCGCACCCACTTGATACTGCGCATTGGCCAGCCCAGCGCGCGCCGCCTGCTCCAGCCACCCGGCCGCTCGCACCTCGTCGCGCGCCACTCCACGCCCCTCCAACAGCAGGACACCCAGATTAAACTGCGCCTTCACATGACCCGCCAATGCCGCACGTTCGTACCAACGCGCCGCCTCCCCGGCATCCGCACGCACACACTCCCCAGCCTCCAACAAACACCCTAAATCAAACTGCGCCTCCACATGACCCTGCTCCGCGGCTCCACGCCAGTGACGCACCGCAACCTCAGGATCCCTCAACGTCCCCCTCCCCAACTCCGCCGCCTTCCCAAACGCATATTGCGCCCCAGCATCCCCCTGCTCCGCTGCCTTCTCATTCCACCGCGCCGCCTGCACCTCATCGGCCATCACCCCCCGCGTGTACAACCGCCCCAGCGCCAGTTGTGAAGGCAAATACCCCTGCTCCCCAGCCTTCAAATGCCATCGCACCGCCTCACTCTCACTCGCCACCATCCACTCACCTCGCTCGCAGAACTCTCCCAATCGACTTTGCGCCTCCACATGCCCCTGCTCTCCAGCCAGTAAATACCACCCCACCGCTTCCTCCCCTGCCTTCCCTCCCTCTCCCTCAAGCCGCTGCCCTAACTCATACGCCAGCTCTCGATTCACCCCCGCCTTGCCTCCCAATAACTCCACCGCTCCAGCTTGGTCCCTCTCCACTCCTTCCCCCATCGCCAGCTTCCTCCCAAGATTCCCCCGCGCCTCCTCACTCCCACCAGCTACTGCACAGCGGTAGAGGCGCACGGCTTCCTCCAAATCGCTGTCCACGCCCTGGCCGTTCGCATAGTGGACGCCAAGATTGTTGAGGGCGCCCGGATGCCCTTGGGCGGCGGCTTCGCGGTAGTAGCGGACGGCTTCCGTGTCGTTTTTATCCACGCCCAGCCCATGGGCGTGCAGATGGCCAAGGCAAAACTGGGCGCTGGCGAAGCCTTGACCGGCCGCATCGAAAAAGCACCGCGCCGCGGCGGACTCGTCTTTTTTAACACCCTGGCCGTGAAGGTGGAGCAGTCCCAGATTGTACTGAGCCAGACAATGGGATTGTGCCGCCGCCTTCTGGAACCACTCGGCGGCCGCGGATTCGTCGCGACTGACGCCCTGGCCACGGAGGCAGGCCACACCCAGATTGTTCTGAGCCAGTGCGTGCCCCTGCGCCGCGGCGAGGCGCAACCACTTGATGCCCTCGTCAATGCTGCGGCCAATGCCACGCCCGTTAAGCAGGCTCCAACCCAGATTGCACTGACCATTGGCCTCTGCGCGTTCGGCGGCCTGTCGATACCAGTGAACGGCTTCGGCATACGGATCGCCGGAAAATGGGGATTGGGCGCGGCGTTGGATCCATCTGCGAAACTTCTCAAACCACCCGGTTTGTGCCGGGCGCGGCTGCGCGGCAAGAAGCACTCCAAGGTTGTTCTGGGCCGGGGCGAACCCCTTTGCTGCAGCGCGCCGGTACCAGTCGATGGCCCGGGAGATGTCGCGCGCCACCCCTTCGCCGCCTGCATACACCAGTGCCAGGTGATACATGGCGGCGGCGTCACCCTTCCGGGCCTCTCTTTTCAGGCTCGTCAGGCGCGCGGCTGAGGTTGCGACCTTGGGCGTCAGCATGGGCCTTTTTGCCGGGGCAAACCAATGCGCAAGGGAATCATTGCACAGTAAGGCCACCCCTTTCACTGCAATTCTTGGTGGTTCCTTGCAGGATTGGGCGGGATACGCGCAACGATTCCAATGTCAGGTGTCCAAAAGCAACCGCCATGCCACGGCCTGACCGGAAAACAAAAAACCGCCCCGTTGAGGGGCGGTGTGCACTGAAATATTGGCGGCCTGTGGCCGGTCAGATGGCCCAGCCTTTGCGATACTCTTTGGTGACCCACTGGCTGACGGCGGGCACATCGGGAGACTCAAGTTTCTCCGCGTCCCATTTGAAGGGCCGGCCCGCGCGCATCGCGACGTTGCCCAGCAGGATGGCTTCGGTGAGATTGCCTGCGTAGTCAAAGTTGGCCATGGCCATCTCCGGTTTGCCGGCCTTGATGGCGGCCACCCATTCTTCCTTCATGCCGCCGTCGCCGCGACCGTTGCGCGGCAGCGAGGGCGCGGGCTTGGTGATGCCCTTAAAATCCTTCTCCGGAAGCAGCACGTAGGCCGCACCGTAGTCATTGGGGGAGTAGAGTATTCCCTTCTCACCCACCAGGATCGACCCACTGCTCGAGAGCTCCACATTGCCATCGGCGGTTCTCTTGCCGGGCAACTGCGACGTCAGCTCCTCATTGGGCAGCACTTTCTTGCCGTTCTTCTTGCCTTCGTACCAGTGGAAGTCCACGGGGGGAAGGTCGCCACGCGACGGGAATTTCAAGGTGGCATGGGCCCACGCCGGGAAGGTCTCGGAATTGATAGGGCCGCTCGTGGCCGATACGTGTGTCGGCTGGCCGAGTTTTAACGCCATGTAGGCCATGTTCGCCGTGTGGCAGGCCATGTCGCCCAAGGCGCCGGTTCCAAAGTCCCACCAGCCGCGCCACTTGAAGGGGTGATAGGCCGGATGATACGGGCGCAGGGGTGCCGGTCCGAGGAAGGCGTCCCAGTTCACATGTCCGGGGATGGCCGGTGACTCCTTGGGGCGCGTGATGATGTCCGGCGCCTGCGGCCACACGGGGCGGTTGGTCCACACATGAGCCTCGCGCACGGCACCCAGCACGCCCGAACGCACCAATTCCACCGCTTCGCGCAGGCCATTCTCAGCCGTGCCCTGGTTTCCCATCTGCGTGCAGACCTTGTTCTTGCGGGCTTCCAGGCGCATCTGACGCGCCTCCCACACGGTGTGGGTGAGCGGCTTCTGCACGTACACGTGGATGCCCATGCGCATGGCGCGGATGGCCGCGGGCGCGTGGGTGTGATCGGGCGTGGAGACGGTGGCGGCGTTAATCTCCTTGCCCATCGTGTCGAGCATTTCGCGAAAATCCTGGAAGAGCTTCGCCTTCGGAAACTCCTTGGCTTTGGCGTTGAGGTGATTGGCATCCACGTCGCACAGCGCCACCACATCGCCCAGCTTGCCGGCTTGGCTGATGTCGCCGCCGCCCTTGCCGCCGACTCCGATGCCGGCAAACGCCAAACGCTCATTGGCGCCAAAAACGCGGCTGGGGAAAAACTGGAACGCAAACGCGCTGGCGGCGCCCGCCTTGAGGAATTGCCGCCGCGTGGCGCGCGGGTTTGATTTCGAGATGGGGGTCATGGAGGTGCGGGGTTTTGGGTTCAAACAAATGGTGTGGGGCGAGTATCCGCCGGCGGCTTTTCGCCGCAAGGAAAATCCCCCTCCTAGCGGAATGCGGCGTACACGCGGTGGACGTCGTCGTGGTCGTCGAGCGCATTGAGAAACTCCACCACCTCGGCGTGCGCCGCGCCCTCGAGCGGCTTGAACTCCTTGGCCACATGGCGCAGTTCAGCCGCGACAATCTGCCAGCCGGCGGCTTTCAACGCGCGCCCCACCGCGTCAAGTTCCTTCACGCCGGTCAGAAACCGCGCGCCCTTGCGGCCCGGAGGCGTCTCCTCCTCCTCCAATGGCTCCACCTCCTGCGCGCCCGCCTCGATGGCGTCGGATTCCGCATCGCGCGCGCCGTCGGCGTGCGTCGCTTCCACCACACCCAGGCGGTTAAAGAAGAACGCCACACTTCCCGGTGCACCCAGCGCCCCCGCACGAAAGAGGGATCGGATCTCGGGCGCCGTGCGATTGCGATTGTCCGTGAGGCATTCCACCACCACCGCGACCTTGTGCGGCGCGTAGCCTTCGTAAACCACCGTCTCCAGTTCGATCTTCTCCCCTGTCAAGCCTGCGCCCTTTTTGATGGCGCGGTCGATGGTGTCACGCGTCACGGAGGCCTTGCGCGCCTTCTCGAGTGCCGCGGCCAGCCGCGCGTTGAGGTCGGGATCCGCCCCGCCCAACTTTGCCGCGATCATGATTTCGCGCACAAACTTGGCCACCAACTGGCCGCGCTTGTGCGCGTGGGCCTCGCGGCCCGCTTGTTTCCACTGCGCACCCATGACCCCGTCAATGTGGGAAACCCTGGGCCACCGTTCAATGCAAAAAGAATGGCTCCGTGTCGGACGGCGAGGATTGTGTTGGCACGCGCATCGCGCCCAGTAAAGTCCGGCGTGGCCGCGACCGACACCGAACGCACCTTCCGGTTCGAACGATGGCGCGCGCTCAGCGGTGGCATCCTGGAGACGGCCGCCACCACCTTCCTGCTCCTCATCGCCGTAAAACATTTCCACGCGGGAGCCACGGCCAAGGCGCTGCTCAGCATCGGCGGCAGCATCGGGCTTCTTTGCGGCCCCATGGTGGTGGGCCTGGCCGAGCGGCTGCAGTTGCCGGCCGCGCGGCTGGCATCGCACCTGGCGGCAGCAGGAGGCGTGTGCCTGATGGTGATGGCGGCCGTGCCGACGCAAGGCGTGTTCATCGCCTTCGGCATGCTCTCGATGGCGCTTACTTCGGCGATCATCCCGCTCATGACGCAGGTGTATCAGGACAACTATCCCGAATCGGTGCGCGGCAGGCTCTTCGCCCGTGCGCTCATGATCCGCATCGCTTCGGCCCTGTTATTTGGCGCGGGGGCGGGCTGGTTGCTCGACCGCAACCTAGGCGCGTTTCGGGCGCTGTTGGTGGGATTCGGCGCCGCGCATTTCTACTCAAGCTGGTGCTTCGCGCAATTGCCTTCCCGGCCCATCCGGCCCTCGGGCAGCTCGCATCCGCTGCGAGCGTTTCGCTTCGTGCGCGAAGATGCGCTGTTCCGATGGACGCTTCTGTGCTGGATGCTCATGGGCTTTGCCAACCTGATGATGTATCCGCTGAGAGTGGAGTTTCTGGCCAATCCAAAACATGGCTCGAAACTGGACGTGGGCGAGGTGGCCTTGTACGTCGTCGTGGTGCCCAATCTCGTGCGCCTGATGCTGAGCCCGTTGTGGGGATGGCTCTTTGATCGGATGAACTTCTTCGTGATGCGCATCGTGCTCAATCTCGGCTTCGCTCTGGGCATCGTGTGCTTCTTCCTCAGTCCGGATGACCGCACGGCCCTGCTGATGGGGGCCGTCGTGTTTGGCGCCTCCAATGCGGGCGGCGACGTGGCGTGGGGCCTGTGGGTCACCAAGCTGGCACCGCCCGACTGCGTGGCCGACTACATGGCGGTGCACACCTTCTTCACCGGCTTGCGAGGCGTGGCGGCCCCGTTGCTGGCGTTTCACATCGTGGGCTCCGCAGGCTTCGGCACGCTGGCGTGGACGTGTGGTGGATTGATCGTGCTGGCGGCACTGATGCTCGTGCCCGAGGTGCGCTCATCGCGCGCCCGGCGGCGGTCGGTGGCACTGGTGGAGGAAGTCTCCGAGTGACCGCGCCTTCTAGGGCGAGAGCAAGCCGCACAACGCCTCCCGCGCCTCATGCAGTCCCTTGTAGCGGGCCACCTCGTCGGGCATGGTGCGCAGCGCGCGGCAGAGCCCGCGGCGGGCTGCGGCATCGGCCATCACGGCCTTGAGCGGGATGTTTTCCAGCCGGATGCCAAAGAGAAGCCCGCCCGTCCCGGGCAATCTGTAAAACACCTGGTGCTCGACGCGCACCCACACGGCCCGTTCCTCCAGCGGCGCAGCCAGTCCGGGCAGATGGCGTGCGGGATGCTGGCAGCGTTCCGGAGAGGCGCTGATCCCCCAGTTGGCGCGCTCCCATGAGGCGCCTGGTTCGATGGCGTTGAGGAACCGATCAATCTGCGCACCCAGCGTTTCATTGAGCGTGGGCACGGCGGAGTGGATTTTCCAGACGGGCAATCCCAGCTTCTCCTCCGGCCGCCATGATGAGGGAAAGCACACGGCGGCGGCACGAAGCAGAAAGCTCCCCTTGGCATCAGGCTGCAGGAGCAGCCAGTCGGGCTCCCATGCTCCACCGAGAATCCGTACCTTGTCGGTGCCTGCTGCGGAGGCAGCGGGAAGCGAGGACTGCGGAAGGCTGCACCAAGACTCGGCACACGCCAGGGCCTCGGCAATCAAAGCACCGGCATCCTCCTGCCAGAGCAGGCAACACTCCGGCTGGGCCGAAATCCAGTGGGCACGCTCGGCAAGCAGCGCATCACAATCGGCCGTGGGGGCGAAGAATGCGGCGGCATCACCGGGACGCGCGCCAAAGTTAAAGCGGAAGTCCCGGTCGGGAAAGAGCGCCTTCCATGCGGGAGCCGTGTCCATAGAGTGAGTGATGGCCCCGTCACCGCGACAGGCGAAGGCTCATCGCTTCCACCAATGGGGCAGGGTCAGGATCTGGTAAACACTCACGTAGTCGTCCGTCCACAGCGGGTAGGGCGCCTTGGTTTCCTTCGGAGAGTCGCTGGCCCTCTGCACGTCGGGGTGGTTCACAAAGCTGGCGTTGCGGGTGAGCAGAATCCATTCCGAATAGTAAAGCCAGTGCCGCTCCTCGCCCAGCTCGTCCTCTTTGCCGCCGTTGACGATGACGGCCTTCCAGTCGGGCGAGCGCTTCTGAAGGGCCCGCGCAATGCCCATCACCACCTGTTCCAGGTCCAGGTGGCGGTTGGAGATGTGGATGGCGATGATGCCTCCGGGCGCCAGATGCCGCTCATAGATCTCAAAAGCCTCCAGCGTGCAAAGGTGCGTGGGGATGGCGTCGCTGCTAAACGCGTCCAGAGCCAGCACGTCAAAGCGCTGGGGCGGCTCGTTCTCCATTCGCAGGCGCGCGTCACCCAGTTCCAATTCCACCTTGGCGCCGGCCTGCCGGCACTGGCGCAGGTAGCTAAAACGGTGTTCGGCAAAATCCACCACCTGCGGATTGATGTCGTAGAAGCGTACCGAGCCGCCGCGCTTGCCATAGGAGGCCAGCGTGCCCGTGCCCAACCCCACCACGCCAAACCGGCAGCCTGCCGTGGCGTTGCTGCCTTCGCGCGTGCCATTGAGGTCGCGATTGGCCCAGCGCAGTGCCAGCCCGACGCCACTGGTTTCGCCATAATACGAGGTGCGCAGGCTGCGATGGGCCGGGTTGGTGTACTGGAAGCCGTGTGTGATGCCGCCATTGACCAGCCGCCGGTTGTGGCTGTCCATCTCCCAGGCCTGAACCCCATCGGGGCCGCCGGTCATCACCACGTCGAGCGTGCGCGTGTTGGTGCCGGGCATCCACCAATCGCAGGGCATGAAGAGCGCGCGCCGGGCATTCGCCTGACTGGGGCGCAGCGTGAAGAGTTCCACGCCCGTGGACGACTCCCAAACCGCCACCGCGCCGTCGGCGTAAACGCTGCCCACCCGCCCCCCATCGCCCGAGAAGGCCACATCGCGCACCGGCCCGCGGTGCGCATGCCATTCTTGGAGCAGCCGGCCCTGGGCGCGATGCCAGAGTTTCACGGCCCCATCCTCGCCGGCGGTGGCCAGTTCGTCGGAGGCCCCGAAGCTCACCGCATGGATCTTCCCGCGGTGCGCGGTAAATTCCTGCACCGTGGCCAGTGGCACGCCGTGGCGCACCACCCCATCGGCGCCCACCGACGCCACCACGTCCGACGTGCCGGAAAACGCCACCGAGGACGCGCCGCCTTGGTGTTTCCACAGCACACCGCGAGGTTCTCCGGTAAGCCCATCCCACAACCTCACCCGTCCGTCGGCTCCCGCCGAGGCCAGCCAGCGGCCGTCACGGCTGTACGCCAGAGACTCAATCGCGCTGCCTTCATGCGGGGCGCGATCGATGCGCTTGGGCATGCCGGAAAACGCGTCCCACTGGCGAAGGGTTCCATCGGCGCCGCCCGTCGCCAGCCATTTGCCGTCGGGGCTAAAACTCATGGCCCGCACCTCGCCCTCGTGCCCCTTGAGCTCGCCTGCGCGCAGTCCGGTCAGGCTGTCCCACAGTTGCACCAGCCCCTTGGCATCCGCCGCAGCCAGGCGGCCAGCGCTCACGCTGGCGGCCAGCGTGCGCGCCCCGATGCCCTTCATCGTGGAGACCGCTTCCAAATTATAGTCGTAGAGCCGGATGACGCCGAAGAAATTGCGCCGCTGCAGCGACACATCGGATGCCTCCTCGCGCAGGTGGGTGAGCAGCCCGCCGCCCAGCACCGCCAGCACGAACACGTGCGGCACCCATTCGGGGAATGACCAACCCCGCCACGGCCGCACCGCCGACCAGACAAAGCAGAGCGCACCCAGTATGAGCACGGCGCCCACCGTCACCGCCCAGTGCAGCGCCGGCCGCCCTGCAAGCTGGGTTAAGAAGGTGAAGTCGAGCACGCTGGCCAGCGCCGACACCAGCGCCAATCCCAGCAGCACGACCAGGGAGTCCTCCTCCGGAGGGCGCCTGCGCCGCATCTGGCAGACCCACAACACGCCGCAGCCCACCACCAGCAGGCGCGCACACGCCAGCCACGGCAGCGGCAGCACCATGCTGCGATAGGCCGCCCAGCAGACACCCGCCCAGCACGCCGCCAGGATGAATCGCACATGCCACTTGGTGAACTGGCCGCGCGATTTCTGGCTGAACACCACCGCCGCCAGCAGCGCACCGCAACTCCACATGGCCACGGGGAATTCCAGATAGCTGGAGAAGAACCGCGGCGCGAAGAGCGCCACGAAGAGCCCGCCGGCGGCACCCCCGGCCGAGATGGACAGGTAGTAGCGCGTCAGCTGCGCAGGCGGCGGCCGCAGCCGGAAGAGTTCGCCGTGGCACACCATGCAGCCAACAAAGAGGGCGGTGTTGAACACCGCGACCTGGAACACAATGTCCATGTCCACGCCCTTGAACATGGCCCAGAGCGCGCCGCCCCAGCTGAGCATGAGCGCGCGGCTGAACCAGTGCCGGACGTACCACCGCGGGCTGTCAAAGGAGATGATGAACGAAACCAGATAGAGCGAGAGCGGCAGCACCCCGAGAAAGGGGATGACCGCCATGTCCTGGCAAATCTTGTTGGTGGTGGCCAGCAGCTGGGCGGTGCCGCAGGCGGGCAGCAGCAGCCAGAGCAGCTGGCGCGCGCCACCCACGGGCGCCGCGGGAGTCTGCGGCGCGGCCTGGGCCTCGTGCGCCATCACCCGCCTCAATCCCATCGCCACGGCACCACACACCGCCACATACACGAGCATCCCCACCGCCCAAATCCAGACCTGCGTGTTTCGCGCCAGATACGGCTCCACCAGGAACGGGTAGGTGACCAGTGCCAGCACCGAGCCCACGTTGGAGAGCGCGTAGAGCCGGTAGGGCGACGCGCCCGCGTGCTTGCTGCTGAACCACGCCTGAATGAGCGGGCCCGTGGCCGAGAGCACCAGATACGGCAGGCCGATGCCCGCCAGCAGCAGCAGCAGAATGTCCGCCGTGGGATCGGCCCCCACGCGCGAGGGCTTGAGCCATTCCATGGGGCGCACCCCCTTGGCGGCCGCACCCAGCACCACCAGCATGAGCAGGCCCGCCAGCCCCAGCATCAGCAGATGAAGGCGCACCTGCCGCGCCAGCGGCCGCTGCTGGCAAAGCCAGTGCGCGTAGGCGTAGCCGGCCAGCACCAGGCACTGAAAAAACAGAAGGCACGTTGTCCACACTCCGGGCGTGCCGCCAAACCAGGGCAGGATGTATTTGCCAACGAGCGGCTGGACTTGGAAGAGCAGGAAGGCCCCGACAAACACCGTGAGGGCGAACGCCAGCGCGTCGGCCCAAGGCACAGGCCGCGCCGCCGCGGCTTGTGCGGGCTGCGCGGGGATGGGCGAGGAATCGTCCGTCACCGCGGGGAAGATACACGGCGAGAGGGTGCAATCAATCCGATAAGAGCCGCGGCGAGTCGGCGTCGCGGCTCACCGGACCCTCGCGCCCGTCGGGGGGACGCACCCCCTGCCACATCAGCATGAGGCCAAATCGCAAGTCCGGATGTTCGGCCGAAAAGTCGGGCGGGCGAATGGGCTTCAGGGGCACACGCCGCGCCGCCACGAAGAACACGTTGCCCTGTCCAGAGGCGTGCTGCACCACGGCCGCCGATGCGAACGCGCAACGCAGCGTGCGGTCAAGCCTGGCCGCGCCCTCGCGATAGGCCGGGCTGGTTTCACCAAAGGCGTTGATGACGAGCACACCCTCCGGCTTGAGCCGGCTCTTGGCAAGGCGCAGTGATTCCACCGTCACCAGATGCGGTGGGATGTTGCCGTCCATGAAGGCGTCGAGAATCACCGCGTCGTACTGCCGGGATGTGGATGCCAGAAACTCACGGCCATCCTGGATCGCGAGCGACACCGCCTTGGGGTCGAAATCGAAATGCGTGGCCGCAACGGCCGCCATGGCGGGGTTGATTTCCACCACGTCAACCCTCGCACCGCCACGCGCAAGCTCACGCGGCACCAACCCCGCCCCCAGCCCGATGCAGAGCGCGCGTTCCACACAAGAGGTGTATGCCCTTGCCAGCCCCAGGAGCGCGCCGGTGTAGTGAGAGAGACTTCTGCGGGTGAGCGGATCGTACGTATTTTGCACCAGCCCGCCGTGCAGGCAGCGACGCCGGAGGAGACCGCCGGGTTCCTCCCGCTCGATGACGTGGATCATCCCCTGCGGCGAATCCACACGCTGCACGAGCCTCCACCACTCGTCCTCGTGCAACACCTGCGGCCGGACGTGAGAGCCCATGCCGCCCCTTACCATCGCCGCCGCATGGCGCCGGCAAGGTGCAGACGCGTGCGCTGCCGGTTGCCGGCATCGTGGAACTCCACGGGGTTGAAATCATCGGTCAACACCCGGCCAAGCCCATCGGCCACCTTCCAGATTCGCCGGTACATCGCCTCGGGCCGGTTGATGCGGCTGGGGCTGCGGAGCAGGAGCGGATGCTCCAAGGCGAACGCGTTGTCGGCGGGCTTGAGGCTGGCGAAGTTGGGCTCGTGATGCACCGACCCTTTTCCGGCGCGAGCTGCCACGAAAAACACGTTGCCATTGCCCGAGGCATGGATGCGCACCCCGTCGGCGCCGAACACCCTCTCCAGTGTCCGGTGGAGCGAGGCCGTGAAGTAATCCTCTGCGCGATTAAAGACAAAGGCCCGCCGGTCGCCGGCGTCGGCAAGGGCCTGCTCCTCGTCATCAAGCCCGCGGCCAAAGCTGTTGATGACGAGCACGCCTTCGGGTTGCAACCGGTCGCGCATCGCGGCGAAAGCCTCGCGCGTCATGAGGTGCGAAGGCGTTGAGTCGCCCAGGAACGCGTCCAGAACGATGGCGTCGTACCGCCGTGGGGTGCGGTTTAGAAACTGCCGCCCATCGCCCAGATGCAGGGCCACGCGGTCGGGTTTGAAATCAAAGTGCGCCTGCGCCAGCGGCACCACGCCGGGATTGATCTCCACCACATCCACACGCGCGCCGTCCGCGGCAAACCGCATCGGCACCACCCCCACGCCCATCCCCAGGCACAGCACGTCACGAAGGGCGGCCGTGTAGATTTTGGGCAGCCCGTACAACGCGCTGGTGAAGAGCGAGAGGCTCTTGCCCGACTCGGGGTCGTAGTTGTTTTGAATCAGGTAGTCGTTGACGTACTCGCGCCACAGAATCCGCATCGGCTGCGCCGCCTCGCCCGCCTCGCCCTCCACCAGATAGTAATTGGCGCTCTCCATCACCATGAGTTCGCCAAAGTTGGAATTGGCCCGGTGCAGCACGCGGACCGCCGCCGACCCTGCCGCCCGCCCGTCGTTCCATCCGCCATACATCAGCAGCCCCGCCACGAGGCCGACGACCGCGACACTGCCCCGCCCCGCCCTGCCCCAGCACAGCGCGTAGCCGCCGGCAAGCGAGAGCAGCAGCCCTGCCGCGCAGTACATCGTGGTGGAGTTGGCCAGACGCGGCAGCAGGATGTAGCCAATGAGCGACGTGCCCGCGACGCTGCCCAGTGTGCTCAGCGCCGAGAGCCTTCCCACTTGCCCGCCCACTTGGGTGATGGACTGCGTGAGCACCCGCGTGAGAAAGGGCAGCGTGATGGCCAGGAGCGCCAGCGGTACAAAAAACAGCAAGGCCGAAACGAGTAGTGCGCCCACGGCCAGGTCGCCAATGTCCAGACACCAGAAGCTCACCGGCCGCACGAGCACCACCGACAGGCAGAGGAACAGCGCGGCCATCGCCATGGCCGCGTAGAGCAATCCCGGTCGCGGCCACCGGTCCACCACGCGGCCGCCGGCATAATAGCCGGCCGCCAGCGACACCAGCGTGACCCCAATCTGCGCCGTCCAGACAAAGTGCGAGGTGCCCAGAAAGGGGGCGACCATCTTGGCGCCGAGGATTTCCACCACGAGAATGACGGCGCCGTTGACGGCCGCAGTGAGCAGGAGGAATCGTTGCAGGCCGATGCTGGGCGCGGTCGCTGCGGGGAGCTGGACGCGTGGCGCGCTCATCAAGTTAGAAGGCTGCGCTCAGCCTCGGCCAGAGGTGCGCGCTCATCCGGGCGCCCCCATGCAGGCACGCCAGTTCAAACTTTTCGTTGGGTGAATGAAGGTTGTCATCGGGCAGCGCAAGCCCCAGCAGCAGCGAGTCGACACCCAGAAGTTTCTTAAACTGAGTCACGATGGGGATGGAGCCGCCCTCGCGAAGCTGCACCGGACGCGCTCCAAAGGCGGCTTCAAGCGCTTCCAGCGCCGCTTGGGCCGCGGGCCCCGTGGGAGGCGTGAGATATGGCTCGGCACCGTGCCCGGAAAGAATCTCCAACCGCACCGTCGGGGGACAGAGCCGACGCAGGTGGCTCGTGAGACGGCGCGTAATGTCCTCCGGCGACTGGTCAGGCACCAGCCTGCAGGTGATCTTGGCTCGTGCCCATGCCGGAACAATGGTCTTGGAGCCTTCGCCCTGATAGCCGCTGGTCAGGCCGTTGATCTCCAGAGTGGGACGCGCGCTGCGCTGTTCGTTGGCGGTGAACCCGCGTTCGCCGTTGAGCGCGGGCACGCCCAGCAGCTTGCGGTACGCGGGCGCGGAATAGGGCAGTCGCGCCAGCTCCCGCCGCTCGGCGCGGGAAAGCGGCGCCACATCCTTGTAAAATCCCGGCACGGTGATGCGCCCGCGTCCATCGCGCAGCCGGGCCAGCATCTGGCAGAGTACCATCGCCGGATTATCCACCGACCCGCCGTAGATTCCCGAATGCAGGTCGGCCGCGGGGCCCCGGACGATCACTTCCAACGCGGCGATGCCGCGCAGCGAGTACGTCAGGGCCGGGTGCCGCAAGGACGGCATGCCCGTGTCGGAAATGACCACCTGCTGGCACTTGAGCTCGCGCCGGTGCTGCCGCAAAAAACCGGCCAGTGCCTTGCTGCCCACCTCCTCCTCGCCTTCGATGAGGAAGGTGAGGTCGCAGGGCAGTTCCGTGCCCGTGGCCAGATACGCCTGCACCGCCTTGAGGTGGGCGAAGTGCTGCCCCTTGTTATCGGTGGCGCCTCGCGCGTAAATGCGCCCGTCGCGCACCGTGGGCTGGAAGGGCGGCGTGCGCCAGAGTTCCAAGGGCTCGGGTGGCTGCACATCGTAATGGCCGTAGATGAGAAAGTGCGGCCGCCCTGCGCGCCGGGGCGTGCGCGCCAGCACGATGGGATGCCCCGGGGTGGAATGGCGCTCTGCCTGCAAACCGATGGCGCGGCAATGGGCCACCAGCCAGTCCGCACAGGCCTGCACGTCAGGCGCGTGGGCCGGCTGGGCGGAGACGCTGGCAAAACGCAGATACTCGCACAGGTCGGCCACGGCGCGCGCCTGGCCGGCTTCGAGGTGGTCGAACACAGCCTGCATGGGCTTGGGAATGTAGCGACCGCGCGGCGCGACGCCAAGCCCCGGCATCACTTCTTGGGAGGAGGGAAAAGCAGCTCCCATGGCCGCATGGGCAAGGGCAACAGATCCAAAAGCTGCGGCAGCTTGGTGGGATTGATCAACCCCGGGCCCATGCGCAGGATTTCAAAGGGCACATTGGCGGTGTTCATTCCCAGGCCGCGAATCAACAATTCAGCCACCACCACCTTGTCGGTCACCATCTGCAAATCACCCATCGTGCCCTGGATGTGCTGAAAGATGGGGAGCTGATAGTATTCGTCGGGCTTGAGCAGTCCGCCGGCCAGCCGCACCTTGCGCGCCAACGACGGCGCCAGCGCGATTCCCACGGGCAGGTCCACGCGGGATTGGCCCGAAGGTTCTGCCAGCTGAACCGCCCCCGCCGTCTGCAGGCGCAGCGAGGCGCCGTCCAAGCGCAAGTGCAAATCCCACCGGCCCCGTTCCAGCCGCGTGCCCAGTTGGATGTCCGCAAAGTTTTCGCCGCGCAGTTTGTCAACCTCCAGCCCCTGCGCCACCGCCGCCAGTGGAAGCAGCAGCACCTTGGTGAACAGACCGGCACGGTCCTCGCCCTCTGGCAGTCGCACTTTGGTTCCCACCAACTGGAGCTGCGCAGGCTTGCCCTCGTTGACGCTGCTGGTGACGAGTCCCTTGGCAAACTCATCCTGCCGCCAACGCAGCCGCAGGTCGCCGGCCAGCTCGCCCCAACCCTTCTGTCCGCGGATCCACGCGACCATCGTGCCGGACAACTGATCCCGAATGACCGGCCACTGCAGCAGGAAGGGCAGCGGGCTAATCCCCTTGCCCGCAAGCGCCAGATCGTGTTGCTGGATGGCGCCGGAAAAATCCAGCTGGTAGCGCCCCGCCACCGCGCCGCCCTCGAGTTTCATCCTAAGGTTCTCGAAGTCGATGACCTTGCCATTCTGAATCTGATGGGCGGTGCAGTCCTCGGCCGACAATCCCGACCAGTACAGGCGTCGCACGGCAAGTTGCCACCGTAGTGCTGCGGGCTTCCGCGGCTGGCGAGAGGGAGGCAGTGCGTCCAACACCTGCAAAAGGCGCTCCAGTTCCAGCGACGGGGATTCTGCCGCCAGTTCGCCTCTGATTTCACCGGGCTTTGCCAGATCCAGCACGCCGGAAATGTGAAGCTCGTTCTTTGCCTGCGCGGAGTCCGGCAAATCCACGAGGCACCTGCGCAGTTCGACCTTGCGCCCGCCCGCGGTCCTGACGGCCTCAAACTCCACGGTGGCATTCTGGTCAGGGGGCGCAGGGCCCGGCACGCCAGCCCACCGCCAGTCGCGCACCGAGAGTTTGCCCTCCAGTTGACTTGCCCCACCGGGCAGCGCCTCAATTCCCAGCTCGACCGACACCACGCCCGACTTGAGCGGTTGCATTTCATACACCGGTGCGAGTAATGGCCTGAGCAGCGGGGCGTCCAAGCCGTTGAGGCGAATCTGCCAGTCGCCGCCCGCGCGCGCCGTGTCATGACCGCCGCTCAAGCTGAAGGTGGCGTTGTGCCCGCCTTCGAGCCCGCCTGTGCCCTCAAGCTTGCCCACCCGCAACGACCACCCTCCGTCCTGCCTGCGCTGGTGCAGCAGTTCCACGTCGCAGGCAATGTGCATCCGCCCCTCCCGCCAATGCCCGGCGGCGTCATCGAGCGCAAGCCCGGCGCCAGTGAACTTCCCCGCCACCCCGCTGCGGCCGTCGCTGGCGCACTGTGCGCTTCCTTCAAATGAGAGGATGCCATTTGCGAGCGTCGTGCCGCCCGCCTGCCTGAACCCAACCGCTTGCAGCGTGACGGGGGTGACATCCGCAAGAAGCAGCCGTGCCAAGCCCACATCCCAGCGGTCGGCTTGACGCCTCGCGCCACCCGCCAGTTCGAATCGTTCCACCGCGCCGGCGCCCCACCGCCAGCCCCCGCCCATCCGCTGAACTTGCGCGTCCCAACCTCCCCCTTCATGGCGGCGCAGTGTGCCTTGCACCAGCGCGGCCAGCCCCAGTTCCTCCTGCGGCCATGCGGGATGTTCGAGATGCACGCCGGTCAGTTGCAGGCGCGTCTCGAATTGGGCGGCGCCATCCACGCTGATGGCCACGGTGCCATTGGCTTCCCCCAGCGCGGTGCGCCAGGGCACCTCAGGAAGCACGCCGGGTGCGGAGAGCAGGCGCGGCGAAATGTCGGCAAGCTGGAAGGCGACGCTGCCGATGCGCGCTCGCGTGTCAAACTGGCCGGCCAGCGCGAACCGGGCGCCCAGGGTTCGGCCCTCGTGGTATTCGCCCGTCAGCCTTGTCAGTTCAATCCGGGGTGATTCGCGCCAGCTCCCATCGCCCGCCGCCTCCACGGATTGCAGGAGCCCTCCCGCATCGCGCCATTGGGCACGGCCGCGTGTCATGCGAAATTGCGTGGCATTGGTCATGCTCCCCTGCATCTGCACCTGCAGCGCGGAGCCTTTCCAAGGTCCCGTGGCAAGATTGCGCGCGTCGAAGGTGCCGTTGACCTCCAATGGCCAACCCGCCGAAGTGGTTCGAAGCCGAAGCAGTCCGTCCACCTGTCCCGCCTGCGCGAGACTCCCCAGCAACGGGCGCATCGCCTGAAGGTCCAGTCCGGTGAGGGCAATCTCCAACTGCGATCCATCTCCAACGCCGCCGGGGCGAGCGCCAGAAAGCGTCATGGGTTGCAACAGCCGGCCCAGCAGAATCTGGCGCGCATCCTGGTAGCCGGTCAGCGAGAACTTCTGGAGCTGCACCGAGGGTTCTGTGCGATCCCAAGACACCTCGTAGTCCGTCTGAAGCTGCATCGGTGGCGTCACGGCACCCTGGCGCGCCACGCTAAAGTCGCGTGCGCCCGCGCGGCCGCGCACCTGCCCCTGCCGCCCGCCCGCGGCAAGGCGCACGTGATTGGTGGCTTCGAGCACGGTGCCTCGAAAATCCATCCCCCAGGGTGCGCCGACGAAATTAAGAAGCCGCCGGTCGACGGCATCAATCCCCAAGTCCAATTGCCAGGCGCCCTCGGCATCCAGGGAACCACGCGCGTGCATGCCTCCCAAGGGGGCGCCGCCGCGTTCCAGCCTCAGCGAAACTTGTTCCACCTGACCGGGGGTCCACTTTCCAAAAAGGCGCGTGTGCAGTCCTGAAGCCTCCGCAAACACACCCGTCGCATGGGCAGCGTGGAACGAGGCGTTCACCTCCGCCGCGGAAGGGAGGCGAAGCGCAGATCCCGCCCATCGCGCCGAGCCAGCCAGCCCGCCGCGAACGGCACCTGCGCCCTGTTCGTGTTGAATCTCCGCGGCAAACTCCGCGCGCCATTCGCCGCCAGGCCCCGGGGAAAGCAGGGCCATCTCCAGATTCTCCAGTTGCGTTTGGGTCGCATTGCCGTCCGGTGCGCCTGCCCGATGGCGCACGCCCGCCTTTCTGAGCGTGAGGCGGTCGCCATTCCAGTTGCCCGTGGCGCTCAAGGAGAAATCCGACTGCTCCAACACCAGTTCTGCGTGTCGTGCCGCAAGTCCAAAGGCGCTGGCACCCACCGCATAGTCCACGCCGCCGTCTTTGGCGGCGCGGGTGTCCAGTTGCAGGCTCAGGCGGCCCGCATGGGCGACTCCTCCCAGCACCGGCTGCCATTGCGCGATGTCCACGTCCTGCAGGCGAAGCTCAAGCGCTGCGGGCCCGGTCCACGCGCCGGTCTTCCAGTTCACCTTCAAAGGCCCGGCGAGACGCCCGGTGAGCAGCTGCCTCCCTTGGCTGCTGGCCGCGAGATCAGCCTGGTCGAAGTCCAGCGTGCCCTGTGCGGCGCCCGCGTGGAGTGTAAAATCGAGCACGGCCTCGGTGGGCGGCGTGGTCGCTCCGGCGCGGGTGATGGTGAGCCCTTGCGCCTGCCAGCGGCCTTGAAGACGCGCGCGCGGCGCATCCCAGCCCCCCGCCAGTTTCACGGTGTTGGTGCCGTTGAGGAGCGTGCCCGCCAGATCCACATCCCGCCACGGCAGGAACGATTGGAGGAGGCGCCCGGGAATGTCACGCGCGCTGGTGTTGAACACCCAGTCTCCCGACGCGGGGTCGGGGCCGCCCCAGAACACGCAATGACCGGCAGAGCGGTTTCCCTCGCTCAACTCGATCGTGCTGCGCTCCAGTCGCTGCGCCATCCAGCGCGCTTCGCCCTGCGCAGCCAGTGCGCCGGGCGCGTCGGGCCGCCACACGAACCGGGCCGTGATTCCTTCAAACTGACCCACCTTGGAAATCGAGAAATCGCCCCGCGCCTCGACGCCGCCATCGATGGCTTGCGCACCGGGCATGCTGGCGCGCAAGTCGGCGCGGGCTTGCGCGCTCACTTTCCATGAGGTCGTGGCGCCAGGTTCCATAGGCCCCGCCTCCAAAGTGAGGCCGCCCGCCTGCGCCATCCAGGCGCGGCCATCGGGCACATTTTGGACAAGGGTGACCATGCCCTCCCGCGCCTCGAGACTCTCGATGCTCCACACCCGACCTGCTGATGTATCTGGCCCCACAGCCTGGAGCAGGGCGTCAAGATTGCTGGTGCCATCGGCTTCCCTCACGAGGTTCAAGACCGGCCGCGTCAGGGTGAGGGCTCCGAATTTCCACTCGCCTCGACGCCAGTTCCAGAAGGAACCTGGGATTTCAACGCGGGCGGCTTCCAGCAGGGGTGACGTGCCGGTGGTCTGCAGTCGCAGCCCCTTCAGCGAGAAGCCGCGCCAGGGGGACCAGTCGGCCGATTCCACGGTGATGCGCGCGCGCAGCTCACGCTCGATGCGAGGCAGGATCAGGCCCTTGAAGCACGCGCCGCTCGTGAGGATGAAATAAAGCGAGGCGAGGCAGCAGAAGCCCGCGGCCATGAGGGCAGCCCATCGCCGAGTGGACCAGCGCCGTGATGCCGGGCTGCCGGATTGGAAGGGGTTCACCATGGATCGCTCTGGAAGGGCGAACCTACCAAGGGACCAATCCAGCGTCAAATGGCGCACGTTGCGCTCCGGACCGGTCTGATGCACCCTCTCACGCGATGAGGATTTCCGTGGTGGTGCCCGCGTACAACGAAGAGAAACTCATTGGCGGCACCTTGAGGAGCATCCACAGCGCCGCCACCGCGTTTCAGGAAAGGGGATGGAGCTATGAACTGGTGGTGTGTGACAACGGCTCGACAGACCGCACGGCAGACCTCGCGCGGGCGGAGGGTGCGCGGGTGGTGCACGAGCCTGTGCGGCAGATCGCCCGAGCACGCAACGCGGGCGCGGCCGCGGCCATGGGAGACTGGCTGGTGTTTGTGGACGCCGATTCCCAGCCCAGCCCCGAATTATTTGCGGCCGTGGGTGACGCCGTCGCGGGAGGCGCCTGCCTCGGAGGTGGCAGCACGGTGAGGATGCAAGACACGCGGCTCTGGTTGCACGCCGGAACAGGCCTGTGGAACTGCATCAGTCGCGCGTGTCGGTGGATGGCCGGATCCTTCATCTTCTGTGAGCGCCGGGTCTTTGCCGAGATGGGAGGGTTCAACGAGAAGCTCTACGCGGCAGAGGAGATTGAATTTAGCCGGCGGCTGAAGTCGCGGGCGCGGCGGGAACGCAAGCGGCTGGTCATTTTGCATCGGCACCCGCTGCACACCTCGGCGCGCAAGGCGCACCTCTACACGCCGTGGGAGCTCACGCGGTTTCTGCTGCGCACGGTGTTGAGCGGGGGCCGCACGCTCGGCTCACGCCAGCAATGCAACATCTGGTATGACGGCCGGCGCTAGCCGCTGGCCACTTTAGCGCGCTCCCGGCTGCGGGAGCTGGTCGATGTCGCGCAGCAGCCGCGGGCCACTGGTGCCGCCTGATTTGCCGCCCTCCTTGTTTTCCTTGTTGAGCTTGCGTTCCATCTCCTCGAGCTGCTTGCGCAGCTTGATTTCCATGGACCGCTCGCCCAGCTCCGCCTGCCGCAGCGCGGGCATACCCGTGCGTGCGCTGATGGTCTCGTGCGCGGCCGATTCGGGCGTTTCCAGCACGGTGGGCCGCATCATCACCACCAGCTCCTGCCGCTCGTTGTTGTCGGAGTTCTCGCGGAAGAGCGCGCCCAAGAGCGGCAGGTCCTTGAGGATGGGCACACCGCTGTGGGATTCGACCTTTCTGGTCTTGATGAACCCACCCAGGATGACCGTGTCGCCGTCGCGCACGGCAATCTTGGCATTGGCGGAGCGGTCGGTGGTCACCGGCACCTGCACGTTGTCGATGACCTTGTTGGACACAATGTCGCCAATGGACTGTTCGATGTCCATCACCACCAGCCCGTCGGGATTGATGAAGGGCAGCACACTGAGCCGGATGCCAATCTGACGCGACTCGTACTGCGAGCGCAGCCCGCCGTTGATGTCCGTGGACGTGCCCGAGACGTAGGGGTGCGTTTCGCCGATGAAGAGCTGCGCGATCTCAGCGTGCGACGTCTGGATGCGCGGGCGCGAGAGCACATTGACGCGCGTGTCTGACTTGATGGCCTGCACCGCCACCTCCCATTTTGTGTTGATCATGCCCCAGTAGTTGAGGCCCGAGCCCAGGTTGGCCAGCGTCGCCGTCTTGTTGGAGTAGAAGTTGCCGCCATGCTTCATGCCCAGCGCAGAGCCAATGCTGCCGGTGACGCCCTGCTTGTCCTCCCCAATCGTCACGCCGAAGTTCAGGTTGTCGTCCAGAGCCACGTCCATGATGATCGCTTCGATGAGAACCTGCTGCTGCACGCGGTCGAGGTTGGCCAGCAGCTCCTTCACGATGTCGAGCTTCTGCTGATTCTCGGCCATCACCAGCACCGCATTGTTGCGTTCGTAGGGAATGATGCGCGACGAACCCAGGATGGGTTGCATCTCCGATGCGGACGCCGTCCGTCCAGCCGCGCCCCCCTGTCCACCACCACCGGTACCGCCGACACCAGGCCCACTACCACCGGGCACTGCGGCACCCGTGGGACCAGTTGAGGATCGGATGCCTGCCCCACCGACGCCGGCGCCTCGAGTGCCGCTGCCGCCAAATCCGGTGTTGCCGCCGCCTCCGAAACCGGTGTTGCCACCGCCTCCAAAACCGCCGGTCCTGCTGCCTCCTAGAGCACCACCCTGCCCACCACCGCCAAAGCCGCCGCCGCCGAAGCCTCCTCCCAGGCCCCCGCCGCCGCCCGTGGCCAGCCGTTGCGTCGCCGCGGCCGAGGTGTACACCACGGGTGAGGTGGTCAGACTGCTCAGCACCGTGGCGATGTCCGCCGCCATGGCATACCGGATGGAAATGATCTCAAACTTCTCGTCCGTCGGCGCGGGCACGTCGACCTTCTCAATGATCTCCGTCATGCGTTTCACGTTCTGCGAATAGTCGCGCAGGATGATCGTGCGCGAGCCGTCGATCGCCAGCACGGCGTCGCGCTTGAGTTTGGAGAAGGGCGTGAGCGCGTCCATCACCTCCGTGGGTCGCACGTGCTTCAATTGCAGGGCCACCATCGTGTAGCGCCCAGCCTCGGGCAGATCCTTGACGCCTTCGGGATAAAACTGCGGCGGCTCATTGGGGGCGTTGGACGAAGGCACGGCCTTGGCAAACTTCTCCCCCATGGGGATCACCGTGATTTCGTTGAGGGCGAGCAGGCTCTCGATGGCTTCCACGGCTTCGGCGCGGGTCATCCGGGTCTGGGGTGTAAAACTAAAGTTGACCACCGGCAGGGTCGCCGGGCGCAGCACCGAGCGGCCCGTGAAGAGCCCGTAGAGTTCCAAGAGCTGCCCCAGCGCCATGTCCTTAAGGCGCATCCGACCGCTCACATCCTCGTTTTCATCGCCGTCAGCCGGTGCTGCGGCTGGCGCCGCGACGGGTGCAGCCGCCCGTGCCACGGGTGCGGGCCCGGGCGCAAACCCGGGCTCCGCAGGCGCAGGCGCGGCCCACGCAGTGGAAATCATCCAGCCGCCGAGCAGCGCACCAGCAAGTGTTGTGTGGGTTTTCATGGGCGGTTGCCTTTGGTTTTGGACTTGGAATTACTGGCGTCAGCTTTTCTGGAGAGACTCGCCACGACGCTCATCGTGCCGCGCAGGGTCTTGTTTTCACGGTCTCCCCGCGAGACAGCCATGTCGCTCACGCGAACCAGTTCGGGTTCCCGCGCCAGTTCGACGAGGAAATTGACCAGGCTCTCGTCCGACGCCGTGAAATCCATGCTCACCAAGTGGCGATCGAACGATCCAAACTCCGGATCCTCCATTTTGTTCCGGCCCATGCTGCCGGGCGCAAACTTCGACTCCGCCGCCAGCCGCTGGATGCGGGGCAGCGGATCGTACTGGGCCTTGCCCCCGCCGCCCCCGGTGCGCTTCTCGTAGTCCTCCCATTCCTTCTCCTGCTTCTCCAGGCTCTTGATGCGCGCGTCATGGCTGTTCTTTTCGCCCGTGGCCTCCTCGATGCTGATGCTAAGGCTGCTCCATTCGGTGGAACCGCTGAAGTGGCGCCAGGCCCACAGCCCGTTGAGCAGGATGAACACGCCGAAAAAAAAGACGATCACGTACCGCCGCTCCTCTGGGCGCACATTGAGTTTGTCGAAGAATTCGATCATTTGCTCTTCTTCTTCGAATCGCGCTTGGTCCGGTCCATCGCCAGCTCGCAGGTGATGAACCACCGCTTGCGGGCCTCCTCGACGCCGCGCACGTCCACAATCCGGTCAAAGCCCACATTGGCGAAAAGTTTGATCTCCTTCTGGTCGGGATCGGTCACCTTCACTTGGCTAAGAAGCTCGCGAAAGGCGTCCACCTTGTCCTCATCCGTCAGTGCCACCGTCCCGGTCAGAGTCAGGTTTTTGGGATTCTCCTTCTTGTCGTTGAAACGAAATTCCTCGAGGTCCATCGCTTCGGGCAACGATTCGGCAATGGCCTGCATGCACTCCAGCGCCTTCAGCCGCAGATGGTCGTAGAGCCGCTTCTGGTGGTACTTCTCCTCCTTCTCCTCCATGCCGGCCACCTTCTTCTTCAGGTCGTCGCGATCCAACTCGACCTGTGCGAAATCCCTGGCGAGCTGCCCGGAAAAATAGACGTAGGCACCGACAAACAAGGCATAGAACAGCGCCACCACACCGGCCAGTCCCAGCCAGAATCGATCCACGTCGTCGCGATGGCAGCGGTCGCGGTATTCGGGCGGCAGCAGGTTGGCTTCTGCCAGCGGTCGGCCTGCCATTTGCGCGCACGCTGCCGCCAGCGCCGCCGATTCCGCGGGCGGATGCAGCTGCACGCCGCGCCCGGCCCATTCGTTGAGCGAGGGCAACCATTGCTCGGCCAAGTCGCGGTCGGCCACCAGATGCCACTGCCAAGAGGGCCGCCCCGCGGAGGCAATTTCCCTGGCCCACAAGCTAGCGGTGAGTTGCTCGGTCAGCTCTTGGGGCCTGCCGACGGCGCCGATGTGGATCATGGAGAGTTCGCGCAGTTCGCCTTCCGACCACCATGCCACCAGACACGTGGCCTTGCCTTCATGCGCCTGCGGGTAGATCCATGCCGAATCGGAGGTGCCCTCCGCGCTCGCGGCGACCTCAAACACCTGCCGGAGAATGGGCGCCTCCAACCGGTCGGGCCGGTAGCCGATGGCCTCCAACCGGCCCAAGTGCTCCTCCACCATGCTGCGCTCGGCAAGGATGACCACGACGGATTGGTGCGCAGCCTCGGCGCGGCCCGAAGGCACCACTTCAAAGGTCCACACCACCTGCGAAACGGGAAATGGCGAAATCCGCTCCAGTTGCAGCTCGACCATCTCGGAGAGCTCCGCCGGCGCGCATTGAGGAAGCTCAAGCACATGGAAGTAAACGTCCTCCATGGGCAGCCACGCGTCGTTCTGGCAATGCGGCCGCCACATCTGGCTCAGGTCGCGCGCCACGAGCGGACGGGGCACCGGCGTGTCGATCTCTGTATCGCGCACATCGGAGAGCTTGACCGAGCGTCCGCTGCTGTTAAAGCGCCAGAACCGCTGGCGCTCGCGCGTACAGTCCACCACATTGCACGTGCCCGCGACGCTTCGCACTCCGCGTCTGGCGCGAGGTGCGGCGGCGATGGGGGCGTCGGCCGTCATGATCCGGCGGAGGCGTCGGCGCTCCTCGCGTCCTCAATCTGCGTGATGCGCAGGATTTCCTCGACGGTGGTACGGCCCGCCAAAACCTTTTCCCACGCGTCCTCGCGCAGCGTCATCATGCCATCGGCCCGGGCGCGCTGCACGATGACAGAGGCCGGCTCGCGCGAAATCACCAGCCGGCGCACTTCGTCGGTGGGCACTAAAAGCTCGTAGAGCCCAACGCGGCCGCGATAGCCAATCTGGCCGCACTTGTCGCAGCCGGCACCTTTGTAGAATTGGGCGCGTCCAATCTGGCCGGCAGGAAACCCCAGCTTCAGCAGATACTCGGGCGGATAGGCGTGTTCCACGCGGCAGGCCTCGCAGATGGTGCCCACCAGCCGCTGGGCCATGATGGCAATGATGGCATCGGCCAGCAGGAAGGGCTCGGCGCCCATGTCGATGAGGCGGGTGTACGCGCTGGCGGCGTCGTTGGTGTGGAGGGTGCTGAACACCAGATGGCCGGTGTTGGCGGCCTGAATGGCGATCTGGGCGGTCTCGCCGTCGCGGATTTCCCCCACCATGATCACATCGGGATCCTGCCGCAGGAAATGGCGCAGCACCTGGGCGAAGTTGAGGCCAATCTCCGACTTCACCTCAACCTGGTTGATGCCCTTGAGCTTGTACTCCACCGGGTCCTCCACCGTCATGATGCGCTGGTCCACGGAGTTGATGGCGTTCAAGAACGCGTAGAGCGAGGTGGACTTGCCCTAGACGGTGGTGCCGGTGACCAGCGTGATGCCATGGGGCCGGTTGATGATTTCGCGGATGGCCTTTTCGATGCGCGCCGACATGCCCAGCGTGTCCATCCCCTTGAGGATGCTGCCCCGCGAGAGCAGGCGCAGCGACACGCTCTCGCCGTGCTCGGCCGGCACGGTGGACACGCGGATGTCCAGTTCGTCGCCCTTGATGCTCAGGCCGATGTGCCCATCCTGCGGCAGGCGCTACTCGGCGATGTTCATCTTGGAGAGGATTTTGATGCGCGAGATGAGCTTGGACTGGAGCTGCTTCATCTGCGGCGGCAGCGGCATCTGGTGCAGCATGCCGTCGATGCGGTGACGGATGCGCAGCTCGTCCTGTTGCGGCTCGATGTGGATGTCGGTCGCGCGGCTCTTGTAGGCCTGGATGATGATCTGGTTGACGAACTTGATGATGCTGGCCTCCTGCCCGCTCTCGCCGATCTCCTGATCGCCCCCTGAGAGCAATTCCAGCCCCTCCTCCTCCCCGGCATCGTCGCGGGCCAGTTCGTCAATCGTGTCGGCACCCACGCCGTAATACTTCTCATAGGCGCGTTCCAAGTCTTCGCGCGGCGCGAGAAGAAAGCGCACCGGCCCCCGCGCAGCAAACCGCACGGCATTGAGAAGCGCGGTGTTAAAGGGATCGCTCGCCGCCACCTCCAGCACGCCCTCGGTGACGCGCACCGGGATGACCTGATGGGCCGCCGCCACCTTGGTCGGCAGCCGCTTGCGCGCCTCACCCGTCGGCTTCTCCTCGGCCAGTTTCACCCGGCTCCAGCCAAACGCGCGCGCCAGCTGGTCGAGATACTCGCCCTCAGACGCGCCGGCTTCACGGCGCAGCCATGCCGGAAAGGTCTCGTCGCGCCCGGCATGCACCGCGGCCATCCAGTCCGCCTGCCGGCGGGCAAACCCCTCCGGCGCGGCCAATCCCGCCCCCGCACAAAAGTCCTGGAACGATGCGTACACCATGCCACTCACCGGCCTCGCATTGCGCCGGCTTGCCACCCAAAATTGGTTTCCAACCTCCCTGAAAAACGTCTGAGAAATGGCCGCGCCTCCGCGCAGCTTGGGGACAAACTAGCACTAAGGGCCAGTGCGGCAAAGTCAAAAGCCGGGAACTTATCCCCGATGCCGCTGCTAACGCCCCCACCAAGAGAACTGCGATGGGTCAACTCGGCCATGCTGGGTTGGCTTTGAACATGAGAGACGGCCTCGAGGCACGGGTGTTACAGAGGGCTTTCTCTCGATTGAACTTGCCTGCCCTCGCGCGCCAAGGCGATGGTGCCCACCCATGCCCAGCGGTCGCTTCAACACCCTCTTGGCATTGTCGCTGCTCTTGGCGTCGGCTTGCGCCCAGACGCGGGGCTACCGCTGGCATCATGCCGTCGTGGAGGGCGCCCACCAGATTGCACTTACGGCACCGGCCGAGGGCATGTGGAGTTCGTCGGCCACCACCCAGTTTCAAGTGACGCCCGCCCAAGCGAACGCCACGGCACTGCTGGGTCGCGTCGAACAGCAGGGCCGCACGCTCGTCTTCACACCGCAATTCCCCTTGATGGCCGGGCAGAACTACCGCGCCACGTACACCTTTGGAACCGGTGGGCCGCAGCCATTGATATGGCTGGTTCGGATCCCGTCGGGTGCCGCGCCGGCGCCGCGCGTAAGCGCCATCCATCCCAGCGGAAGGGAGGTTCCCGCGAACCACTTGAAATTCTACATCCATTTCTCAGAGCCCATGCAACAGGGCGACCTGCTCCGGCACGTGCGATTGCTCGCGGAGGATGGCGCCGAGGTGGCCGAGCCGTTTCGCGAAACTGAGTTATGGTCGGCCGATGGCAGGCGCCTGACGTTGTGGTTTCATCCGGGGCGGCAGAAGTCGGGCGTGAACCTAAACGTCGAGCTTGGCCCGGTGCTGACACCGGGAAAATCCTATCGGCTGGAGCTCTCCCGGCATTGGGCCTCGACCGCAGGGACGGAACTGGGCCAAAGCTTCGGCAAGACAATTCGCGCCGGCCCGCCCGATCGCACGCAGCCCGACGTGGCGCGCTGGAAGGTTTCGGCGCCACCGAAGGGCACGCGCCAGCCATTGGAGCTCTTGTTGGATGAGCCTCTGGACTGGGCGCTGCTGCACAGCCAGCTCACTGTGGAATCGGCCGACGGCCAGCCGGTGGCGGGCGACATTCGAGTGCGAGAGGGGGAGCGGCGCTGGGCGTTCGAGCCGGCGCAGCCATGGCGGGAGGGAAGCTACCGCGTGGTGGTGGGTTCGGTGCTGGAAGACCTAGCGGGCAATAACCTCGAGCGCCTCTTTGAAGTAGACCTGCAAAACCCCGCATCCCGCGCCGGGAACGCGTCGCCGCGTTTCGTGCCCTTCATAGTTGGCCGCTAGCCCGCGCGAAGCTCCATCAGCAGGTCTTTGCTCTCCACCGACGCGCCCACGGCGACATTGAGAACCGCCACGACGCCGTCGCATTGGGCGTACACGGTGGTCTGCATCTTCATGGCTTCCATCGTCAGAAGCTTGTCGCCCTTGACCACCTTGCCGCCCACGCCCGCGGCCAGCGCGGTGATGATGCCGGGGATGGGCGCGCCCACATGCAGGGGATTGGCCGGATCGGCCTTGGGCGTCGCCTTCTGCTTGGGCGTCAGGGATCGGTCGGCAATTTCCGCCTCGCGGGGGTAGCCGTTCAAGTCAAACGTCAGCGTGCGCGCGCCCTTGGCGTCCGCGCTCCCGATGTTGATGAGCTTGATGTAAAGCGTCTTCCCTTCCTCGATGTCCACGCTCACCTCCTCGCCCAGCGCCAGCCCGTAAAAGTAGGTGGGCGTGGGAAGCACGGAGACGTCGCCGAAGCGGCGGCGAAAATCGTGATACTCCAGGAACACTTCCGGATACATCTGCCACGAGTACAAGTCATCTTCGCTGGGCTTGCGCCCGAGATGCACCTCGAGCTTCTTTGCGGCCCGTTCCAGATCCAGCGGCCGCACTCCCGCCCCGGGGCGCCCGCGCAGAGGCTGGCGCTTGTCCAGAACTACCCGCTGCACGTCCTTGGGCCACCCGCCCAAAGGCCTGCCCAGCCGCCCCTGCATCATGTCGATGACCGACTGCGGGAAGGCCATGCTGCCCGGCTCCAGATTCACGACATCCGCTGGCCGGATGCCGCGCGAGATGAGAAACATGGTCATGTCGCCCACCACCTTGCTTGATGGGGTCACCTTCACGATGTCGCCAAAGAGGCGGTTGACCTCGGCGTAGGTGCGCGCGATTTCCTTCCACCGCCTGCCCAGCCCCATGCCCTCGGCCTGCTCGCGCAGGTTGGTGTACTGCCCGCCGGGCATCTCGTGCTCGTAGATGTCGCCCAGCCCGCTGCGCGGCCCGGTGTCAAACGCGGCGTAATACCGCCGCACCCCCTCCCAGTAGTCGGAGAACTCGTTCCACGTCGCCAGATCCAAACCCGTGTCGCGCGGCGTGTGCTGCAAGGCCGCCACCACGGAATTGAGATTGGGCTGGCTGGTGGCCCCGGACATCGACGCAACCGCCAGATCCACGATGTCCGCGCCGGCTTCGGCGGCCTTGAGCACCGAGGCGGCATTGACGCCACTCGTGTCATGCGTGTGGAAATGCACGGGCAGGCCCACGGCCTCCTTGAGCGCCTTCACGAGCTGGAACGCCGCGTAGGGCCGGCAGATGCCCGCCATGTCCTTCACGGCGATCATGTGCGCGCCCATCTTCTCCAGCTCGCGCGCCAGCTTCACGTAGTACCGCAGCGGGTACTTGTCGCGCCGGGGGTCGAGGATGTCGCCGGCATAACACAGGGTCGCCTCGCACACCGCGCCGGTCTTCTGCACCGCCTCCATCGCCCCCTTCACGTTGGGGAGGTAGTTGAGCGAATCAAAGATGCGGAAGATGTCCACGCCCACCGCGGCGGCGTGGCGCACGAATCCGGCCACCACGTTGTCGGGGTAGTCCGAATACCCCACGGCGTTGGCCCCCCGGAAGAGCATCTGGAAACAGATGTTGGGCACGGCCTCGCGCAGCTGGCGCAGGCGCTGCCACGGGTCCTCGCGCAGGAACCGCATGGAGGTGTCAAACGTGGCGCCGCCCCACATCTCCAGGCTGAAAAGCCCCGGCGCGCGGCGGGCCAGCGCAGGCGCGATGCGCAGCATGTCGGCCGTGCGAAGGCGCGTGGCAAAGAGCGACTGGTGCGCGTCGCGCAGGGTGGTGTCGGTCACCAGCAGGCGCTTCTGCCGGCACACCCATTGGGCGAAGGCCTGGGGCCCCATCTCCTGGAGCAACTGGCGCGTGCCCGGTGGTGGCGGGGCGGTGTCGGCCGCCGGAACACGCAGCATTGGAAACGCCTCCACCAGGGGGCGGCCCTTCACCTGCGCGTTGCCGTTCACCACGATGTCGCCGATGTAGTTGAGCAGGCGCGTGGCGCGGTCGCGGCGGCGGTGGAAGGCGAAGAGCTCCGGCGTCGTATCAATCAGCGAGGTGGTGGCCATGCCGCTGCGGAAGGCCGCGTTCTCCACCACGTTCTCAAGGAACGGGATGTTGGTCTGCACGCCGCGAATGCGGAACTCGCGCAGCGCCCGGTTCATGCGGTCGAGCGCGATGGGAAAGGTCATGCCCTGCGCGGTGATCTTCACCAGCAGCGAGTCGTAGTAGGGCGTGATGACGCTGCCGGCGTCGCCCATGCCGCCGTCCAGGCGCACGCCGAACCCCGCCGCCGACCGGTAGGTGAGGATGCGGCCGTAGTCGGGCGTGAAGTTGTTGGCGGGATCCTCCGTGGTAACGCGGCATTGCACGGCGTAGCCGTTGCGCTGAACATCCGACTGGACCGGCAGGGCCAGTTCGGGCCCGTGCAGCGCGTGGCCCTGCGCGATCTGGATTTGCGCGCGCACGAGGTCGATGCCCGTGATCATCTCCGTCACGGTGTGCTCCACCTGGATGCGCGGGTTCATCTCGATGAAGTACCACGCGCGCGTGTCCATGTCGTAGAGGAACTCGACCGTGCCCGCGTTGTCGTAGCGCACATGACGCGCCAGCGCCGCCGCGGCCGCGCAGAGCTCCTTGCGAACGCCCTCATCCAGACCGACGCTGGGCGCGATCTCCACCACCTTTTGATGACGCCGCTGCACGGAGCAGTCGCGCTCGTGGAGGTGAAGGATGTTCCCGTGCTGGTCGCCCAGGATCTGCACCTCGATGTGCTTGGCGTGCGCGACGTATTTTTCAAGGAAGACCGCCGGGTTGCCGAAGGCGCGGTCGGCCTCGCCGCGCGCCTCGTCCATGAGCCTTTCCAGATCGCGCGGCCGGTGGACCTCGCGCATGCCGCGTCCGCCGCCGCCAAAGGCGGCCTTGATGATGAGCGGAAAACCGATGTGCCGGGCCGTGGCCAGCGCCTTGGAGCGCGTCTTGATGGGCTCGTCGGTGCCGGGCAGGATGGGAACGCCCGCGACCCGCGCCAGCGTGCGCGCCTGGGTCTTGTCGCCCATCTGCCGCAGCAGCTCCGGGCGCGGCCCGACGAAGGTGATGCCCGCCTTCAGGCACGCCTCGGCAAAATCCGCATTCTCCGAGAGGAATCCGTAGCCCGGATGGATGAGGTCTGCGCCCTTCTGCGCCGCCAGTGCGACGATGCCTTCGATGTCCAGGTACGCACCCACGGGGCCTTTGCCCGCGCCCACCAGGTAGGCTTCATCCGCTTTGAAGCGGTGGACGGACAGACGATCCTCCTGCGCGTAGATGCCGACGGTCCCGATGCCCAGCTCGGTGGCGGCTCGAAAAATGCGAATCGCGATTTCGTTTCGGTTGGCGGCGAGCAGCTTGAGTCTTGCAGATTTCCCGCCGGCGTCGGTCCGGTGCTTTGCCATTTGCGGGTGGGCTTATAGCAGGGTGCGAAAGACAAGGCAAAGGAATGCCAATGCGAGCTTGCCCAAGCCATCCGCCGGGCCTAACGTCACAGGCGACCACCGTGCCTATGAAGCGCCTCCTTACCTTTGCCCTCGGGTTCTCCCCGCTCCTCGCCTGCGCGGCCGCGACGGCCGTGTTTGAGATTGGCCCCAAGAACACCTCCCAACTGCCCCGTGGCAAGGAGGCCGATGGCATCATCGGCGACTTCGTGCTGCGCAATGACTTTGTCGAGGCGCTCGTGTCGGGCGATCAGCCCATGCGCCGCGCCGACATGAGCACGTTCTATGGCGATGCCGGCATCACGCCTGGCTGCCTCTACGACCTCACCCTGCGCGGCGCCCACAACGACCAGCTCACCATTTTTTCCCCGGGCAACCAGCGCGGCGACGTGTCCTACGTGCGCATCGGCGACTCGTCTGGGGAAGGCGCGCTGGCCCAGGCCGTGGTGGAGACGGTGGTCAGCGCCGCCGCCAATGGCGGCCTCTACAAGCGCCACCAATACATCCTCAACGACAGCATGCGCGGGTTGCTCGTGCGCACCACCTACCGAAACGAGTCCAACGAAACCGCGAGCGGCTCGGTGGAAGATTTCCTCAAGCCCGCCAGCACCAACAGCGTGTTCCTGGGCGTGCGCTGGTTTAACGCCGTCGACCCCGCCGACAAGTGCGGCTACGCGCTGGGATGGCTGGAAGGCCAGGGCGCTCCGGGCAGCAAACTCATCACGCCGCCCACGCAGGTGACGCTGGCACCGGGGCAGTCCACCAATTTCACGCGCTACCTCACGGTGGGAAAGTCGCCCGGCGAGGCGGTTGGCGAAGTCTTCTCGTGGTCCCATCTGGGACAGACCTCGCTTTTGAGCGGCACGGTGCGCTCAGGCGCGCGCGGGGTGGCCACCGCGGAAATCACGCTGCGTTCGGGCAAGGCGTTCGTGCCGGTCTATCCGGACGCACAGGGGAATTTCGCGCTGCACCTGCCCGCCGGAAGCTACTCGGCGGACATCGTGGATCGTGGGCGCGCCCCCCTGACGCGGACACTGGAGGTGGACGGGAAGAACCCCGCGCCTCTCACGGCCGAGATGCAGGCGCCTTCGGCCATCGCGTTTGAAATCAAGGACGAGGCGGGCAAAGGCATCCCCTGCAAGGCGCAGTTTATCGGGCTGGCCGGGACGCCCGCGCCCAAGCTGGGCCCCCAGACTCGCGCGCATGGCTGCGTGGACCAATGGCACAGCGAACGCGGCGACTTCACGGTGCCGCTGGATCCAGGCATGTACAAGGTCATCGTCACCCGTGGCATCGAGTACGGGCACTGGGAGCAGACGCTGCGCGTGACGCCCGGCGAGGTCACGATGGCGCGCGCCACGCTCAAGCGGCTCGTGGACACGCGCGGCTGGGTCAGCGCCGATTTCCACAACCACTCCACGCCCAGCGGCGACAATCACTGCGGCACTGACGACCGCATCATCAATCTCGCCGCCGAGCACATCGAGTTTGCGCCCACCACCGAACACAACCGCATCTACGACTGGTGGCCCCACATCCGCCGCCTGGGATTGACCAATGAACTCAGCACCGTGGTGGGCCTGGAGCTGACGGGGTCGGGCGCGGGCTCGCATTTTAACTCGTTCCCCTTCCGGCCCACCCCCTTTGTGCAGAATAACGGCGCGCCCACGCACCAGACTGATCCCCGCCTCAATGCCATCAACCTGCGCACTTGGGATGACGCCCCCGCCGACCGCTGGATCCAGATCAACCACCCCGACATGGTGGAGAAGTTCACCGACCGCGACGGCGACGGCCGGTTTGACGGCGGGTTTGCCGGCCTGGAGGGCCTCATTGACGGAGTCGAAACCCAGAACTATGGAGCGAGCGCCATCCTGGATCCCGTTCCATTTCGAATCGGGCGCGGGCGCGACGGGCGCGAGGAGTTGTCCTACAGCCGCGAATTCATCTGGCTTCAGATGCTCAATCGTGGCCACCGCTACTGGGGGGTGGCGGTGTGCGACGCGCACTCGGTGTACGGCAATGGCGTTGGCGGATGGCGCATGTACATTCCCAGCAGCACCGACGCGCCCGCCCAGATTCGCTGGCAGGAGATGAGCCGCAACGCCAAGGCTGGACGCACGGTGCTCACCACCGGCCCCTTCCTGGAGGTGCGCGCCGAGGACGGCACCATCGCCGGTGGACAAACCCGCGCCAACGGCGCCATCACCCTGCACGTGCGCGTGCAATGCACCGACTGGGTGGACATCGACCGCGTGCAGGTGCTTGTCAATGGCCGCGCCGTGCCGTCTTTGAACTTCACCCGCCAGTCGCACCCGGAAGACTTCGCCGCGGGCGTCGTGAAGTTTGACCGCGACATCGCCGTGCCCCTCACGGCCGACGCGCATCTCATCGTGGTCGCCTACGGTGGTGGCAGCGACTTGTCCAAGGGCTATGGCACGAGCAGCCAGTCCACGATCCGCCCGTGCGCCTACCACAATCCCATCTTCGTGGACGCCGATGGCAACGGATTCAAGCCCAATGGCGACACGCTGGGATGGGATTTGCCCGTCAAGAAAATCAGCGTTGCCGAAGGGCGCCGGCTGCTCGAACTTCACAAGTCGCGCACCGCTCCGACCCCCGAAAATCCGACCCCGAAGAACCCATGAATCGCCGGCGATTTCTCAAGGCTGCTGCGGCGGCGGTGGCCGCCCCCAACATCATCCGCGCTGCGGCATGGGCCGATCCACCCAGCCGGGCGATCAATCTGGGCTTCATCGGCGTGGGCATCCAGAGCCGCGGGCATCTGGGCTACTTCTTCGGGCAGACCGACTGTCGCGTGCTGGGCATTTCCGAAATTGCGGCGCCGCGCCGCGACCACGCGCTGGGCATGGTGGACAAGCAATACGGCGGGCTCAAAGGCTGCCGACCGCACTTGGATTTCCGCCAGTTGATCGCCGACCGGAACATCGACGCCGTCGTCATTGGCACGCCCGATCACGGGCACGCCAATGCCTGCATCGCCGCCGCCGAGGCCCGGAAGGACGTGTACTGCGAGAAGCCCCTCACGGTGACGGTGGCCGCAGCCCTGGCCGTCCTTCAGGCGGCGAGAAAACACGAGATTGTGTTTCAGACGGGGAGCCAGCAGCGCACCGAGTTTGGAGGGAAATTCCGGACGGCCGTGGAGCGCGTGCGCAACGGGCGGCTGGGGAAGATCCTGCGCGTGCGCGTGGGCGTCGGCGGGCCCGCCAGGCCATGTGATCTCATCGCCGAACCGACACCCGCGGGATTTGAATGGGATTTATGGTTGGGCGCGGCGCCGCTGCGCGCGTTTAACCAGGTGCTCTGCCCGCTCAACGTGCACGGCCACTTCCCCGCCTGGCGCACGTACCGCGAGTACGCCGGCGGCGGACTTGCCGACATGGGCGCGCACCACTTTGACATCGCGCAATGGGCGCTGGATCGCGACGAGGTTGGCCCCGCGGAAATCATCCCCCCGCAGGATGACGCGCAGCAGGGACTGCGCTTTGTGTACGGCGACGGGGTCGAGCTCATCCACGGCGGGCCCAGCGGCTGCACGTTTGAGGGCACTGAAGGCACCCTGTACGTGGACCGCAACAAGCTGGAGAGCAAGCCCGTGGGAATCCTGACCGATCCCCAGGAGAAGACCGCCTTCCGCCTTCCTGACATCGGCACCAGCCACCGCCGCCATTGGCTGGACTGCATCCGCAGCCGCAGGCGCCCCGTGGCCCACGTGACGGCGGGCGTGCACACCTCCATTCTCTGTTCGCTGGGCAACCTGGGTTATCAACTCCGCCGCAAGCTCAAGTGGGATCCCAAGTCGTACCAATTCGCCGATGACAAGGAAGCCAATGGGCTGCTGGGGCGTCCCGGGCGCGGCGAATGGAAGTGGGCGTAGCAGCGTAGCAAAGACCCGCTCTGGCACGCTCTGGAAAGTGCGTGCCCCGGGGCTCTGAAACTAGGGCTTGGAAGCGCCCGCGGCGTTGACGGGCTTTAGGCGCACCGAGATTCGCAGCCTGCCCTCGGCGCCGTCCACCCCGTCCACGGCGAAGTACACGCGGTCGCCCGCTTTGAGCCGCACCCGCGGCACCACCACGCGGCTGGCGGGCGCCACGCCCGCGCCGTTGTCATTGGACAGGGGAGCGCCCATGCCCGGCAGAAATACGCTCAGCGTCGTGTCAATGTTGCTGCCCTGTGTGGAGGCCTCAAGTTCGTATTCGCCCTCGCGCGCCGCCTGCATCACCCACCACACCGACTTGCCGTAAAACACCTGACGGCCGTCGTCCGAGCGCAGGCCCGCCGATTCATTGGCCCCTCCGGTGGCCCCCATGTTGTGGCCGTTGTCCGACGCCAAGAGGCTGGCATCGGCCAGCGGTTTGGGCTGCAGGAGAATGCTGTTTTCAAACTGGTCGTTGGGCACAGTGGCCACACGAGGGGTGGTGGGGATGACCGGCACGGTTGGACGCGGCGTGGTGTTGGTGGGTGTCGGTTGCGGCGTCGGCGTGGTGCCGCCAATCGTCCCTCCCGCCGGGGGTTTCGTTCCGGTGGAGCCGGTGGCCCCACCCAAGCCTGTCGAGGGCTGGCGGCCGGTCGGTGAGCCTGGGCTCGACGCCTTGGGTGTGGTGATGGGATTTGTGCCGCTGGCCGGAGAGCCGCCGCTTGTGCCGGGCGTGGTGGCAGGCGGTTTTAGTCCATCGGCCGGCGTAGTCGGGTTCGCGGGGTTTAGCACGGCCACCTGCGTGGCATTGCCGCCCACCGGGGCCGTCGCCATCGTGGTGATCAAGGGCACGCCCTGTGGCGGCGTGAACGGGGCGGGAACGGTGCTGGGATCCACCGGACGGCCCGTGCCGTTCACATCGCGATACTGCACCACCACCTTGCCGACGACCCCCATGGCCCGGACGTTGTCCATGTAGAGCGCCTGATTGAAATTGCCGAAGGGGGGAGGCAGGTAGTGATCGCGGCTGTGGCCCGTCTGCACGCCCAAATAAACGACGCTCGGGCTGGAATAGTAGGGAATGCGCTTGTACACGCCATTGCGCGTGTAGGCCATGATGGTGCAGAACTTGCCAAAGGTTCCGGCGGCCCCCGACGTGCCTCCAAAGGCGGTGAAGTGGTTTCCCATGGAGAGGTACTCATCACGCACGTAATTAAAGTGCGAACCAAAGGGGCTGAAGGTGTGGCTGGCGTCGAGGATGCCGACGGCCACGTCGTCGCCCATGCCATGACTGGCGCTCAAGAGATGCCCGATCTCGTGGCAGAAGCTGTACTGCGCCGTGGCTTGCGAGAGCTGCACCACGCCGGCGGAGTACACATCGCGGTTGATCTGCGCGTTGAAATTGTAGAGCGATTGACCGGGCACCTGGTTCATGGTCTGGGTCAGGCCAAACACAAACTGGCCGCTGCGCACCTCGATATCCACTGAGTCCGCCGTTATCGAGCCGGCGATCCCCTTCAGGCGCCACGCACCGCGCAGGTTCTGCCACGCATTGCCCGTGGCATTGGACATGAAGGTGTGGGTGATGGAATCGCCCCCCGTGGTAAAGATCTGGCTGAAGAAGGGCGCCTGCTTCGTGTCCACATCATTGAAGAGCTCCAGGCGCACACTGTCGCCGGCCGTCAGCCTGTCGCCCACAAAGTGCACCCTGATGGTCGCATAGCCTTCGATTCCCGGCTTCTCCGCCGCGTGGATGGCAGCCACCCTCGCCGCCGAAATCTCGGTGTCATACACGCGCGCCTCATCCAGCCGCCCGGTGAGCGGCCCGTTCACCGTGGGCAGCGTCATGCTGTCCATGCCCAGCATGAATTCAGCCGTGGTGGCAAAGAGCGCCGTGCCTGCGCCCGAGCTGCCATCCAGAAAGCCATCCACATAAATCCGCCGGCCGCCGGGACCGATCGTCACCACAACATGGTGCCAGGCGCCGTCGTTCACCGGCTGCACGCCGACCAGCGTGTTGACTGTCGTCCCGTTGGGACTGGTCAGAAATTGCACGCGGCCTGTGGTGGCATTCACCTCCACGCGCCAGCCGCAGCTGCCAATCGTGCCGTCCTTCGCCGCCAGCGTGCCCGAGAGCGTGCCGGCCGACGACGTCTTCACCCAGGCCGTGAAACTCAAGCCGGCCGACGCATTGCCATTGAGCGCGGCATGGTGGCCCACATTCACCACGTCGCGCCGGCTGCCGTTAAACTCCAGTGCGCCGCTGCTATCGTTGACCACACCCACGGTGGGCACCGGGCCGCTCATGGTGCCGTGCAGGTTGTACACCCCGGCCGAGTCCAGCCCATTGGCCGCGAGCCGGTACCACGCCACGAGCCCCTGGTACGGGTTGACGTTGGGCGGCGGGGGTTGGTCGGCCAAGTTGAGTTCCACGACCTCCGCATCATTGAGCGCGCGGTTGTAGAGGCGCAGGTCGTCCAGTTCTCCCTTCATCGGGAACTGGTCGGTGCACTTGCGATAACCCGTGTCAATCACCTCGGCCGCGCCGATGGCGGAGTTGCCCATGGCCGCCGTCCCGGTGCCGATGGATGAACCGTTCAAGTACATGCGCACGCCGTTGGGGTTGGTCGCATCAAACGGATCGCGCCGGGTCACCACGAGATGATGCCAGCTTGCGGGATCAAAGTTCCAGTCGGTGGTGGACTCGGTCATGAGCAGCCCGCCTGCGTAGTACTGCACGTGCGCCGTGTTGTTCTTGTCCAGCGGCAGCAGATGGATGGAGAAGGCGTCGGCGCGGCCGCCCGCGTCCTTCTGGTTGGAAAGCAGCACGCGCCGGTCGCCGGCGAAGTCGGCCAGCGCCACGGCAGTGCAGTTGCCGGTGGTGGCGCTGGTGATGGCGATGCCGTTGGCAAAGGTGCCTAAGTTGTTCTTGTAAACCCGATTGGCCACACCGTTGTTGCCCACCACCAGATCCACAAGCCCGTCGCCATCCACATCGCCGGCGGCCACCGAGGTTGAATCATACGAAGCCTGCGCGGGATCCAAGAAGGACGGCAACGACCATGCCCCCCCAAGGTTCTGGTAAATCTTGCTCGGTTCGTTGCGGTTGATGGAGACCAGGTCCAGCGCCGCGGTTCCCACCACGTTCACCAGCAGAACGGCCTGGGTTTGGTTGGCGTCGGTGGAGACATTGACCTTCGGATTGAACGCGTCGCCGGAACCAAAGGAGCGGTACCACACCGAGGGCTGGCCTTCGTTGCCCAGCACCAGATCCGGAGTCGCGTCGCCGTTGATGGAGCCCACGGCGATGGAGGTGGACCGGAAAATGTCGCCGGTGTAAATCCGCCGCGCCAACGGGAATCCTCCCGTGCCGTTGTTCTCAAACCAGATGCTCTCTTGGTTGTAGTTGGCAAAGAACAGATCCAGATCGCCGTCGTTGTTGAGATCCGCCATGGCCACGCCCCGCGAGTCGGTGGGAATGTCCGAGGGCATCTTCTGGTAAAGCTGCGCCACCTCGCCCGGTGAGAGCGCCCGGTTGTAGATGCGCAGATCATCGAGCACGCCCTCAAAGAACGCGTCGCTGGCGTCGTTGGCCCCCAGCACCAGCTGCGTGCCCGTCAGCGTCCCCGCCGGCAGGCTGATCGGGATGACATCGCAGAGCCGCGTGTCCACGTAGCGGCGGATTTCCGAAGCGGTGCGATCAAGCACCAAGACCAAGAAGCGCCAGCCGGGGTTCACCGCAAAGGTGCCATTGCCAGCCGGGCCCACGGGCGGCATCGCCGTGGCAAAGATGCTGCTGTTAAACTCCATCTGATAGTAGGCGTTGCCGGAGCCATCCCGCAGCGTGAGGATGGGGTTGTTGGGCTTGGAAAGCGTGTTGGGCAGCGCCCACAACGCCACCGTGAGGTTCTGTGTGGCGTTGATGTTAAAGTCGCCAAAGTTGGCGGCGGTGGCCGGTGCGATGGTCACCACGTCATCCACTCCGTCAAAGAGCAGCGCCGAGGCCGCTCTCCCCAGTTTGTCGAAGGTGGGCAGCGGCGCCGTGGCGCCTCCCAGCGTGCCGTTGTTGTTGCGCCCGCTTTCATCGCGCAGCACCGTGCCCACGGGATTGTCGGTGGCCACGTAGTCGAAGGAATAATGCCCCACCAACTCCGTTGACGCCGCCAGCGTGGGCGCGTTCATGTTGTAGAGCTGGGCAATCTCCGAGTCGGACAGGGGCTTCGTGTAGATGCGAAAATCGTCCACATTGCCGTTCAAGGGGAAGTGGCCGCCCTGCAAAGCAGGCCGGTAGCCCAGATCGAGGATTCGTTCGGCCAGCGTGGCCGTGTTGCCCAGGCCCGATGCATCGGTGGCGTTCGCCATGGCCACGCCGTCGCGGAAGAGTGTCAGGACATCGCCCTCGCGCCGGACGGCCACGAAGTACCATTGGTTGGGATCCCACGTCATGTTGGCGCTGGTGAGCAGGGGCGTGACGTCGTCGCCGGCCGTGTAAAACTCCATCGCCGCCTCGGTGGGCCGGGTGGAATCGCCCGCATTGAGGTGCAGTTCAAACGCCCCCAGCCTGCGGTTGGCAAAAATGGTCTGGCGCCCCGGCCCGGTGAAGTCCCCCGCGCCGATGCACGTCGAGTTGCCGGCCGAACCGGGCAGCAGCATTGTCTGAAAGTTGCCAGCTCCATCGCCCAGATACACCTTGTCCGGGCCATCCTCGTTGGCGGCCAGGATGTCGGCGATGCCATCGCGGTTCATGTCGGCGATCTCGATCGCCGTGGTGTTGTCATCCAGCCCGCTGTACACCAGCCCCGATGCGAAGAAGCCCGTGCCATTCCCCGCGTAGATCTGGCTGGCATTGCCATGCCTGCCGCTCACCACATCGTGCTGCGTGGCGATGGGGCCCATCACTTGCATGAGCCGGATGGCGCGGGTGCCCGACACCAGCGCGTTGGAGGTGTAGATCTGGCCGCCATTCACGCCCGCCACCAGGTCCATGCCATTGCTCGACGAGGCAACGCAGGTCCATGCGCGGGCGCTGTCACTCGCCCTCCAAGTCGCGCCCGAGTCGGTAGAGGTGTAAATGTTGCCCCCGGTCGTCACCCCCACCAGCCACTGCGCCGTCAGGTTGGCGCCGATGGCCTTCCATGCCGCGGTGGGGCTGGCCACCTGCGGCGTCCATGTGGTGCCCACATCAACCGAGGTGTAGACCTGGCCGCCATTCATCACCGCCACCATCCGGAAGCCGTCGTCAGAACAGGCCACTCCCGCCCAGTTGCCCACCGGATAGGTGGCATTGCCGCCCAGCGCCCAAGTCACCCCCGAATCGATGGACACGTAGATTCGCCCTGCCGCTCCCGCCTCGCAGGCCACCAGACGAACCCCGTCGGGAGTGCCTGCCACGTCGGCCCACACCCGCGCGGAACTCCGCGGGGTCCAGTTCGCTCCCGAATCGGTGGAGGTGAAAAGCTCGGAAGCATTGCCCACCCCCACAAGCTTGGTGCCGTCCGCGGACGAGGCCAGCGCCGTCCAATCGCGCGTCGGGCTTAAACCCTGCAAAGCCCACGTGGCGCCTGCATCCGGTGAGGTGTAAATCTGGCCGACGCCTGCGCCGGATCGGGCTGCGACCAGTTTCACCCCGTCAGCAGAAGAAGCGACCGCGCTCCAGTTGCCGACGGCACTCCCGCCCACTCCCCACGTGGCGCCCAGGTCAGTGGACGTGTAGATCTGGCCGCCCATCACCGTGGCGACCAACTTTGAGCCATTGGATGACGACGCCACGGCCGACCAATTGCGGTTGGAATCCCGTGCAACCCAAGTCTCGCCCGGCGGCGGGATGGGCGTGGCGCCGCTCATCACCGGTTTTTGATATCGCCAGTCGTTGTAGGGAGGTGTGAAGTTGATGAAAGGATACCCCAGCGTGCGGTAGAGCATGGTGGAGGCGTTGTCGTTGCCCTCGATGATGTCGGGCATGGTTCCTCCGGTGGCGTTGCCCACCCACACGGAGCTCGTGCGATTAAAGGCCGCGCCGCTGCTCAGATAGCGCACCACGCCAAAGCGCCGGGCCAACAATTGGGGATCGGTGATGGCGCCATCCAGGTTCTTCTGGTACACCATCGTGCCGTTTCCATCCGAGCCCACGATGAGCTCCATCTTGCCGTCGTTGTTGAGATCAGCCAGCGCCACAGACCGGCTGTGGCCCTTGGACTCCTGAAAGACCGGCGCGCTTTCGTTGTACAACTCCAGAATCTCCGTCGCGCTCAGCACGCGCCGGTAGCCGCGCATGTCGTCCACGCCAAAGTGGGAGGGCTGCCCGCCGCCGCTGGCCCACGCGCCCAGCGCGAACGCCCCTGAAGGATTTACGTTGACCCCCGGCGGCCCGGTGGAGACCTGCACATTATTGAGGCTACCGTTGAGATAAATCTCGAGCGACTCGTTGTTAAACGCCGTGACCAGCTTGCGGATGACCACGATGTGCTGCCAGCCGGTGTTGGCCCAGCCGGCGGGCCACGCGCCGCCTAAGCAGTTGACCGACCTCGAGAAATATTGAAACCGGCCGCCATACGCGTTCTCCGGCAACAGCAACGCAAAGCCATCCACCGTGGCGTACGCCACCGAGGTCCAGCTGAGCACGGTTCGCGCGGTGGCTTGGGTTCCCATGGGTTTCACCCACAGCGACATGCTCAGCGCAGGGATGTCGCCAAACCACGTGGTGGCGTTGCTGGCCGGCCAGGAGATGCGACCGCCGTTGTAGCCGTCCACCACCACGGCGTTATTGAGACGCCCGTGCCGGCTGGTGGTGGCATTGACGCTCACACCCCAGCCCGTCACGGTTCCGTTGCACTCATTGACGGCAAAGTCGCGCACGACGTCGGCCGCCAGCGAGCCGTCCATCTTGAAATGGCAGATGGCGCCTGTCGGGATGGGGTTCATGGGCTGCATCCCGATGATTTCCTCGACCTTCACAAACGAGCCGTTGCCCATGTTCTTGTACACCACGTCACGGTCGGGATGGGCGTTGCCCACCACCAGATCGGGCAGGCCAACCGCCGGCAACAAATTCAAATCGGCCATCGCCAGCGACAGGGTGCGATTGGCTTCGCCCGGCGCCGTGCCAATGTCCCTGGCCAAAAAGGTGCCGTTGCCGTGCAGCAGATGCACGCGGTTAAGCTGGTTGTAGGCACCCTGCACCACGTCCGGATCGCCGTCGCCGTCCACATCGCGCACCAAAAGCGCCGTCGTGTCGCTCACGCCGCCAAAAGTGCGGGGCGAGGCGAACGAGCCGTTGCCGTAGCCCGGGTGGATGCGCAAGGGGCCGCCGCCCACGCCGGTGATGACATCGGGCAGCCCGTCCATGCCGAAAAAGGACTTGGGATTCACCCAGCCCAGAACGGTGAAATTGCCCGTGCCTGACGGAAACCCATTGGCCGTTTTGCTCGTGATGTATTGCCGCTGCATCGCGCCCGCGCCCGTGACGGGATTAAACCGGTAGGCGCTGTTGGGAACCGGCAAGGGCCCCACGCCCGGTGCCAGCGCGGGCAATCCGGTGGCGTTGGCGTGGTTGGCCGACGTGCTGGCGTCCAGCAGCGTGCCATTGCTAAAGTGGTAGTGGACCACCAGCCCAATCTTGTCGTCGAAGAGCAGCTGCGAGGAAGGCTCGATTTCAACGGCCGGCTGGAAGGTGCCATCACCGCGGCCCATGTAGATGAGGTTGAACTGGCCGTTGTCGCGCGCCACCACGAGGTCGAGGTTGCCGTCGCGGTTGATGTCGCCCAGCTTGATGTCGCGGGTGTCATTGGCGTCGGCGGAGACCATGATGCCCGCGCCAAAGTCGCCGTTGCCGTTGTTGAGGAAGGCCACGCTGGGCTGGCGCCAGTTGCCCAGCACGAAATCGTTGTAGCCGTCGTTGTTGAGATCGCCCACCGCCACGCTGGTGGTGGCGTTGCCCGAGGTGCCCGACACCTGGTGATCGCCCACGAAGGGGCGCAACGAGCCGTTGCCTTCGTTGACAAACACCTGCGAGGGCACCCCCGCGCCGTGGCCCGTCAGCAAGTCCAGCCGGCTGTCCGGGGAAAGCAGGCTGCCGGGCTTGAGCCACACCGAATAGGTGAAGGCGCCGGGCCCGCGCGGGAAGTTGGTGGTCTTGGTGGAGCGCATGTAATCATTCACGCCATCGAGTGAGAGCGTACCATTGGCGTTGCCGTAGCGGTCGGGCCGCGGGTGCGACGCACCGTTGTAAACCACGCCCGTGTTGGTGTTGCCGCTCAAGTCGGCGGTGGAGGCGCCATTAAAGGGGTAGTGGAAGGCGAGGCCCGTGAGGGCATCAAACGCGGTGGCGTTCTTCTCGCTGCCGTAAAGCTGGCGAACCTCCGTGCCCGTGAAGGAGCGGCTGTACACGCGCACCTCATCCAGCGCACCGGCAAAGGGCGCCGTCCCCGCCGCGTTGTCGCCCAGCAACAGCCGGTCGCCTGCGCCCACGCCCGAGGGCGCATTCATGCCAATCTCATCAAAGAGCATGCCGTTGATGTAACGCTGGACTTTCCCGAAGCCCGTCCACGAGGAGGACCCGCCGGTGCCGCCGCGCGCGGTGCGGTCATACACATACATGAGGTGCTTCCATTCGCCCGTGCCACCCAGCACCGCGCCCGAGTTGCCGCCCGTGACCGGACTGAGCGGCGGACTCTCGCTGCTCAACCTGGAATTGCGCAGGCCCATCTGGTAGTTCACCACGCCCGTCGCCGAATCGGCCTGGCTCAAGATGCCGCCTTCGGCCGCGATATCGTTGGGCTTGATCCACGCGCTCACCGCCCAGCTGGTGGTGCTGTTGAAATTGAAAACGGACGCGCCCGCCGTCACCTCCACGCGCTGGGTGCCATCCAGACTGAGCGCCTTTGCCGCCACGCCAAGGCGGTCGGTGGTGTAGGCGGCCGTTCCCAAGGAGAGCACGCCGTGGTGGGCATTGCCGCTGGAGTCGGTCAGATTGCCGTCAAAGGGATAGTACGCCACCAACCCGCTGCTCCCCAGCGAGGTCGTGGAAGTGTTGATGGTGCCGGTCACCGGCAGCGACGTGAAGGATCGCTCCAACATGCGGCTGCTGCCGCCCAACAGGTCGCCCTCGTGATAGTCGGCGGTCTTTTCCTGAACCTTGTTGGGCTCGGGCGACATCCCCCGCCCGATGGTTCGGGCCGGATCGGCCGGGGTGATGTTCATGTACTTGGTGGCGATGCCTGCGCTGCCCGCCAGGTTTTCGGTGAGCAGGATGACCAGATCGGCCCGGGGGTCGGCGGCCAAGGCGGTGGGCACAAAGGGCGTCTCCTGAAACCGGTGCAGGTTGGGATAGCGCACCGGCAGCAGCGCGGAGGCCAGCGGCGTTCCATTGAAATCAATCGAGGCGTAGTCGGACCCGTTGAGGTCCATCCGCAGCCCCAGCACACCCGAATAGAGCGGGTTGTACACATTGCCATAATAGGTCCCGTTGGCGATGCCGGGGACGAGGTCGCTGGTGTCCAGCTCGTAGCGCTGCACCGGCGTGTGGTTGGTGGCATTATCGTCCTTGATGCTCGTGGGCGGCGTGGCATCGCCAGGGCCAAAGGCCTTGATCGCGGTGCTGGAGAGCGGATCGTCCACCGGCCCCACCGCCACGGCGCGATTGACACTCTCCTTGTACATGCGCGATTTTCCCGCCTTATCAGGTTCCAGCCGCCATGTGAAGCCCGCGGGAAGATTGATGAAGGGATTAACCCTGTAGTTGTCCTGCTCAACCAGCTCCAGCGAGTACCCCACCGGGAGCGGATCCAAGGGCGGATCGTCCGCGCCGATTTGCACCGGAAAACTGCCGTTGGAGGCGTGCGCCGACTTGGAGTGCAACGAAAACCGGCCCGTCGCATTGCCATTTCTAAAATACAACCTGGTGTTGGCCGTGATGAACCCGGCCACGCCCGAGCCTGGATCGTGCTGCACGATGGTGCTGAGGGTGGCATAGTCGGAATTGCCAACAAACTTCATCGGCGCGCCGTTGGTGGGCAAGGGCACGATGGCGCGGGTGGCGAGGTTGCTGGCGGTGCGGTGCTGCTGGAAATACTGCTTGGTGTTGTTGGCCTCAACGTATTCAATCACGGCGCCGGTGAAGAGTTTTCCTGATTTCCAGTACTGGTCGCCGTAGAGCAGGCTGTTGCTGCGGTTGGTGATCCACTTGAGGTAGTCCGCCACCTCCGTTTTCTTGACGTTCACCATCGTGGGCTGGTACACGCCTTCCATCGCCTGTTTTTGATTCCACGTCGTCACGCCCACCGTGCCTTTCCACGGATTCCAGACCGTCCAGAGCTTGTTGTCGCCGTTGGAATAGTCGGGGCGCACGGGTGCCTGCGTCTCCGTCCATGCCGGCGCATCGGTGGGATAGCCCGCGCCCAGAAGATTGGGAGCCGTGACGCTAATCCCGCCGTCCATCGCCGTCATCGCCCGGTGAGTCGCCTTCCACAGACTGGCCTGCCGGATTTGGAAGGGCACACCGCTTTCCAGAAAGATTTGATTGGCCTGATCAACCATCAGCGTGACCGAGGCCTGTAGATTGAGCAGCCCTGTCGCCCCTCCCCCCAACTGAGTGTTCAGCGCGTCGGTGTAAAGGAACAACACATCGAGAAACTCGCTGGTGCCGACCGACATAAGGTAGCGGCTGCTGGCAGAGACCGGGCTGGAACCGGCGCCCCCCTTCTTGCCTGTCCCCGCATTATGAATGCCGTAAGGGCCGGTGGCGGCCAGCACGTGTGTGGGCAACCCCATCGCCGCCAGCAGGGGCAGTTGGCGCTGCGCCAGCGTTGGCTTGGGCAGAACCTGCCGCCGCGCCGTGGGCTCAGGAAGGGCCGTATGAGAATGCAGCGGGGCGATGTCCGGGGTGCCGGCCACCGGCCGCGCCGTCCGCTCGCCATTGCACGCCTCGCAAATCCCACTCCAAGGCCCTGCACCCGACCGCCGCGAAAGCTGCCGCGCAAAGGCCGAACCCTCGGCCGACCCGGACGGCGGTGCCGACGCCTTGGATGACGGGCGTGGCGGCGCGGCTTCTTTGCTCGCGGTGCGCTCAGGCTCGCAGGTGCCACAGCCCCCCACCTTGCGCGTGTCCACCTCCAGAATCACATAGGCGCCGCCACGGACGTGGCTTAAGAGCACCTGCCTGCCATCGGCCATGCCCACCGATCCCATCATCACCTGTTCACTGCGCGAGAACACGAAGAGCGATTCGTAAGGCCCGCTCTCAAGGTGGCCCAGAACCGACTGGTCGCCGTGCGGGTGCGAACGGTGCGCGCCCACCACCGCCACCTCCTCCATGTCGGGGAAAAGATTGAGCTTGAGGCGCCCCCCGATCTTGGTGAGGCGCTGGAGCGCCGCCGTGTCCAGATAAACCCACCGGTGCCGCTTGGCGATGACGCTTTGGGGGAAGGACTCGGGCTTGAGATGCGCGGGCAAGTCCACGAAGAGCGGCGGCGCAAACCGACTGGCCTGCCGCCACCAAAGGCCGGCAATCCCGCAGGCGATGACGAGCGTCACCCAGCCCGCGCGAATCCATTTGGCCCTGCGATTCATGTCGAGGTCTCGAGGTCAGTTGCCGCCACGCTTGAGCGGCGAGAGGCGCACGTTAAGCCGCACCTGCCCCTGCGCCCCATCCACGCCGTCCACGGCGAAGTAAATCCGTTGTCCGGCCTTCAACACCCTCTCGCCGGTCTGCACGCGGCTGGACGGGCCGGACTGGCCGGGGTCGTTGTCGTTGGAGAGCGCGCCGCCCTCCTCGGGCAGCAGCAGGGTGAGCGTGGTGTCAAAGGTGCTTCCCGCCGTGGTGCCCTGCACCTGATAGGTTCCATCCTCCGGCACCACGGCGTGCCACCAGACCGAACGGCCGTGAAACGCCGGGCGGCGGTCGTCGGTCTGAGCCAGGGCGTTGTCGCCCGCGTCCGCCGTCGCACCCCGGTTGTGTCCATCGGCAATGCCCGACCAGCTCGTGTCGGCCTGGCGCCGCAAGGCAATGTTCAGGCTTCCCGCCTTGCGGTCGTTGGGCACACCGGGGCCGGACACGACAACACCGGGCGTCACCGTGGGCCGTGGGTTCGATCCGCCCGGATTCGGTGGAGATGTAGGGTTGGCCGTGGTGCCACCCTTTGAACCGGTGGCAGGCGGTGTGCCGGAGGGATTGCCCCCCGTGGCGGGAGCAGGATTGGTGGTGCCCGGCGTGCTGCCGCTATTGCCCCCATTGCCCCCATTGCCCCCATTGCCCCCATTGCCGCCGGAGACACCCGCGCCCAATCCCGTGTTGCGCTTGGGGGCACCCGCACCACTGCTGCCACCGGCGCCGCCTCCTGCCTGGGCCACTTGCTGGGGATTGCCCGAGGCAAAGTTGGTGTCCATATCGGGCACGCCCTGCGGCCCGCGCAAGGGCGTTTGGAATTCGGAAGGCAGCCGGTCTGATCCATTGTCGTCGCGGTAGAAACCCACAATGGGACCAACCACCTGATGCACCCTCACGTTGTCGAAGTAGAGCGGTTTGTTGTAGTTCCCAAAGGGAGGCGGAAGATTAAAGCCGTGGCTATCCCCCGTCGCCTTGCCTTTCCAATAGACATACGGGCTTGAGAAGCGGGGGATTCTGGTCCAGAGCGGGTTGCTGGACGCGTTGCCGGGAAAGCTGTACGCCATGAGGGTGCAGTATTTCCCCCACGTGCCGGAGCCCGGCTGGCCGGTGGGGGTGCCCCAGGTCGTGAAGTGATTGCCCATCGCCAGGAATTCGTCGCGCACGTAATTGCCCACCCCCGCGGTAACCCCGCCGGCGATGGTCTCGGAACCGTAGGGGTTGAAGGTGATGCTGGGACTATCCGGACGCAGCCATGTGTCCCCAATGCCATGGTGGCATCCCAAGAGATGACCCAGCTCGTGGGCCAGCGTGTAGGCACCGCCGGCATTCAAAAGCATCGCCATCGCAAAGGTGCTGTCGCGGTTCATCTGGATGTTCTTGGCCAGCTTGTCCCCGGAGGAAATCCGCACGGGAACGTCCGTGCCGCTGTAGGTGAAGGAGGCCCCGTTGACGGTGATCACCACGTTGTCAATGGTCACCCGTCCCCCCTGCGGCGTGAACCGGAACTGCCCCTGCAAGTCCTGCCACGCATTGGCCGCCGCCGCACTGTTGAAGGTGTAGGTGAAAGTCTTGCCCGTCGCGTTGAGATCGGTGGTGTAAAACGCCGCCTCGGTGGCCGCGCTGTTGGAGTAGAGCTGCAGGCGCACGCTGTCCCCCGCATCCACCGCGTCGGGGGTGAAGTTCACCGTGATGCTCGCCGTGCCGACCGACGCGGGGCGTTCCAGATCATAGAGCGCGGACACTTCCCACCCCTGCAAGGCGCGGCCCTGAAAGAGCCGGAGTTCATCCACGCGCCCCTTGTAGTAGTCGGTCCCCCCGCCGCCGGCCCTGCCCATCCAGAGTTCGTTGAGGGTGTTCAGGTTCGCGGACATGGATGTGGTCGTGGCCACGGGGGTCTTGTCCACGTACAGCGTGGCGCTGCCGTTGGCCTCGCGCGAGACCACCAGATGCGTCCATGCGGAGGAATCCATCAACACGGCACCGGTATTGGACTGCAGCGTGGTGCCGCCGCCGCGAAAGACCACGCGGCCACTGGGCTGCAACGCCAGCCACCACTCGTTCCCCGAGGAGAAGACGCGGTTGCCGATGATGTCGGCGCTGACGGCGTTGGGCACGCTGGCGTTGCTGACCCAAATCGAGACGGTGAAGGCGCCGGTGCCAAACGAGGTGTTCGCCCCCAGGTTGATGTAGCCGCCCACCGTGCCAGCCAGCTCGTAGGCGCCCTGCACATCGGCCGCACCGTAACGGCCGCTGACGCGCAAGGCACCGGCGTTGGGCACGCCGTCGGGGCCCGTGCCCACGATTTCGGTGACGGCAAAGGGCGAATCGGTGGAGCGGATGGGATAATGCGCCCGCAGCGAGGTGATCGAATCAAATGGAGTCGCCATGGGCTGAGCCCATTCGGAGACGAAGAGTTCCTCAATCTCCGCATCGGTCAGCGCGCGGTTGTAGATTCGCATGTCATCCATCGTGCCCTGCATCAAGTAGCTGGGGAAGGGCGTGCGCCGGCCCATGCTCACCCTCTGGTTGGCCGGTGAGGCCGCGTTTCCTGCCACGACATTGTCGTTCTGTGCCAGCAACATTCCGTCGCGCCACACGGTCACCGTGTTGCCCGATCGCCGCACCACCACGTTGTACCACTGGTTGAGCGACCAGTTCATGGCGGAGGTGGTGACCTTGGGGGCGGAGGGGTCGCCCATGAAGAACTCCAGACCCGCATTGCGGCCCGTCGCGGCCACCAGATGCACCTCGAACTGGCCGGCGGACTGGTTGGCCAGCAGCACGCGTCGGCCCGGCCCGGCAACGTCGGCCACCAGTATGGCCTGGGAATTTTCCGCCAGCGCGCCCGTGATGGGGCTGCCCGCGCTGAACACGCCCACGCCGCTGTTGAGGTAGAGCTTGGGAATGGCGCCGTCGTTGGAAACCAGCACATCCAGATCTCCGTCGCCATCCACGTCGTTGAGCGCGATGCCCGTGGTGTTGTCGGCATCGGTGTGGATGTCCTCGCCCGTGAGTCCCAAAAACGGTGTGGGCGTGCCGTTGTTTCGGTAGAGCTTGTTGCGCTGGCCGTAGTTGCCGGCCACCACATCCAGATCGCCATCGCCATCCACATCCCCCACCGCAAGGGCGCGAGTGGCGAGATTGTCGCTGGTCATTTGCTGGCGCAGGCCAACGGGAAAACCGCCCGTGCCGTTATTAACGTAGAGGTAGTTGAAGGTGGCGTCGTTGCCCACGATGAGATCGGCGCGGCCGTCGCCGTTGATGTCGCCCAGCGCCAAGGCGGTGGTGGACATGGACGCAGTAACCGCAATCGGCGGCCCAAAGCCTCCGATGAGATTGCTGTAGCCCACGCTGCCGCCACCGAGATAATTCCCCGCCACCAAATCCGGGAAATCGGGGGGGCTGGGGAAGTCGGGCGTCGTGGTGAAACCGCGGCCATTAAATGCCTTGATGATGTGCCCGGCATTGATGCCGCCATTGAGAGCCTGGTCAGCCTTGTAAATCTCGATGGCCGCCATCTTGAAGGTGCAGATGTTCGGGTAGTTTCGCAGCGACTCGAACACGAGCTTGTCAGCCATCTGGCTGCCCAGCGGCTTGCCGTGCTTGGTCTCGAGGCTGACACGCAAGTCCCACAACGCGTTCGCCCAAATCTCGCCGTCATGATGGCATTCGCCATTCCAATTGGCGTAGCCATAGGTGGTATTGTTCACACTGCGAATCGCCGTGGGGTACTGCTCCATCGCCCACTCGCCGCCGCGGGCGCGCTGCGCGGCCACGCTCAGATAGCCGGCGTTGCCCGTCTCGCTCCAGAACGCATAGGCCAGATAGTCGCCAAACCCCTCGTGGATGGCGTCCACCTCATTGACCCCTTTTATGCCGGACATGCATCCCCCCATCGCCAGCCCGGGGTTCACGGCAAAGAGCACCGCGTGGCCGTATTCGTGCGCGATGACATCGCCATCCTCCGCCAAGTCCACCGTGTCGCCGCTAGCGTGCCCCATGTCACCCTGACCAAAATGGATCTCGTTCAGCGCCGGGCTATAAAAGGCGTTGAGGCCGGAGCCCACGCCCTCGAAGGAATGCGCGCAAGCGCGCATCACCTGATCACGCAGCCCGTTGGCGGGAATGTTGGAGCCGCTGAATCCCAGCGACTGAAAATAGCGCTGGACCGAATCAATGGTGTGATAAATGCAAACCTCCTCGAAGCGCCCATCGCTGCGATCGTAGTTGAAGGTGGAGGTGAGGCTGAAGGCATGAACCTGCGCCACGGTGGCGTTCATGGGCGCCACCGTGCTCATGTGCAAATACTTGCCATCCAGAAACCCAGAACCATTGAGGTCAAGCAACGTCACGGTTTGCCGCTGCAAGTTCAGCGCCGCCGAGGTGCCGTCGTTGCCCGGGTTTGCATTGAACAAACCAAAGGTGCTCCCCTGCGTCTGGATGGGATTGGGCGTGAAGGCCAGCCCGCTGCCCGTGGTGGGCGCATGCAGGTTGGTGTCGCGAACCGACAGCACGCCCGCCAGCCGGGAATCCACCAGCACCTCGTACAGCGCCAGCGTGTTTGAGGGCGCCACCAGGAGTTTCCATGCCAGTGCCGCGCTGCCGTCGGGTTTGATGTACCACACCTGCTCGGCTCGGTCGGCAAAACGCCGGCGCACCGACTTGGCGCCCAGCCGGCGCTCCGCGATGGTCTCGGCCACGCGCACGTCAATCACCGGTTGCTGATCCTCGACCTTCACCCCCGCGTAGTACGTGAGGTGCAGGGTTTCCACCTGCCCCTGCGCGCCCAAGTGGACGGAGATGCTGGCGTTGTAGATGCGCCGCCCGTGGAGCTTGGGCTCTAAAAACACCGTGCTGCCCGCCAGACCGTGCTGCACTTTGAGCAGGCCCAAATCTTTCTCCCCGGCACGAACCCCCAGCGTGGCGGACATGGTGTCCAGAAAGCGGCGCGCGGTGGCCTCGGCCTGCAGGCGGTTGCCGGGAAAATGAATGTTGCGATACGAGGCCTGCCGGCCGTGGATGGTGGGGATCACCGCGCGGGAACCGATCCGCATCAAGGGATACTGCTGAACGGCGGGGATGGCCGCCAGTTCGGGAGGGAACACCGGCGCCACGGGCACGGCATTGGTGAGCGGGCGCACCGGCGCAATGGGTGGCGTCGCCACGCCCGCGGCAGCCTGCGCCAGCAGCAGTTGCGGGTCAAAGTCTCCATCCGGGCCGGCGGCGTCCAACCCCACGAAATACGGCGGCGCGCTCTCCAATGCCCGGGGCAACGTGGCGGGCACGGCCGCCATGTTCTCCACGGGAGCTCCAAATGCGGGCGGAAGAAACGCGAAGGAACCGTTCACCTCTTGCAATGCCAGCGCGCGGGTGTTGTAGGAAATGGCATCCACATTGATGGGCGCCTTGAACCCGCCGGTGCGCGACTGGTTGTTGATGTAAAACCGGTTGGGCTGACCGTAGTTTCCCTGAACCAAGTCGAGGTAGCTGTCGCCGTCCAAGTCCGCCAGCGCCAGCGCCATGGTGCGCTGACTGCCTCCGCCGAAGGTTTGCGCGGCTTGGAAAGTCCCATCGCCGTTGCTGATGTAGAGCCGGGTCTCATCGTTCACGCCCGTCTGCCCGTTGCCGACAATAAGATCAAGGAAGCCGTCCTTGTTGATGTCGCCACTCACCACCGAGGATCCACTGCGAACATCCGCAGGGAGAACCCCCGCCTTGAGCGCGAATTGCCCGCCCCCGATGTTCTGGTACACGCGGTTGGCCTGGCCGCGGTTGACCACCACGAGATCGGCCGCGCCGTCAGGGCCTTGCAAGGCACCCGGGCTCACCCAAAGAGACATGGTGAAATCGCTGGCGGCCACGGGCAGGCCATTGGCACTCACGGTGCGAATTCCGTCATCCGCGCCATCGAACTGGTAGCTGCTCAAGGCGGCGCCGTGACGATCCATGACCTTGGTGGGCCCCAGCGCCACGGTGGGGGTGGCGTTGGCGTCGTTCCCCTGACCGCTCAAATCCGCCAGGCTGCCGCCATTAAAGGGCATGTGCAACACGAGGTTGGCAGCCGAGGGCATCGTCTGCGGGCGTCGTTCTGAAATGTAGATGCCGGCCACCTCGTCGTCGCCCATCGCGCGGTTGTAGAGCCGCACGTCATCAATCTGCCCCTGCCATTGGTTCTGCGCCGGCGTGCCTGCGGTGCTGTCGCCGATGTAGAGATTGGAGATGGTGCCGATGCTGCCTCCGGCCACCGACGTGTCCACGGCCACCAGCATGCCATTGCGGAAAATCTTGGACTGCGAGCCATCATAAACCGCCGCGATGAAATGCCACTGGTTGAGCGCGAGGGCCGGCTGAGCCACGCCTGCGATGTTGGGCTGCGGCGTGCTCACCTGATTGGCGCTGTCGCTTTGGGGATAAAACACCACCGTGCCATTGTTGGCAGCCGTGCCGTCGCCCGTCAGCGTGATGCGGCGGGTGGCGCCCTGCACTGCGGCGAAGATATGCGGAGAGGTGAGGTGGGTGAACTGCGTGGGGCGCACCCAGGCGCACACGGTGAACTTGCTGGCGATGTTCAAGGAAGCGGTGACGGGGATGCTCACATGGTCGCCTGAGCCATCCAGGCTCACCGCCGCGCTGGCGTTGCCGAACCGGTCATTGCCCAGCGCCGCGTTGCCCACAAGAACGCCGTGGTTGTTAAGCCCGCTCAGGTCGTTGGCGTTGCCCAAAAACGGCCAGTAGCCCACCAGGCCCGATGCAGCGGTGTTGGCCAACTGGGTGGGGCGCAGTGTTGAGAAGGTGCCCAAGTACGGCGTTCCGGCAGCCAACGAGATGTCGCCATCGTGGCGGCTGTACTGCTGCTCATGCACCAGATTGGGCTGCGGATAAGGCCCCCGGCCCACCGCGCCGGCTGGGTTTGCCACCGGTTTCAGGTTCGAGTACTTCTGTGCCAGCCCCACCGCGCCAGCGCCACCAAGTGCAAATGCGTCTGGGGAAAGCATGCACACGATGTCGGCCCTCGCATCCATCCGGTAGGGGGTGGTGTTGATCTGGTAGGTGGGGTCGAAATTCCCGGTCTGGCCATGCAACGTCGTATAGCGGGCGGTAGCCCCACCATTCGGGTTGCCCGTGAAGGCCACGTTGTTGTAGTTGGAGCCATTGACATCCATCCGCAGCCCAATCATCCCGGAGTAAAGGGGGTTGAATTGGGTGCCGTAGGTGTCGTTGATGCCGTCCACATCGTAACGGTAAACGTAGGTGTCGTGGGTGATGGGCGGCGTGCCGGGGTCTGACTGGATGGCCCAGGGCGAGTCCACGTGATCCACGGGCCCCGTGCGCAGGTTGGGATGGACGGTGTCGGTGTAAATGGGGGCGGCGGGCACCGCTCTGGGCTCCAAGCGCCACAAGGTGCCGGCGGGGAGGTTGACGTAGGGCTCCTGAGTGTTGACGCCAGTAGAAGACCTAAACATTGCCTCCCCCCAGTGTTGGTCGCCATAGAGGAGCGAGTTGCTGCGGGTGGTGAGCCAGGTGAGTGCCTCGTTCAAATCAACCGTGCTGTTGCTGTCCTCAAAGAGCGGCTGGTACACGCCTGGCTTGGCCTGCTTCTGAGTGCCCACCGGAGTCCACACGGTCCACTGCGTAGGATCGGTGTTGGTGCGGTTGGGCCGCACCGGCGCCTGAACCTCCTGCCATGCCGGCCCCGTCGCCGAGTAGCCTGAGCTTGTCAGATCCGCCGGACTCCCGGCCATTGCGCGCCGAATGGCCGGCGTCAACGCGCCGGCCTGTCGCACTTCCAGACTGATGGCGCAGGCGGCATAGATGCTGTTCACCACGTCAAGCATCAGCGTCACCTTGCCCTGCAATTGCGTGAAGTTGCCCTCCTGCGCCAGGGTGCGCAAGTCGTAGATGAAGAGGATGTCAATGTACTCGGTGTAACCGGGCCGCTGGTAGGTCAATGAATGAGGCGTGGTGGGCCCCATGGTCTGGCGCGCGGAACCGCCCTGCCCCTGCAACGTGTACGCCCCCTGCGCCAAGAGCGGCTGCAGATTCTTTAGATTAATTGCCGCCAGCATCGGCCGCACCTGCACCGACGCCGTGCGCGGCCGCGGCAGCGGTGATTCGGGAGGCAGCGGCTGGACACTGCCATCACCCTGCTGCATCACGGGCGAAACGGGCGGCAAGGGCGGATGCACGCATTCTCTCGCCAACGAATGGCCCACGGCGCCATCGGCTTTTGCCATGCGCCGCGCAAACGCCGCCGCGTCGCCCGATGGAGCGGCCGCCGAGGGTTTGGTGCCATGGCTTGGATGATCACCAGCCGCTGCGGGTGCAGCGTCATCCACGCAAGTGCCGCAGCCGCCACCTTTGCGCGGGTCCACCTCGACAATCACATACTTGCCATCCTTCACATGGCTGATGAGCACCTGCCGGGCGTCGGGCAGCACCACCATCCCCATCATGATGTCTTTGTGCCGCGACATGACGAAGAGCGAATCGGGATCGTCGTTGATGATGCCCAGCGCGGACTGGTCCGTGTTCCAGTGCGTCTTGTTCGCGGTGATCACCGCCGAAACCTCAAGATCAGGAAACAGGTTTAAGCGAACGCGTTTGGGTTTCTGCGGAAGAATGGAAAGCTGTCCCAAGCCCACGTTGTCCAGCGTCACCCAGCGCCACCGCTTGGCGATGCCTTGTTCGGGAAAGCTGGCCGGGGCCTGCGCCGCGGCCAAATCGGTGAAGAGCAAAGGCAGCCGCCGCTGCTTCTTTTGGAGGTAAAGCCCCACCGCCCCGCCAATCACGAGTGCGGCTGCGAGGAGCGTCAGGTAGAGTTGCTTGCGCTTTACAGGCACAACATCAGACAAAGTCCCATATTGGACAGAAAACCTTAGGGCCATGCTCCTTCCGATGGCAATAAGTTTGAACTCAAAACCCGTGCGTGTGAGTAAGTCGCGCCATCTTGCCTCCGGGGAAAGGCACCATCTGCTTCATAGACTCGGCCGCGGGTTCCAGAGTTACAGCCGAGGATGGGGGCAAGCCCCGAGCCAAAAGGCGGGGGCCAAACTGGCGGGAGTGACGGGGCTCGAACCCGCAACCTCTGCCGTGACAGTGCAGCGATCTAACCAATTGAGCTACACCCCCGCGGGGTTGCGAACCTAGAAGAACCCGCCACGACCGTCAACGGGCGAATCCATAAAAGTGATTCGGGCAACAGACGCCAAGGAGGTGGGGGTGGAGAACCCCTCTGAAGAAACGTTCTGTCGCCCGAATCAAAATTTAGTGTTGGCGGAATATGGCGGGCCTGGCGGGCAATGTCAACCACGATTCTGGGAGGCCTCCCCTGGCTGGAGGATTTTCCCCGTGACATCCCCTTCGCCATCCGCATAATGCGCGGCCCCGTGGGTTGACCCCATCGTCTAGCGGTTAGGACACCAGCCTTTCACGTTGGTAACACGGGTTCGATTCCCGTTGGGGTCGCCATTATTTCGCCGCGCACAAACTGCGGCGTCGCCTCGTCTCCGTGACACGTCAACCGTGAGCCAAAGGGCAGTCATCGCCATTGTGGGCCGACCCAATGTGGGCAAGTCGGCCCTGTTCAACCGCATCGCCGGTCGGCGCATTGCCATTGTCCATGACCGCCCCGGGGTGACGCGCGACCGCGTGAGCGCCGAGGTGGAATGGGAGGGCCGCCCGTTCACGCTCGTGGACACCGGCGGCATCGGTCTGGCTCACGGCGAAAGCGTGGAGGACGTCATCACCCGCGCCACCCTCGATCAGGCTCTCACGGCCATCGAGTCGGCGCACGTCATCCTCCTCATCACCGACATCCGCGACGGCGTGATGATGCTCGACCGCGAGGTGGCCCGACGCCTGCACGCCTCGGGCAAGCCCGTGCTGGTCGCCGCCAACAAGGCCGACAATGAGGACTTTGCCGACTCGTCGGACGACTTCTCGCCGCTGGGCTTTGGCGCACAATTCGCCGTGTCCGCCCTGCACGACCGCGGGCTCAGCGCGTTGATGAGCGCCGCCCTGGCCAAGCTGCCCCCCGCGCCGGAACCCGGTGCGGACGCACCCGCTGCCGATCCGCTCAAGATCGCCATTGTCGGCCGGCCCAACGTGGGAAAGTCGTCGATCATCAACGCCATCACCCAATCCCAGCGCGTCATCGTCAGCCCCATTCCCGGCACCACGCGCGACGCGGTGGACGTGCCCTTCACCGTCCTCACCGGCGGCCCGCCGCAGCCCTGCCTGCTCATCGATACCGCCGGCCTGCGCAAGACCCGGCGCGTGGATGATTCCGTGGAGTTTTTCAGCGTCCAGCGCACGCACGCGGCCATCGGCCGGTGCGACGTGGCGGTACTGGTGCTCGACGCCGAGTCGGGCATTCTGGAGCAGGACAAGAAGGTTGCCGACCTCATCAATGCCGAGCGACGCGCCTGTGTCGTGGTGGTCAACAAATGGGATCTGGCCACGGCGGAGGTGCGCCAGGTGCGCCAGCGCCATCGCAGCCGCAGGCGAAGCGGCTCGACGGAAAAACGCCCGCTCGTCACCCTCGCCGAGTTTGGCGACTGGGTGCACGAACAACTCTTCTTCCTCGACTACGCGCCGGTCATCTTCACCAGCGCCACCGACGGATTCCAGCTCGAGCGCCTACTCGAAGCCATCCGCTATGTGGCTGCCCAGTGCCAGCAGACCGTCCCCACCCCGCTGCTTAATCGCACCCTCTCCGACGCCGTCGCCCGACGCCAGCCCCCCAGCAAGAGCGGGCGGCATCTCAAGTTTTACTACGCCACCCAGACGGCGCAGGCCCCGCCCACCTTCCTGCTGTTTGTGAACTCGACCGGCCTCTTCAACGAGCAGTACTCCAAATACCTCTGCGACTGCCTGCGCACCGCGTTTGGCTTCGAAGGCTGCCCCATCGTCCTCAATGCCCGCCCACGTCCCCAGCCTGCCAAGGAGAAGTAGCCCCGCGCTTTCGAACATCATTGCCTGACGCTGCGGGCCTGCCTACGTTTGGCCTTAAGAGCCGACCGTCCCAGCGCCACGCCATGCAACTTGAACTGAGGGAAATCCCCCACGCGCCGGAGCTGCACCGGCTCGCCGCCCGGCTCGCGCACCAGCCCGGCCTGGTGTGGCTGCATAGTTTGGGAGTGGCCGATGCGCAGTCGCGCTACTCGCTGCTTACCGCGCGCCCCTTTCTCACCGTGCGCACGCGGGGCACGCGCTGCGAGCTGCGCGCAGGCAGCCGGCGGCACACGCAATTTGGCAACCCGTGGGCGCTGCTTGACCATCTCCTCTCGCGCTACGAAATGCTCGATGGGCGCGACCTGCCTTTCCCTGCCGGCGGCTGCTTTGGCTACTTTGGCTACGAGCTCAAAAACTTTTCCGAGCCGCGCCTGCCGCGCCGGGCCGTGGATGATCTCGAACTGGCCGATGCGCAGCTGGGTTTCCATGACAGCCTCGTCATCCAGGATCGCTTGCTTCAGAAGACGTGGATCCTTTCCACCGGCCTGCGCGTGGACGGCTCGCGCAGCCGCGCCGCCGCCTCGGCCGCGGTGGACTTCTGGCGCACGCAGATGGACGCCATCGCCGCCGCCCCTGCACCCGCCCAAGCCCCGGAAGAATCCGTCGCGGCCGAGGTCGTTTCCAACTTGCGCCGCGAGGAGTTTCTCGGTGCGGTCGTCCGCGCGCTGGCGTACATCCGAGCCGGCGACATCTATCAGGTGAACCTCTCGCAGCGGTTTTCCACACCGTGGCGGCGCACGGGCTGGGAGCTTTTTGATGCGCTGTGTCGGCACAGCGCCGCTCCCTTCGCCGCCTACCTCAACTGCGGCGGACTGGAGATCGCCTCGTCCTCGCCCGAGCGTTTTTTCAGGCTGAGCGGCGCGCACGCGCAGACGCGCCCCATCAAGGGCACCCGCCCGCGCGGCCCGGACGCCGACAGCGACGCGCGCCTCGCACATGAGCTTCAAACCAGCGCAAAAGAAAATGCAGAGCTCGTGATGATCACCGACCTGCTGCGCAACGATCTGGGGAGGATCTGTGAATTTGGAAGCGTCGCCGTGCCCGAACTGGCGCGGCTGGAGCGTTTCCCGCAGGTGCAGCATCTGGTGGCCACGGTCGAAGGCCGGCTGCGTCCGGGCACCTCGCATTTGCAGGCGCTGCGCGAATGTTTTCCGGGCGGCAGCATCACCGGCGCCCCCAAGATTCGCGCCATGGACATCATCGATGAACTCGAGCCCGTCACGCGCGGGCCTTACACCGGCGCCATCGGCTACCTTGGATTTAACCGCGAGAGCCAGTTCTCCATTGCCATCCGCACGGCGCTGGTGCGCGAGAGAATGGCGTGGTTTCAGACCGGGGCCGGCATCGTCGCCGATTCCGATCCGGAGGCCGAACACAACGAGACTCTCGCCAAGGCCGGCGGCTTCTTTGCAGCGGTTCAGCCGACCCACACCCTCACCACGCCCTCTCCCAAGCCATGACCCTCGAAATGGCGGCGCTGGCGCTGGCCGGGTTTGCTGCCGGCTTCGTGGATGCCATCGCCGGCGGCGGTGGGCTCATCCAGATTCCCGCTCTGTTGCTGCTGTTGCCGCCTGAGCTGGCGTCGAGCGTGGCGCTGGTGCTGGGCACCAACAAGGTGTCTTCCACCTGCGGCACCGCCGTCGCCGTGCATCGCTACAACCGGCACCTGCAACTGCCCTGGCGCGAACTCGCTCCGGCCATGGCCACAGGTTTCCTCTGCGCATGGCTGGGTGCGCGCATGGTGGCGTGGGTTCCCACGGGGGTGATGCGTCCGCTCGTGCTGGTCTTGCTTTTGGTCGTGGCGGCGTGGACGGCGTGGAACAGGGACTGGGGCGCAAGTCCCGCCGCGCCCAAAAAACGCGCCGTGTGGGCCGCGCCGCTCTTTGCCGCCGCGATGGGGTTCTACGACGGCTTCTTTGGGCCCGGCACGGGCAGCTTTCTCACGGCCGGATTCATCGTGTGGATGGGCTGCGATTTTCTGAACGCATCGGCCCGAACCAAGGCCATCAACCTAGCCACCAACCTGGGCGCGCTGCTGTGTTTTGCGCTGGCTGGAAAGGTGAGCTGGAAGTACGGGCTTCCGATGGCCGCGTGCAACATCGCCGGGGGGCTGCTCGGCGCCGAGCTGGCCGTGGCCAAAGGGAGTGTGTTTGTGCGGCGCCTCTTTCTTGCGGTCACGTGCCTGCTCATCCTGCGCTTGGGCTGGGACCTGTTGCGAGGCTGAGTGCCCTCTCACGCCCCCTAATTTGGCTTGAACAGAGCGGGGCCATCGTCGTCCAATTCCGCCGAACCCTCATTCACCATGAAATCAACCCATCTGCTTACCGCACTGGTCACCACCGTGGCCCTGCTGACGACACCCCTGACCGCTCAGGACAAAAAGCCCGACGCGCCCAAGGCCGGCGATAAAAAGGGCGCCGACAAGAAACCCGCCATCAAAGCGGCGCCGCAAGCGCCCGACGTGGCGGCCCCGAAAGTCGACGGCACCGGCCAGCCTCAGGCTGGATTCGTCGGCATGCACAACAGCTTTCTCAAGATTGCCAAGGAGGGCAAGGCACAGGTCGTGTTCTTGGGCGATTCCATCACTCAAGGATGGGGCGGCCAGAAGGCGATTTGGGAAAAGGCCTTTGGCAAGTACAAGCCGGCCAACTTTGGCATCGGCGGCGACCGCACCCAGCACGTGCTCTGGCGCATCCAAAATGGCGAGCTTGAAGGCATCAAGCCCAAGGCCGTGGTCATCATGATCGGCACGAACAACTCCGGCAGCGACTCCGCCGAGGGCATCGCCAAGGGCGTCACCAAGATTGTCGAGACGGTGCGCGCCAAGCAGCCCGACGCGAAAATCCTGCTGCTGGCGGTGTTCCCGCGCGGCGAGAAGGCCAGCCCCAATCCGGGCCGTGACAAGCTCAAGGCGGTGAACGCCATCATCGCCAAGCTCCATGATGGCAAGAGCGTGCACTACATGGACATCGGCGAAAAATTCCTGCAGGCCGACGGCGTGTTGACCAAGGAAATCATGCCCGACTTCTTGCACCTCTCCTCCAAGGGCTACCAGATCTGGGCTGACGCGATCACCGCCAAGCTGGACGAGCTGACCCAGTAAGCCGCCAATCTAAAAACCCGGCCACCGGCGGGAGCGTCGGTGGCCGGATTTTTCCCATCATGAAACGATTCATCATTGCTGCCGCGGTGTTCGCGCTGACGGCCACCGGTGTGCTGGCCGACGATTTTAAGAACGAGCCCGGCTTCAAGAGCCTTTACAACGGCAAGGACCTTTCCGGCTGGGGCTATCGCGACAAGGACTACAAGCCCGCCGAGACTTTCGATGGCAAAGCCGAAGCCAGCGACGGCCGCTACACCGCCAAGCCCGGCATCCTCACCGTGAACCCGCACGTGGAAGGCAAGGCGCGCTTCCGGCAGCTCTACACCGTAGAGGAGTTCCCCAAGAACTTTCATCTCAAGCTGGAATTTCGCGCCGCCGTCAATGCCGACAGCGGCATCTATGTTCGCAAGCCGCAGCTCCAGTGCCGCGACTACCTCGTGGCCGGGCCGTACAAGGAGCTCAAGAAATACAAGGCGCAGGATTGGAACCAAATTGAAGTCGTCGTGAAGGACGGTGTCGCACGCTGCACCTGCAACGGCGAGGTGCTGGAAGCCGCACTCAAACTTCCCGCCACCGGCCCCATCGGGCTGGAGGCCGACCGCGGCACGATGGAATATCGCCGCATCCGCATCAAGGAACTGACGCCGTAGCAGGAAAACCCAAGTCAACCCTGCACCGCGCGCAACGCGGCGTCGTACACCGCCTTGATGGGCACGCCGGCTTTGCCCGCCAAAGCGCGGCAGCTTTCAAATTCCGGCGCGGCCTGAACCCGCTTGCCATCAAGCATTCCAAGTTTCACGCGCACTTCGCCGTACGCGGTTTGGGCCACCGTAAATTCGCGCTGCAACTTGCGCCGGGTTGCCACCGTGCGACGCACACCAAAGGCGCTCGTCTCGCGAAGCATGAGCGCGCAAAACTTGTCCGCGTCGGCCTCGGCACACAGCACGCTCAGAAGCACGCCCGGCCGGTTCTTCTTCATCTGGATGGGCGTGTGAAACACGTCGAGCGCCCCCTCGGCCAGCGCGCGTTCTACAAAATGCCCCAGCACCTCGGCGTTGATATCGTCGAGATTAGTTTCCAGCACGGTCACCGTGTCGGTGTCCCAATCGTGCGTGAGGGTTGCGGCGGCGGCTTCCCCGCTCACGCCCAGCACGGCGCGCAGCACATTGGGCCGCGTGTGATGGTCGCGGGTGCCCAAGCCAAAACCCACTTTCTCCAACCGCAATCCCTGCATCGGGCCAAAGCTCTCGGCGAACTCCGCCACAATCGCCGCGCCGGTGGGCGTCACGAGTTCATGGGGCTCCTCGCATTGGGTGATGACAACGCCCCGCTCGGCCAAGATGTTGAGCGTCGCCGGCGCGGGAATGGGAAACCTGCCGTGCGCGCATTGGATGAAGCCCGTCCCCTCCACCAGCGGCCCGGCCAGCACACGCGGCCGACCCAGCAAATCCAGCGCCACGCACGCACCCACGATGTCCACGATGGAATCGACCGCGCCCACTTCGTGAAAGTGAACCTCGTAGGGCGCCATGCCATGAATCCTGCCTTCGGCGCGCGCCACGCGCAGGAACACCGCCACGGCCTTTTGTTTCACCCACTCGCCAAGCCCGCTGGCGTGAATCAATTCTGAGATTTGCGCGAAGTTGCGGGTGTGCGTGCCGCCTGTGCCGTGACTATGCTCGTGTGAGTGGTCGTGGGAATGCCCGTGCGTGTGCGTATGCTCATGGCTGTGCGCGTGGGAGTGGGAGTCGTCCACTGCGCCGCCGCATGCCAGATGCACATCAAACTTGACGCCTTCGATGGCGCACTTTTGTCGGCGGCTTGCCGTGAGGGTGTAGCCCTCAAGCCGCAGCTTTTTAAGCTCACGCTCCAGCGCGGTGAAGTCCACGCCCAAGTCCAGCATCGCGCCAAGGAACATGTCCCCGCTGATGCCGCTAAAGATGTCCAGGTACAACGTCCTCACGCAGGCCCGGACTCTATCGGCTGCGTGGGCAGGTGTGCAGCAAAGAAACGCACCCGCGCCAAACTCACGCCATCTCCAAGCCTTTCAACGGCCCGGTGCCCGAGCTAAAGTTCCCGGCTGCGATGCCCATGCGCTGGAGCATCGACACGTAAAGGTTGCAGAGGGGCGGCGGATTCTTTGGATCGAAGACGAGATGCTGGCCGTGCTTGAAACCGCCGCCAGCCAGCAGCACGGGCAGGTTGCGCGTGGAGTGGTTGCTGGCATTGCCCAGGTTGCTGCTGAAGAACACCATGGTGCGGTCGAGCAGACTTGCGCCCTGCTCCTCCGTCCGCTTCAACTTTTCCAACAGGTCGCGGAGGGTCTTCATCTTTTCCAACTCGAGCGTCTTGAGCTGCGCGAGCTTTGCGGGGTCCTGACCGTGATGCGAGAGGTCGTGGTGGCCCTGGGATACGCCGGGAATTGGCGGCACGAGGCTGGTGCCCAAGAGCAGCAGGGTGATGAGCCGCGTCGAGTCGGTCTGGATCGCCAGATGGATGAGGTCGAACATGCTCCGGTTTTTGCCGATGAGGTCGGCGGGGTTCAGGTTGTTCTGGGGTGCCGGTGCATCCACCCTGGGCTTGGGCTTCTTCGACCACGCCTCGTCCGACGCCAAGCGCTCCTCGAGTTCACGGACGCTCGAAAAATACTCGTCCAACTTCTCTCGGTCGCGCGCGCCGAGCGAGGGCGCAAGGCTGCGAGCCTGCCCACGCACGGCGTCGAGGATGCTCTGCCCGTCACGCAAACGGCGCGCCTGTGCCGCGACTTCGTCGGGCCGGCCTTCGAGAAAGAGCCTCGCAAAGATCCGGGCCGGGTACAGGTCGGGCGGCACGAGCGCGCCGCTGCGCGTCCACGAAAGACCAAAACCCTCCGCCGAGAGCGACAGGCTGGGGAATCGGGTCTGCCGGCCGATGTGCTCGGCTGCAAACTGATCCACCGAGATGCTGTTTCGGAAGCCCGCGCGCAGCTCCGGATGAGGCGCGCCGGTGAGAAAGCTGAAGAGCGAATCGTGGCTGGATCCCACTTGCGGATGCGCCAGTCCCGACATCACGGTGAAGTCGTTGCGAAAGTCTTTGAGCACGTCCAGATACGGCGTGGATGCGTAATCGCGGCCCGCCTCGGCGGGGAAAAAGTGTTGGGGATGAAGCCCCAGCGGCGTGCAGACGAAGAGCATCCGGCGGATGGGTGCGGTGTTCCCGGCGGCGAAGGCGCGCGGCTGGAGCGATTCAAGCACCGGCAGCGCGAGCGAAACGCCGGCGGCGCGGAGGAAGGTGCGGCGGGTGAGTGTGTTCATGGCTTGGCCTATTTGGTTTGGAAAATCGTGCTGGCGACCACCTCGTGAAGGAGTGACCGGAAGCCGTAGTTTTTCGCCTTCGCCCTGGCGACGATGTCCTCGATGACGGCGGTGTCGCCGGCGTCGACACCCTGCCCGGTCGCATAGGTCAGCAATCTTCGCGTCAGCGAGCGGGCAATGGGATCAAGATCGGCCAGCAGCAGCCCCTTGAGTTCATCAATGTCTTTGAATGCGCGCCCGTCGGAGAGCACGTCGGAGGGATCCACCTTCGGGCCGTGGAGATAGGGCATCCGCCGACCGTCAATCATCACGGCCTTGCCATTGCCACTCACCCGGTAGAACTCGCGCCAGCCGCCAATGACATCGAAGCTCTCCAGCGCAAAGCCGGGCGGATCCATCTTTACGTGGCAGCTCGCACAGGATTCAAGCTGACGATGTTTGGCGAGCTGCTCGCGGATGGTCTTGGCGCCGCGCGTGTCAGGCTCCAGCGTGCCGACGTTGTCGGGCGGCTTGGGTGGCGGGGTGCCGAGGATGCGGTCGAGCACCCACGCGCCCCGCAGCACGGGCGAGGTGGTGGTGCCGTTGGCCGTCACCTTGAGCACGCTGGCCATCGTGATCACGCCACCCCGATGGCTTCCGGGCGGCAGCTTCACTTTCTGAAATCCAAACCCGCTCACGCCGGGGATGCCGTAGTGCCTGGCGAGCCGGCCGTTGAGCATGGTGAAGTCCGAGGCGATGAAGTTGGTGAGGCTCAGGTCGTGCCTCAGCACTTCACGGAAGAACCGCTCCGTCTCCTGCACCATGGAGACCTTGAGCATGTCGTCGTATTCCGGGTAGTGGATGTGGCTGGGCATCGTAAAATCAATGTCCCGCAGCCCCAGCCACTGGCCGGTGAAGTTTTCAGCAAAGGCCGTGGCCTTGGGATGATTGAGCAAGCGCTCGACTTGTGCGCGAAGCGTCGCGGGCTGCGAGAGCTTCTGCTGCTCGGCGAGCGCGATCAATTCCGAGTCGGGCATCGTGCTCCAAAAGAAATAGGACAGGCGGCTGGCGAGCGCAAAGTCGTCCAGCCTGCCCCGGTTCTCGCGCAGAAACAGGAACTCCGGCGAGACCATCACGGCGGAGAGCGCGGCTCGCATCGCCTGCTCGAAGGTGCGCTGCTGCGCGAGCTTGGCCTCAACCAGCGCGACGAAGGGTTTCACGTCGGCCTCCGTCACGGCGCGGCGGAAGGCGCGGCGCATGAACGGTCGCAAGAGGTTCCCGGCATCGGCCGAGGGATCGCTGGAGACGACTTCGACGCGGTCGCGCTGATTAAAGCCGGGCGCGGGCCCTTGCTTCAAATCGCCCAAAAGCCGGCGATGACTTTCCGGCGGCCACGCCTCATTGAGCGGTCCTTCCACGTCCACCCAGTCCACCGCCAGACCGGGTTCCTTCCAATCCTCCGCGCCCACCTTGTTCACGGTCTGCGCGGAGGCCAGACCGTAAGGGAGGATCGAAATGGTGGTGCGCGGCTCCATGAATTCCTCAAACTCGATGACGGCCGGCTTGTCGGGCGGCGCGTCGAAGTAGCTCACCAGATGTCCGCGCGCGCCGCCCATGCCTCCTGCGCCCGACCAAACACGGAACACCACCGGCTGCCCGCCGCTTTGCACCGCCGACACCGACAGGCGGAAGCGGTAGCGCCCCCGTTCGGCAGGGTAGAATTTGGTCAGCCCCACCTGCTGCCACGCCGACGAGCTGAACGCCACGACGCGGCCTTCTTCGGACTTGCGAAACACCTTCTCCGTGGTCGAGCGCACTTGATGCGACTCGGTGAGCAGGTAGCGCACCTTGGCCGACCGGGGCTGCGGCCCGTTGGCGATGGCCTGATCCAGCGCCGTGTCCGCAGCTTCGAGATACTTCTCGAGCAGAAACGAGGACGTGTGGAGCGCCTCACCGATGTTGTCGAATCCGTCGGAGGAGGAGTCGGGCGGCAGCAAATCCTTGAGCGGCGTCTGCACCCCGAGCAGGTCGCGCACGGTGTTTTCGTATTCGGTGCGGTTGAGCCGCCGCAGCACCACGCGGCCCTCAAGGCGGCGCGCCGTGTCGGCGGCCCTGCCCCGCTCCACGATCCACCCGCTCATGGCTGCCAGCTCGGCGGCGCTGGGCCGCGGCTTCTCCTTGGGTGGCATCGCCCCCTCGCTCAACTGCCGCAGCACGCGATCCCAGATCTGGCGATTGGCGCGGTCGGCAAAATCCACCGACAACCCGCCCAGGCGCACCTCGCCCTTGGGCTTCTCCCCGCCGTGACAGCCCACGCAATGGCGCTCAAAAAACGCCGGCGCCGGGTTGGGGGCGCGTTGGGCTGCCGCCGCAGCTGCCGCGTCCACAAGGCCCGCTTTCCAACCCAGCACGCACGCGATGGCGGCAAGGATGTTGAGAGAGGGACGCCCTGCCACCATGCGTTATTCCAGAAGCGAGTTGATCTGGCTGGCGGCGTAGCCGGCGCCAAATCCATTGTCGATGTTGACGACCGTGACACCGCTGCCGCAGCTGGTCAGCATTCCCAAGAGCGCGGCGACACCGCCAAAGCTGGCACCGTAGCCGACGCTTGTGGGGACGGCGATGACCGGCCTTGCGACAAGCCCCGCGACGACGCTGGGCAGCGCCCCTTCCATGCCGGCGACCACCACGAGCACATTCGCCCTCTGGATTTGTTCCAGCCGCGCCATCAGCCGGTGCAACCCCGCGACCCCGACGTCACTGATTCGCTCGACGCGGTTTCCCATGATCTGAGCGGTGATGGCCGCTTCCTCGGCAATGGGCAGGTCGCTGGTGCCAGCGGTGATCACAGCAATGACACCGGGGCGAAGCGGCGCGGGCATCGTCCCCAAGGTAACGCAGCGGGCGGCTTCGTGGTGAACGGCACTCTTGAATTTGCGTTTCAGCGCGCGGGCGTGAGCCTGCGTGATGCGCGTGATGAGGACGCGCTCTTCGCGCTTCATGATCTGCGCGGCGATCGTCACCACCTGCGCCGGCGTTTTGCCGCTTCCAAAGATGACTTCCGGGAATCCTTTTCGCAGCGCGCGGTGGGTGTCCACCTTGGCAAAGCCCAGATCATCAAAAGGCGCCGCTTGAAAGGCGCGGAGCACCGCGTCGCGCGAAACTTTCCCCGCACGGAACTTCTCCAACAACGCGATGGCTTTGTCGGAAGTCATTCGCTTTATCGCACCCGCTCCAGCAACCACGCGGCAAGCCCGGTGATGGGCAATCGTTCCTGCCGGGCGTCGTCGCGGTGGCGGATGGTCACGGTGTCCAAGAGCTCGGGCTTCTCGCCGAGCGTCTCAAAATCCACCGTGACGCAAAAGGGTGTGCCGGCCTCGTCCTGTCTGGCGTAGCGCCGGCCGATGGAACCGGAGTCGTCGTAGTAGGTGTTCACCTGCCCGCGCAGCAGCTCGAAAACCCCACGCGCCTTGGCCACCAGTTCGGGCTTGTTCTTGAGCAGCGGCAGCACCGCCACCTTGATGGGCGCCACGCGCGGATGAAAACGCAGGATGACGCGCGTCTCCGATTTGCCTTTGTCGTCGGTCTCGGTCACCTCGCTGAAAGCGTGCGTGATCAGTGCCAGGATGAGGCGATCCACGCCGGCGGAGGGCTCGATGACGTGGGGGATGTACTTGCCCTTCGCCAGATTATCGGCGTCGTTGCGCGCGGTGGCGGCCGCACTCTCGGCGTCCACCCCAGACTTGATGAGGTACTTGTGCCTCGCGTCGTGGTAACGCTTCCACAGGGCGTCCTGTGTCTCCTTAGGCAAGCGCGTCCATGCCGCGCGCAGGTCGTCGTCAAACACGCCCATGGGTTTGCCGGCGTGCCGTTCGTGCTGACTCAAATCAAAGTCGCTGCGGGCGGCGATGCCTTCGAGTTCCTGCGTGCCAAAGGGAAACTTGAAGAGAATATCCACCGTGGCCCGCGCGTAATGCGCCAGTTCCTCCGGCTTCTGCCAATACTCCTCGAGCGACGTGCGCGGCAGGCCGATGCCCTCGTAAAAGCGCAGGCGTTCTTCCACCCAATACTTGTGCCAGAGCTGCCAGCCCCACGAAGGCTGCGGCTCGCCCGGATGCCCCTCACCCGTGGCCTCTGCAACACTCCCGCTGATGGCCTCGACCGCCTCGTCGGGCTTGATGAAGTACTCCAGCTCCATCTGCTCAAACTCGCGGCTGCGAAAGGTGAAATTGCGCGGCGTCACTTCATTGCGAAATGCCTTGCCGACCTGCGCGATGCCGAAGGGAACCTTCTGCCGACTGGTCTCCAGCACGTTCTTAAACTGCGCAAAGATGGCCTGGGCCGTCTCGGGCCGCAGATAACACACGTTGTCCTCCGACTCCACCGGCCCGCAGTGCGTCTTGAACATCAGATTGAAGGGGCGCGGCTGCGTCTTTTCCCCGGCGCACTCGGTCACCATCTTGCTGGGGCGTTGCGGGCAGGGAATCTCCCCTGTCTGATCGGCGCGGAACCGGCCCTTGCACGTCTTGCAATCAATCATGGGATCGCTAAACGTGTCCACGTGCCCGCTGGCCTTCCAAATCTGCGGGTGCATGATGATGGTGGCCTCCAGCCCGGCCACATCGTCGCGCAGCCGCGTCATCTCCGACCACCACAGCTCCTTCACGTTGCGCTTCAACTCCGCGCCCAGCGGGCCGTAATCCCAGAAACCGTTGATACCGCCGTAGATTTCCGACGACGGGAATACAAAGCCGCGCCGCTTGCAGAGCGAGACGACCTTTTCCATCCTGTCGGGCTGCTTGGACTCGGCCATAGGGCGGGCAGCATTTGGTAAAGCCCCTGCGGGGAGCAATCATAAAAGACCCCTGTGCGCAGGGGTGCTGCGCACGGCAATACACCTGCGGTGGGGTGCTGCGCACGGCCATCATGGGGAATAGCCCCTTATGATGTGGGCACAGACCCTCCTGCGGAGGGCAATACGGCTTCGCCCCTATGGCCGCACCGCAGGAGCCTATGGCCGCACCGCAGGTGCCGCAGCCGGTGCGGTGCGGAAGGCGAAAGGTTTGCCGCCGAGAATCTGATCGGAGGTGATGGTCGGGCAAATGTACTTCTCGACGTGCTCGATGTACAATGCCGTGCCGGCAATGTGATCCACGTGCGGCCAGCGAGCGGGGTTGTACATGGAATCGGTGAGGTCGCGCATCAGCACGACGTGCTTGCCGTTCTTGGCCATCTGCCGAAGGCCAAAGGGCCGGCCCGAAACGCACATGTTCACATGTACCCCCAGCAGGATCACGTTGCGAATGCCGCGCGACTCAAGGAGGTTCCAGATTTCCACACCCGAATCGCTGATGGCGTCGCGGCCGCCGTCGATGGTCAGTCCGGCCGTCTGGCGCGTCCACGGCGCGCGCGGATTAAGGCCCCGGGCCTTGAGTTCGTCCGCCCAACGCGCGTGCACCTGCGGCTCGTCATCCTCGCCGCCGTCGGATTGATCAATGGGATACTTGCCCTTCTCCTCCGCAGGAATCTGTTTGCACCAGTCGCCGATTCCCACGGGCAGGTTTGCGGCCTTGGGTGCGGCTTGCGCGCGGGCGCGTGCCGGGTGCGCGTCGTAGAACTTCATACAACTGCTGGGCGCATGAATGACGAGCACGCCCTTGCCGCGCAGCGCACCCACGACCTCGTTCATGCGCGGGGTCATCTCGTTCACCCGCTGCACGGCGTTGTAGCAATCGTGCAGGTCCCACATGTCGCAGACGATGAGGGCGGTCTTTTGCGCCTCCCACCGCTCCGGCGTGGCAGCCAACTTGAAACTCTCGCCCGCCGCAACCCTCTGCTGCAAGTGGAGGGAGAGATCTGCCGCAGCGCACATGGACGCACCCGCCAGCCCGAACATCACGGCAGCCCGAAGGCATTGGAGCGGGATCATGATGGGGGATGCTAGCGGGCGCGTCGCACTTGTCCATTGACAAATCGGCACGGCCGAAAAAGATGCCCCATGCGAATGCTTCTCTGCGCCTTCGTTTGCGCCGCGAATGCCGGCATGGCCATCACCGAGGCCGAATTTCAAAAACTGCACCGCGAGCTGCAGCCCGATCCCCATGCCGTGTGGCGCAGCATCCCCTGGAAGACCTCCGTGCTGGAGGCGCAGGCCATCGCCGCGCGCGAGGGCAAGCCCATCTTCATCTGGGCGATGGACGGCCATCCCTTGGGTTGTACTTGAAACAACGGCGTGATCGACCGTGCGTCGATCTTCTCCAATCCGGAAATCGTCACCCTGCTCAAGACGCGCTTCGTGCCCGTGGCCATCGACCAGTGGTACCAGCGCCGGCAGCAGGACAACGAAGGCAAGTTCTACCAGAAGATCGCCAATCAAGGCCCGCGCAAGGTCGGCCAGGGCACCACGCAGGGGCTCTATGCCGCCGACGCCGGCGGCATGCTGCTGGGTTTCACAAACAACCGGGGGGTGGACCGCGTTCAAGCGATGATGAAGTCGGCGCTGGCCAAGTTCCGCCCGCCGGCCCAAGCCGCGGCTCTCGACCGGGGCAAGCCCGAGGCACGCTTTAGCCCGCAGCCGCCGCCGGGCGGGCTCATCGTGCGAGTCCACAGCAAGGTGCTTGGCGGCTACGAAGACACCGAGGACGCCACGCGCCGCATCTTTCAGGAGTCCCTCGGGCGCGACAACCTGTGGATCAGCGCCGCCGAGCACGCCGCGCTCGCCAAAGGGGAATTGCCCGAGGCACTGCTGCGGCGCATCGCGCGCTTTCACCTCGTGGACAACACGCGCGGCGAACCCCCCATGTGGGAGGCCGGTGAAGTGCGCGCGGTGCAAGGCGCCCTGCGCGGGGGCGTGTTGCGCGCCACCGTCAAGCTTCAGTCCGCCAAAGGCGACCGCGGCTTTGATGCCGAGCTTTACGGCGTGGTCGAAACCAAGGGCGGCAAGGTCACGCGGATGGACTGGGTCGCCAAGGGCGAGTTCTTTGGCGAAGGCACCTATACGGGCAACGCCCCCAAGGGCAAATTCCCGCTGGGCATCTCTTTCACCCTGGCTGACGGCAAGGACGCGGCCGATGCCATCCCCCCGCAGGCTTCTCGCGGCTGGATTCAAGGCTACATGCCCTAGAAAAAAACTGCCGCAACCGGGCGCCGTGTGGTTTCCCTGAAGTAGCGCGGTGCTGAATTCCACAAACCCGCCGCCGTCGAAGCCAAAGCCACCTGTCATGAATCGATTGCTCCCCGTACTCGGCATTGTGCTGGCGACGCCCTTGGCTGCGCAAACCGGCCATGTCGAGTTTTCCGTGCGCTCGGCGCGCAACGGGGATTGGTCCGACGCCAAAACGTGGCAGCCGGCCCGCCTCCCACAAGCCGGCGACCGCGTGCTGGTTAGCCCGGGCACCACGGTGCGCTTTGACGCCCGCACCACGCCGGTCTTGCGCATCGTGCAGGTGGCGGGAAAACTTCATTTCGCCCGCGACCGAAGCACCGAGCTCAATGTCGCCCTGCTCAAAGTGCAGGCCGGCGACCGCTGCACCGAACGCGGGTTCGCCTGTGATTTTCTCGAGGTCAACAAGGTGGGCGAACCCAGTGCGCAGCCCTCTGCCGCCATGCCTACCCTGGAAGTGGGCACGCTTGAAGAACCCATCCCGGCGGCGCACACGGCGCGCATCCGGCTGCATTACCTCGAGGGACTGCCCAAGGAGGATGCGCCCGCGCTGGTGTGTTGTGCGGGCAGGATGGAGATTCACGGCGCACCCCTAAACCGGACGTGGCTCAAACTCGGCGCGGACGCCGCCGCGGGCGACTCCACCGTGACCCTCTCCGAGGCGGTGGCCGGATGGCGGGCGGGCGATGAAGTGATCCTCACGGCATCCGAGGCCCCCAAGGGGTACGGCTCGTTTCGTGCGGGCGCGAAAAACGCGCGCGAGCCGCAGACCGAAAAACGCACCCTCACCAAGGTCGCCGGCGCGGTGCTGACGCTGGACCGCCCGCTGGCCAACCGTCATGCGGGCGCCGGTGAATTTCGCAGCGAGGCCGCCAATCTCTCCCGCAATGTGGTGGTGGAGAGCGCCGATCCGGCCGGTGTGCGCGGCCACACCATGTACCACCGCTACAGCCAGGGCGGCATCAGCCACGCGCGCTTCGCCCACTTGGGCAAGGAAGGCGTGTTGGGCCGCTACGCCATCCACTTCCATCTGGTGGGCGACACGATGCGCGGCAGTGGCGTGGTGGGCGCGGCGATCGTGGATTCGCACAACCGGTGGGTCACCGTCCACGGCACGCGCTATCTGGTGGTGCGCGACTGCGTGGGCTACCAGTCGGTGGGCCACGGGTTCTTCCTCGAAGACGGCATGGAGGTGTTTAATCTCTTGGATCGAAACCTGGGAGTGCAGGCCTTTCAAGGCAAGGCGCTCAAGGGGCAGGCGCTGCCCTTCGACCGCAATGAAGGCGCGGCGTTCTGGTGGGCCAACGGGCTCAATACGCTCACACGCAACGTGGGCGTGGAGAGCGACGAGTACGGTTTTCGCTATGACATGCAGAAGACCTCGCAGTTCGACAGCCGCCTGCCCATCGTCCAGCCGGATGGTTCGCGCAAGGAGGTGGACGTGCGCACGCTGCCCATCTGGCGCTTTGAGGACAACGAGGCCCATGGTAATTTTGCCGGCATGGTGGTGGCCGCCAACGGCGATCACCAGCCCGACGCGCCCATCCGCGACCTGCCCTTTCTCGCGCACATCCGCAAGGTTGACTGGACCGGGCCCGACGCGCGCCACCCGCACATCCTGCGCAACTTCACCATCTGGCAGTCGCACTACGCCATCCGGCCACACAGCCCGGCCATGCTGATGGACGGCCTGCGCATTCACAACGCGCCCTACGGCGTGTACCGGCCCGCGTTTGACCGCCATGTGTACCGGCGCGTGCACCTCTCTGGCCTCGGGCCCGAGCCTTTTAATCGCGGCATGGATGACGCCAGCGCGCAGAACGGCAGCATCACCGTCGATGGGCTCACGGTGGACGACCTCAAGCGCGGCGACGATGTTCATCCGGTGGTTCACATGACCGACAACGCGCTCGCCCCGGGCGCCGAGTGCCACTTTCGCAATGTGGTGCTGCAATCCAAGGAAGGTCGGCGTCCGCTGTTTAACCGCGGAGGCAGCGTGCGGGCCGACCCCATCGTGGATGAGGGCGTGCCTTACTACGTTCACGACCATTTCGGGCCGGGGCGGCACGCAAAGATTGTCAGCACCAAGGCCAAGCATCTCCTGAGCGACGGCAACACCTACCGCGAGGAGCGCCCACTGACTGGCGATGGTTCGCGCGTGGCGGAAGTGCGCGAGCTGGCTTGGCCGCAGCTTCTAAATCCGGTGGACGACCTGCCGCCGGCGACCGTCATCACGACCGCCCGTAGCGCGCAAGGTGGCTGGATGCTCACCGGCATCACCCACGACAATGGCGTGGTGAAGGAAGTCCGCGTCAACGGTGCCCGCGCCACACTCGTGCGCCAGCACGCGGGAGTGTGCGACTGGCAGGCGACGGTACCGCACCCGAAGGATGGCAGGCTCAGCGCCATGGCGCTGGACGATTCGGGCAATCAAGAACTGACGGCGCACCACCTCAATGTCGGTGACTCCAAGCCCGCACGATAACTTTCCCACCCAAGCCCCAAAAGGGCGCATCACCATCAACCCAAACAAAACCAGCAACCATCCATGAATACCGAATTGCACCTCCGGCCCGGATGCCCCGACTGCCGGTTCCTTGAAGACTCCACCCTCGCGCGCCGCGACTTTCTTTTCTCGCTGGGCCAGGGCGCGGCGCTGGCGGCTGCGGGCGTGTCGGCCTTGCGGGCGGACACGGCACCCGCCAAGTCCAAGCCGGCGGAGGACATGGTTCGCGAATTGCACGCGGCGCTCTCGCCCGAACAGCGCGCCAAGCTGGTGCGCCCCTGGGATGAGGGCGGTGGCCCGGGGAAAATCCCAACGCGCATGGGCATGTACAACAGCCCCCTCTTCAAGGCCGCGATTGGCACGGAGTACACGAAGCCCCAGCAGGAGCTGGTGGAACGCATCTTCCGCGCCATGTGCTCGGACGACGAGGGCTACCGGAGGCTCTCGCGCAACGGCAAGTTTGATGGCAGCGGCTCGCTCGCGGGCTGCGGGGCCCACATCTTTGGCGATCCATCAGGGAAAAACCCCTTCGCTTGGGTGTTCACCGGCCATCACCTCACCGTGCGCTGTGATGGCAATTCGGTGCCAGGCACCGCCTTTGGCGGCCCCCTTTATTACGGCCACAGCGCCCCCGGCTACAGCGAGCGCAATGTGTTCCAGTACCAGACGCGCGCGGTGCAAGGCTTGTTTGCGGCGCTGGATGGCAAGCAGCAGACGGCCGCGGTGGTCGAGGGATCGCCGGGCGAACAGGCGGGGTCGGTGCGGCACCGGGCGCGGCCCTATCCGGGAATCGGCCTGGCCGAACTCTCCAAGGACCAGCAGAAACTGGTCGAATCGGTGATGCGCGCCGTGCTCTCGCCCTACCGCAAGGAGGACGCCGACGAGGTGATGGAAATCGTGCGGGCCAACGGGGGGACGGCCAAGATCAATCTGGCCTTCTACAAGGACAAGGATTCGACCGACCCCAAGGAGCCCTGGCACTTCTGGCGGCTCGAAGGCCCGGGGTTCGTGTGGAACTACCGGGTGCTGGATCATGTTCACTGTTTTGTGAACATCGCGCGCGTGGCGTAGGGAATAAGGCGGCGCGCTAACCGCGCGCTCCTAGCGGGAATTGCCGGTGGCTTGGTCGAGCAGGCGCATCCACGCGCCCATGTAGTGGCCGTGGTCGTGGTAGGTGCGACCGCTCACGAGATTGCCGTCAATCACGCAGGGCTCGTTCACGTACGTGCCGCCACAGACCTCAAGGTCGAACTGGCACTTGGCCACCGTGGCCATCTTGCGCCCGCGCACGCATCCGGCGCGCGCGGGAATTTCCACGCCGTGGCACACGCTGGCCACGGGCTTGTTCTGCTCAAAGAAATGGCGCGTGAGGCGCAGCAGCGCCTCGTCCTCGCGGATGTACTCGGGCGCGCGGCCGCCGCTAAAGAAGATGCCCACATACTCCTCGGGCTTGATGTCGGCAAAGGCGATGTCGGCCTGGATGCTGTAGCCCTCCCATTCCTTGGTGATCGTCCAGCCCGGCTTCACCTCGTGCAGCACCATCTGGTAGCGTCGCTTTTCCGGCGCGGCGACCACCGGCTGATAGCCACCCTCAATCAGCCGGTAATAGGGGTAGAGCGTGTCCACGGTTTCCGTGGCGTCTCCCACGATGATGAGCACCTTGCCGCGCGATGGTTGCATCCCCTTCTGATTACGACCTGGCAAGGCAGGCTTCCAGATATTTCCGCGCCCGGTTGACCTCGGCCGTCACCTCCGCGACGGTTCCCAGGATGGGCACGCCGCGCGGCACCGGGTGCATGAACACCGACACCGCCCCGCGATAGGATGTCGCCTTCAACGCCGCCAGCAGGGGCGAAAAATCCAGCCGCCCGCGGCCGGGCAATTGCTGCAGCTCCTCCTGCTTGGGCATCTTCACCATGCAGCCCTTGCCATGTTCCCACGCGTAGAAATGCGCGAGGCGCGCGCCCGCGTCGCGGATGAGCCGCGCCAGTTCGTCGGGCTGCTGCGGCAGGTGATAGGGTGCCAGTGCCAGCCCCAGCCGCGGCGAGGGCACGGCCTCGAGCAGCCAGCGCACGCCGTCGGCCGAATGCAGCAACTGACCGCTGTGGTTTTCAATCGCGACCGTGACGCCACACTGCTCGGCCTGCGCCAGCGTCGGTTTCAGGCTCTCGCCCAACGCCAGCACCGCGGCCTTCAAGTCTGCGCCCGCCAGCCCGTTCTTGCCGCCCGCGCCCGTGACGATGAGCGGGCACTGTAGCTTCTGGGCAACGGCCAGTTCGTCCTTCAGTTTGAGGGGCCCCAAGTCGTAACGGGTCAGGATGCCCAGCCGCACCTTGTGTTTCTCCAGCAACGCCCGGAACGCGTCGTGGCCCATCTCGTCCAACTGCTCGCGCTGATTGCCGTGGATGCGCGGCCACAAATCCACCGTGTCGGCGCCCGTCTTGGGCGCTTCGGGGACGATCTGTGCCAGTGGCAGCGTGCCATAGAGGCACGAGGCCAGCGTGTAGCGCAGCCCAAACGCCCTGGCCGGTGCCGACGCCGCCGCGCCGGGCTTCAGGGGGGCGGCCGCGAGCACAGCCTTGGAAACCAGCAGGCCCGCGGCGGCCTGAACCATGAATTCCCGGCGATCCAATGTCATTTCAGCGGGTTCTCGTACCACACGATGTTTTTGCTGACCTGACCGGCAATCAGCACATCCAGATCGCCATCGGCGTCCAGATCATGCAGGCGGATGTCGTAAGCCGCCTGGTTGCGCCCGAGGATGTGCGTGGTGAACCGGCCCTTGCCATCATTCTCAAACCACGCGGCAACGAGATCGTCCTTGGCGCAGGTGACGGCGTCGATATCGCCGTCGCGGTCGAGGTCACCGATTGCCAGACAATGCGGCCCGGCGAGATCCGGGTTGATATCACGGGGCTTCCAGTCGGGCGCATGGAACCAGAGCACCCCCTTGCCGTGCCCCCGGCTGGCGACAAAGTCGTTGCGGCCGTCGCCATCCACGTCGGCCATGAGGATGTTGGTGGCACCGGGATGTTTGCCGGGCAGCAGATGCTTCTTCCATGGGGCCGTCGCCGGATCCTTCGGGGCTTCCCACCACGCAAACCATTCGCCAGAGCCCGTCTCATCCTGCGGCCCGCCCTTGGCGCCGGTGGCGGCATCGGGACGCCCGTCGCCATTGACATCCCCCACGCCCAGATAATGGCTCAATCCGGGCGCGTCGCCCCGCGCAAACACCGTGCGCCTCCAAGCCGTGCCGCCCTTCGCGGGGGTGCGATACCAGACAAGGCTGTTGGGAAAGGGTGTGTCTTTGGGCTGCCCGCTGTTCGCGGCCAGATCGGCAATGCCATCACCATCCACGTCCGCCACGAGCAACCCGTGGATGCCGTTCACTTGCTCGTCCACCGCGCGCATCGGCCAGACGCCGGGCTTGCCGGTGTTTTCCAGCCAGACGATGCGCCCGGGCTTGTCGTACTGCGCGCCAATCCAGTCGGGCCGGCCGTCGCGGTTGACATCCATGACCTCGCTGTGAATGCAGCTCAAGGCCAAGGCGGCATCGCTCAGGACGGCGCGCTCCCATCCGGGCGCGGCAAAGAGCAGCACCCTGCCATCGGCAGCGGCAACGATATCGGGCTTCTTGTCGCCGTTAAAATCAGCCGCCACCACCGTGGCACTGTGGAATCCCGACGCGACGACGTGCTTGCGCCATCCGCCGCCGACCGGAGCGCCTTTCGCGCCCCATTCCAACCCGCTCAAAGCCACGGCGCACAGGAGCCGGCAGGCCCATCCAACGCGCTCAAACCCATTCAAGGACATCGTTTGCAAAAAAGCTACCGCCTTCCCCATGCATGGCAAGTCATTCCCCGGTCGCGCTTTGGCGTACAGCAGGCTGCGGCCAGTATGTTTTTATTTACAACCCCGTTGGGCTCGGGCATCGTTTCGCGGTTTGTTCGGGGAACCCCGGGCGAGTTTTTCATGAACAATTGGCGCATTCCATGGAACCAGGTCCACTGGCTTAACAGCAGCTTCCTCATCCTGACGGTGGTCATCACCCTGACCGTGCTGCCCTGGTTCTTGTGGAGGCACGGCGGCGAAATCAACCATTGGTGGGTTCATGGGTCGCTGGCCCTCTTTCTCTTCATCGCCTGCGGGATGAGCATCACGCTAGGCTACCATCGGCACTTTGCGCACCTGTCCTTCAAGACCAGCTGGCCCGTGCGACTGGCCACATTGCTCTTTGGCGCGGCGGCCATGCAGGCCTCGGCGCTGACGTGGGTGGCCGACCATCGCCGGCATCACAAGCACGTGGATGACACCGACGACCCCTACAACATCACAAAGGGCTTCTGGCACGCGCACATTGGCTGGATCATGTTCAAGATTCGGTTTGGCTGCGACCTGGACAACGCGCGCGACTTGCAGGCCGACCGCATGGTGATGTGGCAGCACCGTTGGTGGTCGCAGATTGGCCTGCTGGTGGGCTTTGGCATCCCGACTTTGGTGGGATACCTCCTTGACGGCCCCGTGGGCGCGGCGGCGGGCCTGCTCGTGGGCGGCGTGGCGCGGCTGGTGGCGGTGCATCACACCACCTTCTTCATCAACAGCCTATGCCACACCCTGGGCAAGCAGCCCTACTCCACCCGCTGCACGGCGCGCGATAGCTGGATCATGGCTCTGCTGACCTTTGGCGAAGGCTACCACAATTTTCACCACGAGTTTCAGCACGATTACCGCAACGGCGTGAAGGCGTGGCAGTTCGACCCCACCAAGTGGGCGGTGTGGGTGCTCAACAAGCTGGGGCTGGCGACCGAACTGCGCCGCGTGCCCGACGAACAGATTCAACTGTCGGAAATCGCCGAGAAGACGCGCATGCTGGACACCCGGCTTGCAGTCGTTTCGCGCCCGGTGTGCTTGCAAACCGAGGCGAGGTATCAGGCCGCCCAGGAGCGCCTGGCCGCCGCCGCCGCCGCGTGGGAACGCTGCCGCCGCGAATATGTGCGCGCCACCGGCCAGATGGCCGCCACGGCCCGCGACCACATCGCGGGGCTGTGCGCGCAACTGGAGGAGGCGCTGGCCGAACTGCGCGACGCCATCCGCCAATGGGACGCCGCGCACCGCGCCTTGGAAGGCCGGCTCGCCGTCGCCTGAGAGCCCCTAACGCTGCCACGGCTTTTTTCCTCCACGGACACCCCCCTGCACTGGTTCATGAAGAAATTCGTAGCCATCATCTAGCCCTTCACGCTCGAAGAGGTGAAGGAAGCCCTCACCGAAGCCGGCGTGCTGGGCATGACCGTGTGCGAGGTCAAGGGCTTCGGGCGGCAGAAGGGGCACACCGAGATTTATCGCGGCAGCGAATACACCATCGACTTTCTGCCCAAGCTCAAAATCGAAGCCGTGGTGGCCGACAACCATGTCGAAGCCGCCATCGCCGCCATCATCAAGGGTGCCAAGACCGGCAAGATTGGCGATGGCAAGGTGTTCGTCTCGCCCGTGGAACAGGTCATCCGCATCCGCACCGGCGAAACCGGCGAAGCCGCCGTCTAGGGGCTGCCCCCCCTGCAAGGGACTCCTGCGGAGGGCAATTGCATTGAGCAATTGTGCCCCCCGCAGGTGCCGCAGGCGCCCTAGAGAATGGCCTTGGGATCCACCGCCTGCTTCAAGAGCAGGTCAATGCGCGGCACCATGGGCGAATCGGGCGCGGCGCGCTTGGCGTCCTGCGCGGCCTTGCGTGCTTCGGCAGGCTTGTTGTCGCGCATGAGGTACATGGCCTTGTAATAGAGCGCCTCCTGCAGCGTTTCACCCTCGGGCTTGTCGGTCTCGATGAGCTTGGCAATCCTGGCCACGTATTCCGCGGGCTTGGGCGGCGCGGCATTGGCGGCGCGCGGCGTGCGCACGATGGCCTGCAGGGCGGCCTTGGTGTTCGCGGCCTTGGCAGCGCCTTCGTACTTGGTCTTGAGTCCGGCCTCGTCCTTCTCATCAAGCTTGATGATTTCGGAAACCCATTCCCCGTAGTGCTTCTGCACAAGGTCGGCATCCAGCTTGGACAGGGCGGCGTCGAGCAGTCTGGCGCGCGCGACGCCCTTGGCGGCCGACGCCTGCGCAATGGCCTCGTCGCGCTCCTTGAGCAGTGCGGCCTTGGTCACCATGTCCTTGATGTAATCCTCCGCTGACACGCTGCTGCCATAGCCCACGCGGCGCGCGAAGGGTTTGCCGGTGGCGTCGGCCAGATAGATGGTGGGCACGCCGCTCACCGCATACTCCTTGCTCAGCGTCTTATACTGCTCGATTTCCTCCGGCGATTGCTTGGACTTGTCGCGGGGTGAATCGAGCTTGAGCAGGATGAAGTGCCTGGGCATTTGCTCCTTGAACACGTCCTTGGAGAGCACGTTTTTCTGCAAGGCGATGCACGGCGGGCACCAGTCCGATCCCGTGAACTCCATGAAGATGGCCTTGCCCTCTTTGGCGGCGGCGGCCTTGGCCTTTTCAAAGCTCACGAGCCAGCCCTCTTCGGCGGCAGGCAGCGGGAGACAGGTGACGAAGAGCGCGATGGCAGCGGGAAGAAGTGTGCGATTGGCTTTCATGCTGGATTTTCTACGCCATGGCGCAAGCGCCGGCAAGCGCTATTCCCCGCACCTGCGGTGCAGCCATAGGGGCGAAGCCCCTTATCGCCCTCCGCAGGAGTGCCCGCCGCAGGCGCCCCCCTGCAAGGGGTTGCCTCTGGACAACGGCACGGGCCTGTGGCAACACTCTTAAACCACATGAAAACCCACCTGCTCCTCCTGGCCGGACTGCTGCTGGCGCCGTTGCTCCCGGCCCAGTCTGGCAGGGTGAACGCCACCGCCACCACCCAGACCAAGCCCAACTACTTCGGCGAGACCAAGACCGTGGTCAAAGATCCAGGTGGCAAGATCGTGGGCGAGGCACTGACCCAGACCAAGCCCAACTTCTTTGGGGAGACCAGGACGGTGATCAAGGATGGTTCCGGCAAGGCGCTTGGCGAGGCGGTGACCCAGACCAAGCCCAATTATTTCGGCGAGACCAAGACCGTGTTCAAGGATGCCAACGGCCGGACCGTGGGCGAGGGTGTCACGCAGACGAAGCCCAACTACTTGGGCGAGACCAAGACGACCTTCAAGGATCGCTCAGGCAAGGTGATTGGCGAGGCCTTCACGCAGACCAAGCCCAACTTCTTTGGCGAGACCAAGACCACCGTCAAGGGCGCCACCCCCTTGAGCCTGCCCTCCAAGTTCAGACGCTAACCCCTCAACCCCATTCCGCTTATGTCAGAAGAAGACGACGACAACTCTCATAGCCCCCTCGATCAGCTCAAGGATGCGGAGCCGTTTGTGAACGTCTACGGCCAGTGAACCGGCGCGATGCAGCGCAACAGGCTGATGGAGCAGCAAAGGGAGGCGGCGCGGGCGCAAGCCGAAGCCACCCGAGAACAGGCCCGCGTCTTGGGGGAACAAAACCGCATCGAGCAGTCCCGGTCGGAGACGGAACGAGGACGTTTGAATATCGAAGCCCAACGGTTCGCTGCCGAGAACGCCGAACGCGAGCAGCGCCGCCTTCAGGCCGATCAAATCAAGCAGCTCCGCGTCCTTATGGCCGACACCATGGATTCCCTCGCCCGGCTCAAAAAGATCCGCCCCGCCCCCTGACCTTCCTCCATTCCTATGTCGAACACCCGTTGGGATGAACCGCTCCTCCGCTCCGTGGCGGTGTTGCAGACGCAGCGCAACTTGCTGGATCGGCAGGCCGATGAGTTGACCGATCTGGCCGACATGCAGGCCCACCGCGCGATCAGGTCCGACCTGGCCGATTACATCGCCGCCCATGCCCGGGCCGGCACCCTCCCGGCCGACCCTCTCGCCACGCTAGATCCACGCCTGTGGGAGCTTTCGGAGTTCTTTGACACGGCCGCCAGCCTGCACCGCACCTCATTGGAGCTAAAGCTGCGCTCCTCCTCCTTCTCCCTCGCAGACTTGCAGACTGCCAAGGCCAGTCTGGAAGAGGCTGCCGCCCAGTTGCCGGCCCGGTTGCAGGCGCTTGCTACGCTGCTTTCCCCGTTGGACTGGAATGGCAGCGACGACGACGCCGACCTGCACCCCGAGCTGCTCCTCTGCGCCCAGTGGCTGGACGTGGACTTGCCCGAAGAGACCGACGACCGCCCCGCCTTCCGCCTGTTGGCGTTGGGGGGTGGGCGACTCTTTCAAGAAATTAAGGCCCATTTCAAGAAGGAGTGCTCACGCTTGGCCGAGCTAGCCGAGCGCCATGCCCGGCATCGTGAAGCCCTGCAGCAGGCCGCCGCCCAGATTGCGCTTGGCAACCACCTTACGGCCAGACAACTGCTTGAGGCTGCCGGCCTCTTGGGATCATCCAACCACTTCAGCGACCTGGATTATGCAGCAGTCCAATCCAGCCTCACCGCGCTGCAAGGGGCCGCTGCCAAAGCGGTTGGCTTTGCCAGGAAACTCCCCGCCAACGTGTGGGATGTATTGGAACGCTTCCGGGGAGTCGCCGCCTCGGCCGACCGCGTTGCCCACCACAGCCAAGCGAGGCAGGAACTGGCCGCCATCCGTGAAGCATTGAATGCCCATTGGATGGCAACGGTGTTGCCCGGCTCTGAACTGGAAGCGCAATGCCGGCCGCCACTGGAAAGCGCCTATTCAGAGTTGAGCAGGGCCGAAGCAGAACTCGATTCCATGGCCGCCGCGGGGAAGGCGAAGAGGAAGTCGATGTGGATCAAGAGCGGCGCGCTGGCCGCCATCGCCATGGTGCTGGTCCCGGTCGCGTGGTTTTCCTACGTCAAAATCACCGCCAAAGACAAGCCCACTGCCGATGCCAAGCCCACTGCCGATGCCAAGCCCACTGCCGATGCCAAGGGCACAGCCAAAGCCACTGCTGCCGCCGACGCTGCCAAGCATCCGATGGCGAAGACTTGGGCGGCCATGCGGCGGGCAGGGTTCAAGGAGGAGAAGATAAAGCAGACCCTCACGCAAGGAGGCACCGTGGTCGCGTGGGGAAGGAACGACGATGGTCAGTGCAAGGTGCCCGTGGCCTTGAGTGGCGTGGTGGCGATTGCGGCGGGACACGAGCACACCGTGGCCTTGAAGCTGCCCCCTGCGGCACCTGCGGTGCAGCCACCTGCGGTGGGGCAATAATCCCCCATCGCCCGCCGCAGGCGCCCCTGCGGCACCTGCGGTGCGGCCATAGGGGCGAAGCCCCTTATCGCCCTCCGCAGGAGTGCCTGCCGCAGGCGCCCCTCCGCAGGGGGTATTGCTCCGGCGCAGCCGGCTAGTATTCGCGGTCTTTCTTGAGGCCCGGCTGGGGCATGGGATAGAAACCCTGAGCATCGGCCAGCACCGGCGCCTTGCTATCAAAGCCCAGCAGCTTATCGAGATCTTTGGCCAGCGGCGGAGCATTGAGTGCCATGTCCCAGGTGACGCGCTGACCGGTGTGCGCGGCCATGCGCCCCATGTTGCAGACCTGACTGGCGAGCGCGCCGCGATCGGCTTCGTTGTAGGGCTTATCGTTGCGGATGGCGTCCAGAAGATCGTCCCACTCGTCCTGATAAGGGTTGGTCTCGGTGACGGGGAACTTCCAAGTCTGATTCTTGGGATTGGGAGTCAGGCCTGAGTAGATGGCCGAGGGCGCGGGGAAATGGCCATTGGCGGAAAAGACGCCGAATCCCTTGGTGCCATGCACGTAGCTGGCAAACTCGTTGTGGCAGCCCTCGATGGTGCGGCCTTGGTGCATGAGTTTGGTGCCATCGCCGTAGGTGTATTCCACCGAGTAACTGTCGAAGTTCTGGTCGATGAAGGGACGGCCCTGATCGTCCTTGGTGTAGTGCTTGCCGCCGGTGGCCTGCGCCATGATGGGCCAGGGGAATTTATCGCGCGCGGCGTCCACATTCAAGGGATCGCCCCCGGCGTTGGTGGGGTCGCCCATGGCGGCACCCTTCATCCAGCAGCACTCGTCAATGTTGTGGATGTAATAGTCGTTGAAGCAGCCGCCGCTGGCCCAGATGAAGCTGTGGAAGCGCCGGATCTGCCAGCGAATCTCCTCCATGTCCTTGTACTCCGGACTCATGGCGCGCGGGATGGAGCGGGCGGAAGCCACCGGCCCGTGCATGCGATAGGAACGCATGAGCACGATGTCGCCCAAGGCACCGTTCTGAATCTGCTCGGCCATGGCGCCGCGCGCCCGGCTGTGGCGGCACATGAGGCCCACGCCCACCTTGAGGTTCTTCTTCTTGGCCTCGCGATTGATCTCCAGGATTTTCTTGGTGCCAAAGCCATCGGCGGTCACCGGCTTCTCCATGAAGACGTTGACGCCCTTCTGCACCGCATATTGGAAGAACACCCAGCGAAACGCCGGCGGCGTGGTGAAGATGGCGATGTCGCCCTTGCGCAGGCTGTCGATCGCGTTCTTGAAACCCTCGAACCCGATGAACTGGCGGTTCGCGGGCACGTCCACCTTGTCGCCATGCTTCTTTTGCAGCGCATTGAGGCTGCCCTTGAGCTTGTCCTCAAAGATGTCGGCCACGGCCACGAGCTTGGTGGGTCCATGCGCCGCCGACACCGAGAGCGCATTGTCAGCCGCGCCCGTGCCGCGCCCCCCGGCGCCCACGAGCGCCACCTTCACGGTGTCATCCACCGCGCCATGCACGTACGGCAGGGCGACCCCCGCTAGTGCGGACGCCGCCGTAATCTTGCCGGTGGCCTTGATGAAGTCACGACGCGTGCTTGATTGAGGATTGTCCATGCCCGCGATGCTCCCGATGCAAAGCCCGGTCGTCAACCTCTAAACCCCCTCACGCCGGCCCTCGCCACGTGGCCCCTTCGCTGGGAAAGCAAAAAACCCCGCGGCGATAGCCACGGGGTTTTGATAAATGCCTTAAGGTTACTTCTTCTCAACCTTGGAGATCGCCAGAACACCCTTGGCAATCTTGCCGGTGATCTTGACGTCCAGCGTGGTGCCCGGCTTGCAGACGTCCTTGTGCAGGCCCGCCGCATCCTTGCCCGTCAACAGGTAGGTGATTTCCTTGCCTTCCTTGGTGACCACCACGGCGGCCTGGCACTTGTCCTGCGTCTTGAGCGTGCACTTGGCGCACTGGACCTTGCCTTCAACCGTCGTTGCCTCATCCGCGGCGAACGCCGCTGAACCGAGAAGCCCGAACGCGAGTGCGAATGTTGTGATGTACTTCATAATGATTTCTTGGGGTTGTTTTCTGAGTCTCTTACTCGATTGTTTCAATGGTGACTGCGCCTAGTTGTATTGCTGACGAGCCAACCGTCAAGGGAATTCATCCGTCTTTGGAGGATGGGATGGGGCTATTTGTCCGCCGGTTTGGCCGGTGGATTGCGCAGACAGCGCTGCAGCGCCAGCACGGCCAGCGCCGTGCCGTACTGGCGGTGGTAGTCGTAGAGGGGGAAGTCCCACCAGTCTCCGTCCTTCTCCTGAAGCTTCATGAGGGTGGAAGCCAGGTGATCCTGCAGGCGGGGCCGGTCGGCCGCAGGCACGTGCTCCATGAGCAGCCCCGCGTAGTAGTGGCCGTAGTAATAGAAATAGCCGGCGATTTGGAACCAGGCCTCGTGGGGAATGGGACGCTTGCGGCCAATCCCCAGCCAGTCGTTGCGGGCGAAGAGGCGATCCAGCCAGGTCACGATGACCTCGTCGGTGATCTTGGCGTCGCCCCAGATCCGCAGCGCAAGGTTGCCCACCTGCGAGCGCCCCAGGCTGCCCGCGGGCCGGTTGATGCCGCGGCGCGGCTGCATGTTGAGGTATTCGCCGTAGAGAAAGCTGCCGTCGGGCAGGTGCTGGCGGCGCAGCGCGTCCAGCGCGCGTTTCACCAGAATCTTGGGCGGCTCGATGCCCGCCTTCTTAGCCTCGTGAAACGCCACCAGCACCGTGCCGTTGACAAAGGAGATGGAGCTGGACGCCGGCTTCTGCGAGCCCACGCGAAAATCGTAGTAGCCCCAGCCGCCGTCCACCGACTCGTAGCGGCCCAGCCAGTTGAACTGATCGCGGATGGCCGCCTCGATGCGCGCCGCCTTCTCGGGATCCTTGGCCGCCGTGGCGCGTGCGCGCAGGCGCACGAAGGTCTGGATGGCGTAGCCGTGCGCCCACACGTTGTACAGGGCGTCGGCGGTGTCGCGGCGCAGCTTGGGTAGATTGGCAAGCAGGTGCTTCTCCCCATCCGCGATGGCGGCAAGGGTGCGTGGACTATCGCCCCCCGCCTCGATGAGTGCCGTGGTGCAGAGGGCCGTGATGGCGAGCTGGAACGCCATGTGGCTCTGGAACGTGGGCGCGTAGATGTTGAGCCCCTTGGTGTTCCGGGGCGATCCCCACGAGCCATCCTTGTTCTGGATTTCCAAAAGGAAATACACGCCCCGCTCGATGGACTTGGCCACGACCGCATCGCCCGGCGGTGCGATGTCTGGCAAGCGCGGTGTTTTAAGAAAGTCGGGTTCCTCCTGCGCGTGGGCCGCGTGCAATGACAACGCCAGCGCGAGAGCCCAAGCTGCTGACGCCGCCCTATTCAAGGGGCCTTTCCAGAAGGAGCACATCGCCCGCCTTCACCCCGCCCAGGATTTCCGTCCTGCCGCCCGTCGAACGCCCCAACGTGACCGCGGCGACACGGTGGCCTTTCCCGGTTTTCACAAACACAACGGGCTTGCCACCCTCTTCAAACACGGCGGCCGAGGGTGCCGCCAGCGCCTGTTTGGCTTCGTAGGCAAGCATCCGGACGGCGCAGGTCATGCCGGGCATGAGAAACTCCGCCCCCGCCGCAGCCTCGGCCTGGAAGCGCAGCTCAAACTTGTCCACGCCGGTGGGAATGGCCGGCACCGCGAGGGCTTTCAAGACCAGCCGAACGGAGGGATCCGCCGTCGGGATGGCGCTGGCGGCCGCGCCTGTCTTAATGAGGCGGATTTCCTTTTCAGCCGCAAGGGCGCGCAGCAACAGGGGGCGGGGTTCGACGATGGACATCACGGTGTCGCCCGCAAGGAGTTTGCCTCCGGGCACCAGCCGCGCCGACAGGCCGCCAGTGCCAGACCATTGGCCTTGGGTGAAGGATCCGTGATAGACCACGCCCGCAGCGGGGGCGCGCACCACCATGCCCTCGGCGTCGGCCTTGAGTTCGGCCAGCGATTCCTGCGTTTTCTGGTGCTGCAATTGCTGCCGTTCGTACGCCAGCCGTTTCTTCGCAAGCTCGCGCGCCTGCGCGGCCTTGCTGCGCACGAGCACATGGCGCTGGCGCACCTCGTCCTCGCGCTTCTGCTCCTCGGCGCGGGGGATGGAGAGGTCCAGCTGGGTGCGCGTGCTGATTTCGCTTCCCACCAGAGAGTGGCGCGCGCGATCCACCGAATCCTGCGCGCGTTTAAGGATGATCTCCTCGGTCTCCTCGGTGAGGTCGTCGGCCTTGTACATTTTCTTGAGCTGCTTGAGCTCCTCCTCGGCGTAGGCCAGATAGTCAGCCGCGCTCTTGAGATTCACCTGCGCCGTCTTGATGTCGAATGGCTGCGTCACCTTGAGGTACCGCTCCAAATCCTGTTGCACCACGCGGTAGGCGCGTTCCACCGTCGCCAACTCCAGCGGGGAGACCTTCTCCGCGAATTCCAGGTCGCCTTTGGCCAGCTCCAAATCGAGCCGCGCCAAGTCCAGCCCGATCTCCGAGTCGCGGATGCGCTGCTGGATTTTCTCCGGTTCCAACTGGAGCAGCACGTCGCCCTTCTTGACGCTCTGGCCGTGCGCGGCCGCCTCCTTCACGGTGAGTTCCGTCCAGACTTTGGGTGAAACCTTGACCGGATGCACGCCCGCCGGCTCGACCGTGGCCTCCCATTTCAGTTCCACGCGAAAGGGTGAGAGCTCCAGCTTGTGCGTGGCGGGCTTGTCGTCGGACTTGTTGGCCTCGGCGGCGCCGGAGAGAAGCGCGCCCGCCAACAGCAACGCGCCCATCGGAAAGAAGGGTGTTTTCACGGGGTGAGATGTAACGCGCCGCGCCCGCACACGCAAGCCTTCCCGCCACCGCGAATTGTGCCCCTTACCCGGCCAAGGACTCCCTGAGCAACTGCAGACTCTTGGGGACGGCGGTGTCGGGGTTTTCCTTGCCTTCAAATTCCAGCGAGACATAGCCGCGATAGTTGGCCGCGCGCAGAATCCGGGCGACGCGCCGGTAGTCCAGATCGAGCGTGTACCATTCCCCGCCCCCGAAATAGGTCTTGGCCTGCACGAACACCGTGCGGGGCGCAATCGCCTCCAGTTTGGGATAGGGATCCTCCAGAAAATTGCCCGTGTCCATGAGCACGCCCAGCCACGGCGAGTCGATGGCGCGCGCGATGCGCAGCAGGCCCGCGGGTGTGCGGGTGAGTCCCCAGTGGTTTTCCAGCGCCAGCACCACCCCGTGCTTCGCAGCCGAGGGCAGGCACTTCTCGATGCAGTCGATGCACCACTTGAATCCCTCGTCCTCGGTGTGGCCGGGCAACACGGGTTCCTCGCCGCGGGCTTTCATCAGCTCATCAAACGACTTGATGGTGTTCCAGCGGCCGGAGTTGAGGCGGATGCACGGGATGCCCAGCGCATGCGCCAGCTTGATGCAGTGGAGGGTGTGGTCGATGTTGCGCTGCCGCTCCGCGGGGTCGGGGTCGACGAAGTCCTGATGGATGGACAGGCACACGAGGGCCACGCCGCGGGAGAGAGCGCGCCGCTTGAGCTCCTGCAGGTAGGCCGGCTCCTCGCTGTCGAGCTGCCGATGAAGGATGTCCACGCCTTCGGCGCCCAAATCGCCCGCCTTGTCGATGACGGTTTGAACGCTCACCTTGGGCGGCTTGAAGTGCCAGTAGCTGTAGGTCGCGATGGCTAGCTTAAGCGGCGGCGCCTTGGCGGGGACTGCCACAGCGGCCGCGGGCAGGGCCGACCATGCGGCGGCGGCGGCCGCCCCTCCCAGCCACGCTCGCCGGGATAGCGCGCCCGTCGGGACTGCCGCGGGCACCGCCTCAGGCGGTGGCATTAAAGAAGATGCCGGGCTGGTACTCATCCAGGTTCATTACGAAATACGGCGGGAGCCCCTCGAACACCATCTGTGGCGCGCCTTGGCCTCGCCCGTAGAAATAGTCATTGAGCGGGCCCGCGGACACCTTGGCCTGCGCCACCATGCGATCCATCGCCGTCCCCCGGTAGAGGTCGTGGATGCTGAAGCTTGCGGCATGAATCATCATGGCATTGGGCCCCGCTGCGGCAACCTAGGTTCTGGAAAAAATCTAACAGGGTTTGGGCTGTGATGGCAATGCCCCAGTGGCCCTGAGGCGGAGGCAGGCGCGTCAGGCTGCGGGCTTGAGGATGATCTCAAATTCCAATCCGTTCGGCGTGCGATTGCGGCAGGTGATGGTGCCGTGGCAGGCGTCCACGCAACTCTTCACAATCGCCAGCCCCAGCCCGGCACCGCCTGTTTCGCGACCGCGGTCGGATTCCGGCCGGAACAACGGCTCGAACACCTTGGGAAGCAGCGAGGGTGCCAGCCCAGGACCACAGTCGGAGAGCGTGAGCACGACGCGCCCGTGATGAACACGTCCCTGCAGCGTGATGGGGCCGCCTTTGCCCGCGTAGCGCACGGCGTTGCGCACCAGGTTGCCCAGCGCGCGCGCGAGCAGCGTGGGATCGGCGCTGGCGCGGAGGCTCTCGGCGAGATCCATCCTCACCTCGACGGAGGCCGCCGCCTCGCGGTCAATGACCCTCTGCGCCAGCGCCCGCAGCTCCACCGGCTGCAGCTTGGCGTCGGGCAGGCGAATGCCTGTTTTTGAAAACATCAGCAGCTCGTCCACCAGTTCGGACATGTGCTGCACCTCCTCCTGCGCGTCGGCCACGTAATCGCGGGAGGCGGCTTCGGCCCGCTGATCAAGCACGGCCAGCGCCGCCTGCAGCCGCGCGATGGGTGAGCTCAGCTCATGGGCGATGTCGCCTAGAAACCGTTTCTGGCCCTTGATGGAGCCATCGAGCCGCTGCGCCAGCTGATCCACCGCCTGGCTCACGCGGCCGATTTCATCCGTGCGCGCGATGCCGACGCGGGTGTCAAACTTGCCCTCGGCGATGCGCTCGGTGGCGGCCGTCACCTCCGCCATGGGACGGGTGATGGTCCGCACCATGGGAATCCAGAAAAGCACCGACAACCCTGCCGCGCCCCCCAGCAGCACCAGCCACGGGGCGGGGTCAGAGAAGAGCCCGTGGCCGTGCATCGAATCGGACATGGTGAGCAGCGTGGCCGTGTACTGCACCGGCCGCGCCCCTCCCCGCCGCACCGGCCGCAGTCCTGCAACCTCATCCTGAGGCAATTCATCGGCGCCCTCGCGCACCCGCACGGTGATGGGGGTGCCCGCCCAGTAGAGCTGCGGATTGGCGGTGGACACCAAGAACACCGGCGCGGGAGGGGCCGCCGACTGCAAGGCATCGGGTTCCGGACGGGGTTCGGTGGCACCGGGCGCACGCCCGACCATCCATTGCTGAATTTCCTCCAGGTTCAACTGCCCGTCGTTGTTGGTGTCGGCCTGCGCCAGCCAGCGCTCGACGGAGCCCGGCGGCATCGGCAGTGGGCGTCGGAAGAGGAACCCCAACGCCTCGTCGCGTTCGTTGCGCGAAAGCAGCCCTTCATACCGCGTCTGCTGCTCCGCGGTGAGGAAGCCCGCCGAGAGTTTCAGATGTTCCTGCTTTAGTTCCGACCGCAATTCTCGAAACTTCCCGAACCAGGCCTCGCGGGTCAGTCCCACCAGCGCGGTGTTGGTGCCCAGCCGGCGCTGGCGCGATTCGTATTCGCGCCGGGCCGCTTCAAAGGGTTCGCGTTGCGCTGGCAGCAAGGTGAGCTGCTCGGCATAGGAGCGGTTGCCCTCGCGCCGGACGCCTTGGGGAAAACCGGGATTGTCGCGGCCGGAGCCAAGACCACGCATGAGCGGCACGGCGTGCGGGGCCGATTCCTTGAGCTTCGCCAGCACCGGCGGCGGCGGTTGCACCAGATCCCCCGCCAGCACCTTTTCCTCGGTGCCGACCAAGTAGAAGTTCATCCGGTAGATGTCCGAGTACTTGCGCAAAGACGCCGTCCACGTCTCGCGCGGCTCCTGGCTCAGTGTATGCGACACCACCTCGCCCACCTGCCGGAGCCGCTGCTCAAAGGGCCCCGCGAAGGGCGAGAGCGGGCTGGCGTGATGGCGGACAAACAACCCCACGGCTGCCCCGATGAGTACGAGATTGAGGAAGAACCACAACAGGATCTTGGTGAAGAGTGTGGGGCGCAGGTTCACAAAGAATGCCTCAGAATTTGGCCATCATGTATCCCACCGACCGGATGGTCTGGAGATAGCGCGGGGTGCGGGGGTTGTCGCCCAGCTTCTGCCGCAATGAACTGATGTGCACGTCAATGCTGCGATCAAAGACCTCGTAATTGCGGCCTGCCACGGCGTCGAGAATCTGCTCGCGGTTGAGCGCGCGTCCCGCGCTGCGCAAGAGGCAGAGCAGCAGGTCATACTCCAGTGCCGTCAGCCGCAGGGGCTCGCCCTCCAGCAGGGCGGTGCGGGCCCCTGGCGAGAGCGAAAGCCCGCCGTTGGAAAGGGTCTCCTCCTCGGCCTCCGAGGTGGCCTTGCGCTCGGCACGCCGGGTGACGGCGCGCAGGCGCGCCAAAAGTTCGCGCGTTGAGAACGTCTTGGGGAGGTAGTCGTCGGCACCCAGCTCAAGCCCCATCACGCGGTCGGCCTCCTCGCCGCGGCCGGTGAGCATCAACACGGGCACATTGCTGTGCTGGCGGATGCCCTTGAGCACGGCAAAACCGTCCATGCCCGGCAGCATCACATCCAGAATCACCGCGCGGTAGGATCCCGACTGCACCCGCGCCAGCCCGTCGGCGCCGTGGTGCACCGCGTCCACGGCGTAACCCAGCGGCGCGAGATAATCGCGGATGAGCCGGCAGAGCTTGGTGTCGTCGTCAATCAGCAGCACGCGCACGACCTCGGCTGGGAGGGCCGCGCGCGCCGCGCTGCCAGGCTGACTGGAGGCGCTGCGCGGGGTCTTGGGCATGGTCGATTCGGGGGCCCGGGTACAACCGTCCGGGTCCGTTGACAAATCTTTACATTTCAGGACGGCCGGCGACACAAAAACTTTACATGGGCCCGCTTCAATCCACTCCCAAGACACCCGTGCCAGCACGGATGTTACGAAGGCAAACATGATGACAAACACCTTGCCCGCCTTGGAAGCTCCGCTCGCCGCGGGCATCCCAGAGGTTTCTGTAGCCACCCGCGCCCAAGAGGACCTGGAGATGGTCGAGCGCGTGCGCGCCGGCGACACCGGGGTTTTCGCCACGCTCGTCCGCCGCCACCAACGGCAGGTGTTTGCCATTCTGGGCAAGTACGAGCGCGACGCGCACCTCGTGGAGGATCTGGCCCAGGAGACCTTTCTCAAGGCCTGGCGCAATCTCGGACAGTACGTGGGTGAGGCGCCCTTCGAGCACTGGCTCTCGCGCATCACGGTGAACGTGGCGCTGGATCATGTCCGCTATCAGGTGCGCCGCATCAAGGCTGTCGGCTTTGCCGAACTGGGCGAGGACGCGCTGGACTGGCTCAACACCGGCCCGGACCACCCGGCCCAGAATCAGCGTTGCGCGAGGGAGATTCTCGACCTTGTCTTTGCCGAGATGTCCGCGGGCGACCGGCTGGTGGTCACCATGCAGTCCATCGAAGGCCACAGCATCGAGGAAATCTGCCGGTGCACCGGGTGGTCGTCGACGTCGGTTCGCGTGCGCGCCCACCGCGCCCGTCACCGCATGCGCGCCATTCTCCTGCGCCTCATGGATCGCGAACGGCATGCGACGCGCCGCGCCAGGGCCGCGCGCAACGAGGCCCCCGCAGCCTTGCCGATCCGGCCCGCAACCGCCATCCCGCTGGCGGCCTAAGGGGCCTTCCCGGCCGTTTTTCTAGTTGCCAAGCGCCTCGCAAAGGGGCGACACAGCCCTTGGGCGCGAAGCGCCTTTCGCGGGCCATGGCCACCATCCGCATCGACAGGTTGACACGCGTCTTTCGCGTGGGGGACAGCGAAGTGCGCGCCGTCGACAATCTTGCGCTCACGCTGGACACGGGTGCTTTGGCGTCCATCGTCGGGCCCAGCGGCTCGGGCAAATCCACTCTGCTGGCACTGCTGGGAGGACTGGACACGCCCACCTCGGGTGCCATCACGGTGGACGGCAGGCCGCTGCACCAACTGGCCGCCGACGATCTGGCGGCCTATCGACGCACCTCGGTGGGGTTTGTCTTCCAGGATTTCTTCCTGCTCAGCCACCTGACGGCGCTGGAGAATGTGGAGCTGCCGCTCAAACTCTCGGGCATGCCGCGCGCCGCACGGCGGGAGCGCGCCGAGGGCCTCATCACGCAGGTGGGGCTCACGCAACGCGCCGCGCACCTGCCTCGGCAGCTCTCGGGCGGCGAACGCCAGCGGGTGGCCCTCGCCCGGGCGCTGGCCAATCAGCCGCGCCTGCTGCTGGCCGATGAGCCCACGGGGAACCTCGACGTCCACACGGGCCGGCAGATTGCCGACTTGCTCGTGGAACTCAACGCCAGGCAGCGCATCACGATGCTGCTCGTCACCCACAACCTGGATGTGGCCCGCCGCGCACCGGTGCGCTTTAACATGACCGACGGCGCGCTTCATCCCGCCCATCCCGCCGCCTCATGACGCCGCCCGATCTCATCGCCGAGGTGGCGCGCAATCTCACGCGCAAGAAGACGCGCGCGGCGCTCACCATGGCAGGCGTCGTCATCGGTGCGCTGGCGGTGGTGCTCATCGTCTCGCTGGGCCACGGCCTCTCGCAATTTCTCGACCATCAGGTGCGCGCCCTGGCCAACCCCCGCCTGGTGGAGGCGTGGCCCAAGAGCGGCATCAATCCGGCGCGGCTGGCGCAGTCGATGGTCACCGGGCTGGGCCGCGCGCCGCGTGAGATCACCTCGGAAAAGGAGGACGAGTTCATCGGCGCCTTCCAGATCAAGTACCTTGAGCCCGCGCAGGTGGAGGGACTGCGGCGCATCCCTGGAGTGAGCGCCGTGCAACCCATGGTGTTCATCCTGGCCCGGTCGCTGCAGGTGCGCGGCGATCCGCGCGAGTTTGACACCATCGTGGTGCCGTGGATCCAGGCCGGGCCGGAGCTGCTGCTAAAAGGCCGCGGGTTTAGCAGCGACTCGGCGCATGAATGTATCGTGTCCGAGGCCTATCTGCAGTCGCTGGGCCTGGCGTCGGCCGACGCGCTCCTTGGCCAAACGGTGCTGCTTAACATCAGCGAGCATCCGCTGCTCAACATCACCGGCCAGCCGCGGCTGGCCGGCGACACGCCCGCCGAACTGCGCCGCCTCTTTGATTTGGTGCGCAAACCTCCGGCGGACCCCGATGAGGCCATGCTCGCACTCTTCATGCAGCTGGGGGAAATGGCCGACACGCTCCAGGCCTTTGAGCGCGAAGGCAACGGCACGGACGCACGGACGTTTCCGGCCAAGGTCGTGGGTGTCGCCCGCAAAGGGCTGCTCTCAAATCTGGTCTATGTCCCCGACGAATACGCACGCGAGATGGGCCGCATCCTGCTCCGCAACCCCGACCTCTACACCGAGCGGGCGTTCGGGCTGGGCGCGCTGCTGCGCGTCAACGAGGCGGCGGATGTGCCTGCCGTCAAGCAGGCCGTACGCGCTCTCGGGCTGGTGCCGCGGTCGGTGGAGGACTTGCTGGGCGAGTTGCACAGCCTCTTTGTCACCCTGCAGAAGCTCCTGCTCATCTTTGGCGGCATCGCCTTCGTCGTGGCGGCGTTCTCCATCGTGAACACGCTGTTGATGGCGGTGTTTGAGCGGCGCCGTGAAATCGGCGTGCTGCAGGCACTGGGCGCCACGCGGCGGCTGGTGGCGTGGATGTTTGCCGTTGAGGCCGCGGCCATCGGGTTCCTTGGCGGCATCGCCGGCGGCTGCGGCGGCTGGCTGCTCTGCAGCCTCGGCAATGTGTGGGCGGCTCATCGCTGGCCCGACGTGCTGGGCAACACCGACCTCTTCCTGCCGCCCTCCTGGCTCTTTGGGGGGCTGCTGGTGTTCACCACGCTTTTTGGATTGCTCGCCGGTGTGTATCCGGCCATGCGCGCCGCGCGTCTGGACCCGGTGGAGGCCCTGCGCTACGAGTAGACACAAGAAACCGTTTTTTGTTGTCGAAGCGCCTCCGGCACGGCGTCATGCGCACATGAAATCCCTCCTGCCTTGGGCCGCCGCAGCCGCGGCGTGCGCCATGTGCGCCGCAGTTCCCGCCCACGCCGCACAACCCTTCCAGAAGACGCTCACCAGCACCGGGCAAAACCTGCACACCTCTGAATGGCGCTTAAGCGCCCAGGACCTGCCCGGAAGCCCCGCCGATGCGCGATGGCACATCACAAAGACCACCCTGCACGGGGGAAAGCAGGAAGGCGTGGAACTGGTGACGCTCGACAACGGCCGGCTCAAGATTCGCATCATCCCCACGCGCGGCATGGGCGTGCTGGATGTCACGATGGGCGACGTTCGGCTGGGCTGGGATTCGCCCATCAAGGAGGTGGTGCATCCTCGCCATATCAATCTGGAAAGCCGCGGAGGGCTGGGCTGGATTGAGGGTTTTAACGAGTGGATGGCTCGGTGCGGCCTTGAGTTTGCAGGCCACCCCGGACGCGACAAGTTCATCACCAACACCGGCGCCACGGGCGAGATGGACCTCACGCTGCACGGGAAGATTGCCAACGTGCCGGCGGCGGAGGTGGTGGTGGAGGTGGACCGCGAGCCGCCTCACACGTTGCGCGTGCGCGGGCGCGTGGACGAGCGCGTGTTCTTTGGCCCCAAGCTGGAGTTGTGGACGGAAGTCAGCACGGCACCGGGCTCTGCGGAATTCTCCCTGCGCGACCGGCTCACCAACCATGGCGCCACCGATCAGGAGTTCATGCTGATCTATCACGCCAACTTCGGCGCGCCGCTGCTCGATGCCGGTGCGCGCGTCGTGGCACCGGTGGCCCGCGTGGTACCCTTTAACGCGCACGCCGCCAAGTCGGCCGCGCGATGGAATATCTACGCGGCTCCCGCCACGGGATTTATTGAAGAGGTGTATCAACTTGCGCCCCTGGCCGACGCCGCCGGGCGCACCACCGTTTTGCTGCACAACGCGGGTGCTGACCGCGGCATGACCATGAGCTGGAGCGTCAAGGAGCTGCCCTATCTCACGCAGTGGAAGAACACGGCCGCGCGGGCCGATGGCTACGTCACCGGGCTGGAGCCGGGCACAAGCTTTCCGCACAACCGCAGCTGGGAGCGCGAACGTGGGCGGGTGGCAAAGCTCAAGCCCGGCGAGGCGCGCGAGTTTAGCCTCAAGTTTGGAATTCTGAGCGGCGCCGCGCCAGTGAAGGCCGCCGTGGAGACCATTGGAAAAATCCAAGCGGGTCGTGCGGCGGTGATCGAAGCCGAACCGGAGATGTAGCCGTACGCTCCGTCAGGCCGGCCGGTGTTTCTTCCACCGATCCAGCAGCACCGCCGCGAGGATGAGCAGGCCAAACACCACCTTCTGCTCGTAGCTTTTAACGCCGGCCATGTTGAGCCCGTTCTGAATCACGGCGATGATGAGCGAGCCCACCAGCGTGCCAAAAATTCTCCCCTGCCCGCCCGCCAGACTCGTGCCACCCACCACCACCGCGGCGATCACCTGCAGCTCGTAGAGTTCGCCCGCGTTGGGCCGGCCGCCCTCAAAGCGCGACGCGTCCACCAGACCCGCCAAACCCGCCAAGGCACCGCACAGCGCAAACACCCCCACCAGCACCGCGCGCACCGGCACGCCCGAAAGTCGCGCCGCCTCGGGGTTGCCCCCTACCGCGTAGATGCGCCTGCCCAGCGTGGTGCGCGTCATCACCACGTGCGCCAGCACGTAGAGAGTCGCCATCAGCCACACAGGATTGGGGATGCCCAGCAAGGCGCCGTTGCCCAGCGCGCCAAACGCCCTCGCGGCAATCTTGACGGCCTCGGGCGTTCCCTCCGTCGCGCCGCCGGACAACACGCGCTGGTGTTGCACTGCCACGATGAGCGCCACGCCGCGCGCCACCATCATCACCCCCAGCGTCACGACAAACGCAGGCACCCCAAAGCGCGTCACCATCACGCCCGAAAACGCCCCCGCAGCCGCGCCCAACACGACCGCCAGCAGCCCGCACCCCAGCAGCCCCGCCAGCGAAGCGTTCGCGCCGGCGGCGGCATGATGGATGGACACGGCGGCCGTCACTCCCGCCAACGCCAGCAGGCTGCCCACCGACAGGTCGATGCCCCCGGCGATGATCACCAAGGTCATGCCGATGGCGATGATAGCGATGTCGGCATTCTGGTTGATGACGTTGAGCAAGTTGCCGCGGGTGAGAAAGGTGGGCCACCAGTGACTCGCTGGCCGGTGGACGCGGATATCTTTGAGCCCCGGGAAATGGGCCGCCATCTCCACCAGCCGCTCCGGCTGCAAGGGGCCCCATTCCGACGCAGGCTGGTGGGTGGCGATGGCATCCACGCGTCCACCCTCGGCCCCAATGCGCTCTAGCGCCACGCGCACGTCGGCCGGGGCGCCTTCGACGATGGGCTCCACCAGCTGCGCGCCGCGGGCCGAGAGCTCCTGCTTGAGTGCGAGGGCGAAAACGCGGTCGGCGTCCGTCGGCCGAATCACAATCAGCACGCGCTGATCCGGCGCGGTGGAAATGGCGCGCGCCAGCTGACGGCCCGATTGCGGTGTAACGGGATGCTGCTCGGCCCACGTGACCACACTGTAGTAAACGCAGAGCAGTAGCAGCACCAGCAGCGAGCCGTGCTCGGTCAATAGACGGGTGTGCCACTTGGTGCTCATGCGGCTGCGGCGTCGGCCGTGGCCAACGCCATGACGTCCTGCTGCGTGGCGCGCGACGCGTCGGCAATCTCGCCCATCACGCGCCCTTCGCGCATCACCAGCACGCGGTCGCTCATCCCCAGCACCTCGGGCAAATCTGAGCTGATGAGCAGGATGGCTTTGCCCTGCGCCGCCAGCTGGTTGATGAGGTGATAGATTTCCTGACGCGCGCCCACGTCAATGCCGCGCGTGGGT
>SYLI01000075.1 GCA_005809105.1 Verrucomicrobiales bacterium | reverse complement strand
GTGAAGGAGGCGTTATCGGAGTATTTTTTATATACGGTGGAGGGGCGTGACACGGTGATGCACGGGTGGGGGAAGCGGCTGCCGTCGTTTGTGGCGAAGGACGTGCCTGTGGAGAGTTATTACAAGTACGAGAGGGAGCGGTATGGGGATGGGGTGATGAGGTATTACAAGTTTAAGAACGAGGAGAAGAGCAAGCTGGGGAAGGAGCCGCTGCCGGATGGAGGGGTGATGGCGTTTCGGCAGGCGACGGCGGACAAGCTGTATGCGTTTGTGGGGCGGACGCGTGTGAAATACATTCCTGTGGGCGAGGCGGTGGAGATGGAATTGGGGAACGACGCGGAGGTGATGGTGAAGCCGCGGCTGATGGCGTGGGAGAAGGAGGACATCCGGTTTGACCAGAGCGGGAATGTGAGTGGGTGGACGACGAAGGAGCAGTGGCAGGTGGAATTACAGAACTCGAAGTCGATTGGAGTGACGGTGGACGTGCGGCGGAACTTTGGGGGCGACTGGGAGGTGGCGAGTGCGGATGTGTACGAGAAGGTGGACGCCACGAAGATCAAGTTCGTCGTGCCCCTCAAGCTGGCTGAGAAACGCACCCTCAACTATACCCTCACCGTCCGCCACGGCCTCAATGCGCGCAAGTAGCGCCGTGTGGAGTGTCTTTGCAGTGGCGCTGATGGCGTTGGCGTCTTGTGGGCCAGGCCCCAAACCGGCCCCGTCCGCTCCCGCAGCGCCCAAGTCCACTCCGGAACGCGCCTCGGCAGCGCAACGACTCTTCGATCAGTCCACGCGGGATTTTCACCTGCCTTCCGCCGAAGCCACGGGCACCCGCAGGACGACTTTGCTCGACGGCGCGGCGGCACTTTACCGCCAAGTGCTGCGCGATTATCCCGAGCAGCATCACTGGTGCGCGCAGTCTCAGCGCAGCTTGGGAAATGTGATGGCTGAACAGGGCGATTTGGCTGGCGCGCTGGGACAGTTCGATGCGCTCTCGCGGCACTATCCCGATGAGGAGTGGGAAATCCTGCAGGCATGGAAGTCGGCGGGAGACCTCCTGTGGCTGGCGGATCTCAAGGATGAGGCGCGCGCGCATTACCGCCGCATCGTCGAGCGTTTCGATCAGCCCAACCGGCCTCAAGTTTACCAACTCATCGTGCAGGCGGCGAAGAAGCGACAAGCTGGGCCGCAACCTTAATTTCAGGCTAATGCCGAAAGTGGCGCGTGCCGGTGAACACCATCGCCACGCCGCGTTCATCCGCTGCGGCAATCACTTCGGGATCGCGCACGCTGCCACCGGGCTGGATAGCGGCCGTCGCGCCAGCCTCGGCAGCGGCGATGAGCCCATCGGCAAACGGGAAGAACGCGTCACTGCAGACGACGCTACCCTTGAGGCTCAAGCCTGCCTCCCCGGCTTTCCACACGGCAATGCGGCTGGAATCCACGCGGCTCATCTGTCCGGCGCCAATCCCCAGCGTGCGGTCGGCGCCGCTGTAGAGAATGGCATTGCTCTTGAGGTGTTTTACAATGCGCCAGCCAAAGCGCATGGCCTCCCACTCCGATTCGGTTGGCGCGCGCCGTGTGGCAACCTTCCAGTCCGCCGTGGCAACCCGGTCGCTTTCCTGAAGCAGGAACGAGTCGGCACCCACGCTGCGCACCTCCCACGGATTTGCGTCGCCAGGGGGCTTGATGACCTGCACCAAGCGCAGGTTCTTCTTCCGCGCCAGCACTTCCATGGCCTCGGGCGTGAACGACGGCGCGATGATGACTTCGCTGAAGATTTCCGAAATGGCCCGCGCGCATTCGCCGTCCAGCGGCCGGTTCATGGCCAGGATGCCGCCGAAGGGCGCCTGCTTGTCGGTCGCATAGGCTTTGTCCCACGCCGCGCGCAACGAGGTGGCCTGTCCCACGCCGCAGGGATTGGTGTGCTTGAGGATGGCCAGCGTGGGCGCGTCGTCCTTGAATTCGGCAATCAATGCCGCCGCGGCCGTCAGATCCAGAATATTGTTGTAGGAAAGCTCCTTGCCTTGCCACTGCTTGAAGTACTCGGCGAACCTGCCGTACAACGCGGCGCGTTGGTGGGGGTTCTCGCCGTAGCGCAGCTTTTGGACCAGGGGCGCGCCCACGAACAGCGTGGGGGCAGGCCCGGAACCGTCGGCACTGAACGATTTGGAAAGGTGGGCGGCGATGGCCGCGTCGTATGCCGCGGTGCGTGCGTACACCTTGGCTGCCAGCTCGCGACGCAGTTCAAGCGTCGTATCGCCGGCCGACTGAATTTGCCCGGCGACGCGCGCGTAGTCCGCCGGATCGGTGAGCACCGTCACGCTCTCGTGGTTCTTTGCCGCACTGCGCAGCATGGAGGGGCCGCCAATGTCGATCTGCTCCACGGCGTCGTGCAGGGTGGCGCCGGGTTTCGCCACGGTCGCCTCGAAGGGGTAGAGATTCACCACGACCAGATCGATGGGCAGGATGTCGTGCTGCGCCACGGCCGCCTCGTGGGCGGCATTGCCGCGCACAAAGAGCAGCCCGCCGTGGACGCGCGGGTGCAACGTCTTCACGCGGCCGTCGAGCATCTCCGGGAAGCCAGTGTGGTCGCTGATGTCCTTCACGGACATCCCGGCCTCGCGCAGAGCCTTGGCGGTGCCCCCGGTGGAGATGAGCTCAATCCCCGCCACCGCGAGTGCGCGCGCCAGGTCGACAAGGCCGGTTTTGTCGGAGACGGAAAGGAGGGCGCGTTGGATGCGTGCCATGTTTGGGCGGCGAATTTCCGGGCAGTCGCCAGAGCCGTCAATCGCAATCGCGCAGGCCGCCCTCTGGTTCAGAGCTTCATCGCGCTCATGAGGGCATAGTCCAAGCCCGTTGGAACCAGTCCGGGGGCGGCGCGCAGGCCGGCGGCAACCATCCAGCGGGAAAATTCCCCGCGGCTGTAGAGACGCCCCTTGGTGTGCCAGAAGAGCTGCGCCGAGTAGTTGGAGGCGGCGAGCGGGCCGTCCATCGCATCCGACAGAAACGAATCATGAACCAGCAGCGTGCCGCCCACTGGCAGCGCGCCTGCCAGCCGCCGCATCAGGGAGGCGCAGACCGTCTCGGGCCAATCATGAAACACGCTGGCCGCCAGCACCACATCGGCGTCAGGCAGGGCGTCGTGCAGCATGTCACCGGGCAGGAACAAGACGCGGGCGGATACCGTGGCCGCCGCCGCATTCTGTCCGGCGAACCGTTCCAGCATTTCCCGGGCGACGTCGAGCACCGCCGGCCGATCCAGCAAGGTGGCGCGCGCATGGGCATTGAGGCGCAGCCACTCGTACGCAAAGAGGCCCGTGCCGCAGGCCACGTCCAACAAATGGCGGCCCCCGGGCATGGATCGGGCGACCAAGGGCGCGAGCAGCTTGGCGCGCCCTGCCAGCGCATGGGTGAAGGCGCGGGCGGGCCCCGGATCGTCCATGGGCGAGGGCGCCGTGTCGTCCTTCACGAAAGCGACGGGCGCGCCGGAATCGGAGCCATCGTGACGCAGGAGTTGGGCCATGGCCACGACGCCGGGGTCGTCGGCTTCCAGCCCGACATAGTTGATGAGATGGGCCGGCTCGCGTTGAGTCAGAAAGCCGCCCAAGGGCGTCACGCGGACAATTCCGGCGGCATCCACATCCATGAGGCCCATGGCGCGCAGCGAGGGAAAGAGCACCTGCGAAGGGCGATCGGCCAGATTGAGCGCGCCGCGAAGCGACTCCAAGGTGTGCGGGCCATCGTGGAGCGTTTCAAACACCCGCAGGTGCGCCACGGCTGCCACCAGCAAGCGCGAGGCGTACATGCCGCGCAGGTGGTGGAGAAGCGGTGCTGGATCGCCAGCCCCGTTCACCGCGGCTCCAGCGCGCGGATCTTGAGATTGCGAAAGCTGCAGCCATCCCCGTGGTCGGTCAGCATGAGGTGGCCTGAAATCTTGTCGCCAAATCCCTTCGCCGTCTTGAACTTGCTCTTGGCCAGTCCCGCCTTCACCGCGTCGCTGCCCAGCTCATACTCCAGCACCTTGCGCCCGTTGAGCCAGTGCTCGATGTGCGGGCCGCGCACGAGGATGCGCGACTGATTCCACTCCCCCGCGGGTTTCAAGGACTTCTCCGTCGCCGCGGGCAGCACGTCGTAGAACGCCGCGGTGAGGTGGGTCCCGGCGCCCTTCGCGTCCGCGTGTTTGCCATCATCAATCATCTGGTACTCGTGGCCGGGAGCGCCGGGGCGATCCTCGGTGACAAGGTACTTCACGCCATTGTTGCCGCCGGGTGCGAGCTTCCAATCCCACGCGAACTCGAAGTCCGCATGCGGCTTCTGGGTGACCACGTCCCCGCCCCGCTCGCCGGCCACCTTGCGCAGTTCGCCCGCCTCCACGCGCCAGCCTTTGGCGGGGAATTCCTTCTGCCGATAACCGCGCCAGCCCGCGGTGCTCTTGCCATCAAAGAGCAGCCGCCAGCCAGCCTTGGATTCGGCTTCGGTGAGCGTGTTGTGTTCGGCAGCGAACAAGCTGCCCGCACCAAATAACGCAAGCAGCAGACGGCAGGTGACGTTCATAAAAGAGTACTAGCCGCGCCCGGCCCTTCTGACAAGCCTGACAAGCGCGCGCTACCGCATCACCGGCAGCGCCATCTTCTCGCCCTGCCGCAGGTATTGCAGGACGGCTTCAATCTGCCTCAGCGCGTCGCCGTCCATCATGTCCAGGAGCACGCTGCGCGCGTCCTCGTCGAAGTAGTCGGGCATGCGGGTCTGCGGATCCACGCGCAGCGGATCGAGCATCCACCGCACGTACCAGTCCGGCTGCAGGCGCGCGCCCATCAACGAGAAGGAGACGCCCTGCGCCTCGAACACCTGCAGCGGCGGGACGTTCTTCACACCGTGGCAGGCGACGCACGAGAAGCCGCCCTCGACGCCCACCAGCTTGCGCCCCTGCTCGGCCACCTTGGCGTCCACTGCGGGCGTTGCGGGAGACTGGGGCGGCAGCCCGTGGGTGGCGGCCAGCCCGTGGGCCAGCAGCGCGGACGGCGCGGGAAACGCCGGCATGCGCGCCATCATCCACGGGCGCGGCCGGGACGGCAGGGTGCCGGAGAAGAGATCGCGCGTCCATTCGGGCCGCAGTTTTTCACCCAAGGGGTCCAACGCGGGGATGCCCTCGGTGCTCCCGTGGCAACCGGCGCAATTGAGGCGTCTCACTTGACGCCCGGCCGAGTCCGCCGCCGCGTGTCGTTCCACGGCCTTGCGGTCGGTGGCGCCAAAGGCCGCCAGTGCCGCGCGTTCGCCCACGGTGAAGGAGTAATGCGGCGTCTTCGCATCCGCGGCGGGGCGTTCTGCAAGGCAGGCGCGGTCCCACCGCGAGGCGGCCAGTTGGGCTAGCGTGGGCGCGGCAAGTTCACTCCTCATGCCCGTCAATGAGTGACAGTTGAGGCAGCCCGTGGTGGCCACCAATTGTTTGCCACGGGCAATGACGGCCGGGTCGACCGGCGGGCCAGGTAGCTTGAACTGCGGCAGTTTCTCCACCAGCAACCGTGCCAGTTCGGCGGCTTCATCGGGTGTCAAACGAAAGTTGGGCATGCGCGTCCACGCGTAGTGCCGTTCGGGCGCGAGGAGAAAATCGGTGAGCGCCTGTGGGGGAAACTTGCGAGTGAGATGATCAAGCGAAAGCTTTTTCGCGTCGGGCTTCTCGCCGGGCAAATTGTGGCAGGCGTTGCAATGAAACTTGTGAAGGAGGGTGCCCTCCCCCTCCGGCGTTGCTGCGGGATTTTCCACGGCCGTCGCCACGGCGGCAGGAGCTGCGTAGGGTTTGATGGCGGCGGCGGGCGCGCGGGCGTCCTTGGAAAGCGTGGCGAGGAAAGCCGCGGTGGCCTCAGCTTGGCCCGATGCGTCGGGCCCATGAAACATCTTGGGCATCTTCGCGCCGGCGCGTTGCCCGTGCGGGTTGAGGATCCATTCTTGAAGCCATGCGAAGTGGCGTCGCGCGCCGATGCCATCCAACGCGGGCGCATCCATCGCCAGTTCAGGCGCGGCGGCCGACGCCGGCGGCGTGTGACACTTGGCGCAGCGCGCTTGCAGGAACAAGTCGAGGCCTTCGGCGGCCGAGGGCGCAACCTGCGCCGCCGCGCTGTGGGTGAGCAACGCGCCGCGGATGGGCTCGTGGGGCATGGGCTTGTCCGCGCGCGGATTCCACAGCAGCCGCAATTGGGCGGCGCCTTGCCGGGGGCTGGAATAAGTCAGAGAAATGGCATTGGCGCCCTTGTTGAGGCGGACTGTTTTGGAAGTGATCTTGCCATCCAAGGCGGGCGCATCCAGAACGGCAAGGTTATTGAGTTCCAGTTTAACACTTCCTCGCCCCTGGGCTTGAAACGTGAAATCTCCGCGCAGGTCGGCGTTGACGGAGCCCTCCCACCGCGCGGTGAACGGGCCTGCTGGCAGGAACGGCGTCGCGGATTGGCCCGGGGCAACGTAGAGGGCGATGTTAGCAGCCGTGGCGGTGTGGGCCGCGTCTCCCGCGCGCCATGTGAGGCGCAGGCCCGGCGAGGCTTGGGCATTCTGTGCGCGCACTTCCGTGCCGAACAGTGCGAACCACAAAAGAAGAAGCAAGCCACGCATACGTCGCGCTATCCATATCGTCCGGCGCGCCCGCTGGCAAGGCGTGCGCCCGCTGCCTTCAAGGCACGGCATGGATGGTGTGCATGACTTCGGATTGCAGCTTGGCCCCGTCGGCGGTTTTAAGGGTAAACCGGATGAGCTGCTGGTCGCACGGCGCCAATCCCCCGAGGGTCAACGTGACCGTCCGGCCATCGGCGGAAAGCTTGGCGGCCGTGACGGGCGCGGTGTCGCGGCCCTTCTTGCTGGCGTCAGCAACGGAGTATTCGCCCGAGCCATAGCTGTTGGTGCGTTTGTAATTCCACCGCTGGATGGAATAGTTCTGCGCATCCTCCGCGATCGACGGATCCATCGGTTGCGTGAAGCCCAGATGCACGCCCTGCCGGTCCACGCGCAGCGCGCGCACCGTCACCACGGGCTTGCCGGTGTAGCGCACGCGGTCCAGCCCGGCTTCGCGCGCGGCATTGCTCTGCCAGCCGCGCAGCCCGGCGTTGTAGAGGTGGCCGTCGGCCGGATTGAAGCGCGGGCGCATGGCCGACGAGGTGAACTTGACGGGAATCTTCACGACGCCGCCCTGCATCTGCTCGCCGACACGCTGCGGCAGCACGCGGTAGAGCGCTGATTGGCCGTAGGAACAGTGCAAGAGCTCGCCTTCGAAGGGCCCCCAAGACTTGCTGGAAACCCAGACCTGGCCGCCGCCGGAGTTGTCCCAGCTCTTGTCCAGCCAGCACAGCGGCTTCTGGTGCGGCGGCATGGGGTTCTTGCGATGCGCGAGGCTTTCCACGCCCAGAAATGCGCCCGGCGACACCCAGTTCACCGGGCAGCGCGGCACCCATGTGCCTTCATTGTCGCCGGTGGTCACCTGCCCGTCGGGCCCGACGCCCATCCCGTTCGGTGCGCGCAGACCGGTGGCGTACACTTCAAGCTTGGAACCATCCGCGCTCACCTTGAGCACGCAACCCGCGTGCTGTGAGATGTCGCCATTGCCGCCGCCGCCGCCGAAGCCCGACCCGCCTCCGCGCACCGGCCCGGCCTTGACGGTGTAAAAATTCCCTGCGGCGTCGGTGTGCAGGTCGAACACAAACTCGTGGAAGCCCGGGGAGCTTGTGATGTCGTTGTTGAAACACTCGTAATGATCGGCCTCGCCGTCGTGGTTGAGGTCGTGGTAGCGCGTGATCTGGTCGCGGCCGCTCGTGTAGATCACGTCCTTGACGATGCGCAACCCCAGCGTCTCAAAGCCGCCGGAGGCGAAGCGCCGCCAGCGCAGGTTTTCCAGCGTCGCGTCGATGCCCTCGACAATCCACACGTCGCCCTCCCAGGTGCAGAGCGCGGCGCGCCGGCCGTCGGAGAAGAAGTCCAGCCCTCCAAAGCGCACGCGGCGGTTCCACGGATTTTTGTCCGGCGCGGTGAGCCGGTCGGTGACATAAGCGCCATCAGGCGTGGCGCTGGTGTTGGATTCTCCTCGTGTGACCACCGGTTGCGGCCAGCGCGCAGGGCCGCCTTTGGCGAAGTCCACCATGGCCGGCGGCCCCTCCAAGAGAACTTTAAACGCGTCCGCGCCCGTGCTCTCGCCCTGCCACAGCACAATCTTGAAGAGAGTCGCGTCGCCCGCAGGCAGGTGCAGCACGAGGCGTTTGTTCTCCTGCCATTCCATGCGGCTGGCCGCCGGAGCGCCCACGGTGCCGACGCGGGTGATGCGGGCCTGTGCCGTCAGAGTGGCGGCGTGTCCCTCGAGGCGGGCTTGGGCGTTTTCCACTTCGCAGAGCAGCACCGTCAGCGGCTGCGGGCGGGCGCCGAGGCGAATGTTACGGAGGAAGCCGGTTTGCCCTTGGCGCTCCACGCTGCCGGGCTGCTCATGGACGGAAACACCCTGAACGGTGTAGTGCAGCACCACATTCTCGCCCACGACATAGTCGCCCTTCCACTGCGCCCAAGAGCGGGGCAGCGGGCCAAAGGGTTCCTTGCGGGGGTCTTTGAAGGAGCCCTGCGTGTCGGCCCAGCCGGGGATGGCGGACGCGCCAAAGCGTTGGTCGCCGACGATGCGCGGGTGTCCGCCGTGGCTGCCATTGTAGGTCACGCCCTCGTCGTTGATATAGCCGACGTAGTTGGTCTGGCCTTTGGACACGGTGAAGCCCGGGGTCCAACCCGCCGACCATCGCAACAGGTCGGTGTCAAAACACATGAAGGCGTTTTTCCCGGCAATGATGGCCATGCCTTTGTTGGCCTTGTTGTTCGCGGGGAAGCTGGCGCCGATGCACGCTTTGGTGTAGGGAAAATCAGCCTGCAGGAGCTTGGAGAGCTTGGGACGCCAGTCGGCTGCGGGGGTGGGCGCGGCGGGCTTTTCAGCGGCGAAGAGCGGCCACGCAGCGGCGGCACAGGCCATCAGGGAGAGCACGGGGTGTTTGCACATGCAGAGGCTTAAGACGTGAGCGCGCCGGACTCATTCACCCTGAGGTGGTGGGGCGGAGTTTGACTTTTGGGCGTCGGCTGCCTAGTTTTGCCAGCCCGCAGATCGGGCTTTATTTTCTTCACGACATGAAAATCGAGGTCATTGAATTGGCGCCGTGCAAAAAACAACTGCGCGTCGAGGTGGATGCCGCCACGGTGGACGGCAAGTTTGAGGCGGTCACGACCGAGTATTGCCGGCAGGCCAAGCTCGACGGGTTTCGCAAGGGCAAGGCGCCGCGTGAGAGAGTGGTGCAGGCCTTTCAGGAACAAATCGAACAGGACGTGCGGCGCGAGCTGCTCAACGAGGGCTATCGTCAGGGGATTGCCGACCACACGCTGCATCCCGTCACCTCACCGGAGGTCGAGGAACTGGGCGGGGAGGCGGGCGGGCTAGCGCGTGGGCGCAGCTTTGGGTTTCTGGCGACGGTCGAGACCGCGCCGGTGTTTGCCTTGCCTGAGTACAAGGGCATTCCGGCCAAGCGCGAGAAGGCCACAGTCGCCGATGCAGTAGTGGATCAAGCGCTGCAGGCCTTGCGCGACCAGCGCGCACAGTACGAGTCGGTGGCGCGCCCCGTGCAGGAGGGCGACTATGTCGTCATTCACTACACGGGCACGACCGGCGGCCAGCCCATCACGGCCGTGGCGCCCTCCGCGCGCGGCGTGGCCGAGCAGAAGAATTACTGGCTGCATGTGCATGAGGACGCCGCCAAGGACCATTTCATTCCCGGGTTCACCCGCCAGCTCATTGGCGCGCAGGCGGGCGAGAAGCGCACCGTGACGGTGGAATTTCCCGCCGGGTTTGTCATCGCAGCGCTTGGGGGGCGACCGGGCGTGTACGAGGTGGAGGTGGCGGAGGTGAAGGAGAAGTCGGCGCCTGCGCTCGACGACGCCTTCGCCAAGACGTGGGGCGCTGAGAACATGGAGATACTGCGGGCGGGCGTGCGCACCGACATGGAAAACGAACGCCGCGTCAAGGCCGAGTCGGAGACTCGTGCGCAGGTGGTCGAGACGCTGCTCGACCGCGTCAAGTGCGAGCTGCCGCAGTCGATCCTCATCGAGGAGCGGCGCAATGTGATCTACAACATCATTCTCAACAACCAGCGGCGGGGCGTCAGCAAGGAGGAGATCGAGAAGAACAAGGATCAGATCCACGCCACGGCCAACATGGCCGCGCAGGACCGCGTCAAGGCCGACTACGTCATGCGCCGCATTGCCGAGAAGGAAGAGATCAACGTGCTCGAGAACGAGCTGGCCGAGCGCATTACGGCGCTGGCCAAGCAGTCCAATGCCGAGCCCCAGAAGTACTACCGCGAACTCCAGAAGGCCAACGCGCTGGGTGGCGTGCACAAGGAATTGCTGCATGCCAAGGTCGTGGATTTCCTCCTCAGCCATGCCGCGATTGAGGAGGTGGATCCTTCGCCCGCCGCCTCCGAACACGTTCACGGCCCGGACTGCGACCACTCCCACGACTAAAGCCCGTCCAAGCTGGGAATCTACGGGATCAGCCGGCGTGACATCCGGCGCAGGGCGATCGAGCCCAGCACCGCCACCGCCGCGACGAGGTAGAGCACCGAGGCCGCGGCATGGGGCGGCATCACGCCCAGACACGCGCCGCGGATGAGCGAGCAGACATGCGTGAGCGGCAGCGCCAGCGCGGCGTTGTGCGCCCAGGGGGGGAGCTGTTCCAGCGGAAAGAATGTTCCGCCAAAGAGGAACATGGGAAACACGAGCAGGAAGACCGGAAGGTTGAACGACTCGATGTTGGGCGAGAGCGCCGTGACGATGAGCCCCATGGCCGCAAAGATCATGCCGCCCAGAATCGCCAGCAAGGGCACCCACAATCCCGACGGCCACGCCACGAGGCCAAAGCAAGCCAGCATGACCGTCATGACGCTGCCCGCGAAGAGGGATTTCGTGGCGCCCCAGAGCCATTCGCCGGCGATGACGTCCTCCACGAGCAGCGGCGTCGCCAGCATCGCGTCAAACGTGCGCTGATAGCGCATGCGCACGAACGTGGAGTAGCTGGTCTCGAAGAACGCCCAGAACATCACCGCCACGGCCACGATGCCCGGCGCCATGAACTCAAGGTAGCCCAGCCGTTGCCCCTGCCACGTGACCTCCTCGACCAGTCCGCCCAGTCCATAACCAAAGGCCATCACGTAAAACACCGGCTCGAGCAGCGGCGGCAGCAGGTTGGTGTGCCAGGTGGTGAGCAGCACCTCGGCGTTGCGCCGCCAGACCTGCAGGGCCCGGTGCGAGACGTTGGCAAGCCGCATGGTCATGATGCCGCGTCCAAACTGCGGCCCGTGCGGCGCAGGAACACATCCTCCAGAGTGGCCGGGCGTGCGTACCGTTCCATCGCGGGAAACTTGGCCGCGAGGGCGGATGCGACGCGGCCGCCTTCGCTATCATACACGTAAAGGCGATCGGCCGCCGCCTCGTGCGGCCAGCCGTGTCCTCGCACAAACTCGACAACGCACGCATCGGGGCGCGACACCTCCACCACTTCGCGGCCTGCCTCCGCAGCGATCAATGCGGCGGGTCGGCCCTCCAGCACGATGCGTCCCTGGTTCATGAGAATGGCGCGATCGGCCAGGTGCTGCGCCTCGTCCATGTAATGGGTGGTGAGCAGCATCGTCCCGCCCCGCGACTTGAGCTCGCGCACTCGCTGCCAGATGAGGTGGCGCGCCTGCGGGTCCAGCCCCGTGGTCGGCTCGTCGAGCACCAAGAGGTCGGGTTGGTGGATGAGCGCGCGCGCCAGCAGCAGCCGCCGTTTCATGCCGCCAGATAGGGTGGGGATGGCGCTGCGGGCCTTCTCGGCCAACCCCATTTCAGAGAGCAACTGGTCTGCGCGAGCCCCAGCAATGCGTCCCTCCATTCCAAAGTAGCGCGCATACACCACCAGGTTTTTGCGCGCGGAAAAGTCCGGGTCCAGATTGTCCTCCTGCGGACAGACGCCCATCCGCGCCTTGGCCTCGCGTGGCTCTCGCATGATGTCCCGACCGAAGATGTGAATGCTGCCGTCGGTCAGCGGGCAAAACCCGGTCACCATGCGGATGGTGGTGGTCTTGCCCGCACCGTTTGGCCCGAGCAGCGCCACGCATTCGCCCCGCGCCACGGTGAAATCAATGCCGTCGACGGCCGTGAAGTCGCCGTACCGCCTGGTGAGGTGCCGGGCAACGATGGGTGCAGCGTCCGTCATCAATCGGGGCGCTGCAGTGTGCGGGTGGTGGCGAAAGAGTCACTCAAACTCCCGCCAGCATAAGGGCGGCGGGCGCGCAATGCCAAGACTGACGGCGCGAAATGGCTCCTTCACGCGCGGACTTAAAAGCGCGGGAGCGCGGGTGCCTTTGCAGGTGCCTTCCAATCCTTGTGCCACGGCAGCGCCCAGAGCGAGGGCAGTTTTGTGAGCCGCACGCTGCCATCCATGAAGGCCGTGTTGATGGCGCCCTCGTGCCGGTCGATGCACGCGCGGGAAAGGCCGCCGTTGCTGCCATGCAGTGAGGTCGGGGCGTCATCGCTGGCGCGGGGCAACAGGTCGGCCCAGATGCCCTCGGCAAAGATGGGCACTTCGCTGTGGCCCTGTTCCACGCGCTCGTAAAACCGGTGGCCTTCCGATGAGGCCAAGGGATGTTGCGACTGCGCCCAAGCGTTGATGGAGTAGGTGCTCGTGGCGGGCTTGGCCATTTCGCACGGGCTGCCCGGGCCGCGTGTGCAGCACCCACCACGCAGGACGAACGCCGAAACGGAATCATCGCCGCGCATCACCACCTTGAGCGTGCGGTTCTTGTCGGAGTGAAGCTGGGTGCGCATGTAGATGAGGTTGCGGTTGCTGCGCCCTTCAGGCGCGCTGGGATAAGCCGTGCCACGGTGCAACGGGCTGCGATCAATAAACGTGGCCTGATCAAACCCCGCCGGCTGGGTGTGGAAGGGTTTCTCGGGGCTGAGCAGGCTGCCCGCGCCGCCCAGGCTGTAGGAGAGAGGGCCCGCCCACTCGAAGAGTTCCCAATTGCCATCACCGCGGTCTATCTCTCCGGGCGAGAGTGAATCCTTCGACTTGCGCGTGCCGACAGAAAGCCCATCGGCCTGATGCAGGCTCTGGCCGGTCGCGGCGTCCCACACCTCCAGCGAGAAATTGGTCGGCCAGAGGTTTTCGCAGAGCAGCAGCAGCACGATGGTGCCGCCTTCCTTGTCCTGCGAGAGGGCGCACTGGCTGTCTTCATCCCCAAATTTCAGCGTGAACTCCACTGTGCCCCGGCACGGACCAAGGCCGCCGGCCACAAACGCGTAGTACTGCGGATTGCGCGCCCAGTCCTCGTGTTTCATCCCGGGCGCGCCGTTGCCGCCGCCCACCGCCGCCGCCAGAGTTGATGTGAGCGCGGATGTGTCGGCCAGCATCGGCCTTGCTGCACCGGCGAGTTCTCCCGCGCCGGCATTGCCATAACGCCATGCCGTGTGCGCATTGCCCAGCGCGTGCCGGTTATTTTTGTAGCACATCGGACAATGAAAGAGCTTGTCGTTGGAGAGGCCGTGTTCCTTGCGCAACACATCCACCCAGCCGGAGTTGTCGCCGCGCGACTGATACTCCAGCGTCCTGCCCCGGTCCTGCGCGTGGGCAAAGTAGGCCACGGCAATCTGCCGCATGTTGGCCAAGCAACGCGTGCGTTGCGCTGTTGACCGTGCCTTGGCAAGCGTGGGCAGCAACAAGGCCGCCAACACTCCCAGAATGGCGACCGTCACCAGCAGTTCGGTCAGGGTGAAGGCGAAGATGGCCTGATTGCGCGGGGTCGTGCGGGGCGCGTGTGAGTTCATGGCGTTTGGCTCCTGCACCTACATCGTGCCTGCGCCAAACGTTCTTACAAATTTAGGAACGATCAGGACTCGTTCTGGAGGGCCGCGAGGGTCTGGGGGTCGCGCACGTCCACCCACCGGCCCTCGATAACCAGCCCGGCGAGGTTGTGGCCTTGGGCGACCATGGCGGCGATGGCGTCGGTCAGCTCGTACTCGCCGCGGGGAGACTTGACCAGCTTGGCCGTGTGATCGAACAACGAAGGCTCGAAGATATAGATGCCCGCATTGTACCACGCCGTCGCGCCGGGCTTAAGCCAGCCGGACTGGCGCAGCGACTCCACCTCCTGCGCGCTGGGCTTCTCCACCAGATGGGAGAGGCGAAACTGATCGTCGAAGAAAAAGAGGCCGCCCTTGGTGACGTCCTCGCTGCCGGTGATGGTGACGACGCCCGCGTGCGCGCCCTCGCGATAGCGCTCCACCATGCGTCGGTAGGTGTCCGGCTTCACCAAGATGTCGCCATACGTGAGAAAGAAGGGCGCGCCACTCACAAAGTCCTTCGCCAGCTCGGGCGCTTTGCCGGTGCCATCCTGCACCTGCTGGCGCGCGTAGTTGATGCGCACATTCCAGCGGCTGCCATCGCCCATGTGGCGTTCCACCACGTCGGCCTTCCAGCCGGTGATGATGCAAAACTCCTCCACGCCGGCCTCGCGCAAGCCCTCTAGAATGTGCTCCAGAATGGGCTTGCCCTGCACGCGCAGCATGGGCTTTGGAATGTCGTCCGTCAGCCCGCCCATGCGCGTGCCCCGGCCGGCGGCGAGGATGACCGCCTTCATGCGCGGCGCCCCGGAAGGATTCATTTCGCTTTGCCCTGCTGCGCCACGGCGTTCATCGCGGCGGCAATCGCGGCGGCGTCTCCCAGAAAATAGTGGCGCAGCGGCTGCAGCGCGTCGTCCAGTTCGTACACCAGCGGCACGCCGGTGGGGATGTTGAGTTCCAGCACCTGCGCCTCGGTGAGGTGGTCCAAGTATTTCACCAGCGCGCGCAGGCTGTTGCCGTGCGCGGCGATGAGGACGCGCTGGCCGGCGTGCAGTTCGGGCACGATGACCTGATGCCAGTAGGGCAGGAACCGATCCACCGTGTCTTTGAGGCATTCGGTCAGCGGCAGTTCTCCGTCGGAAAGTCCGGCGTAGCGGGGGTCGCCGCCGGGATGGCGCGGGTCGCCCGGCTCCAGCGCAGGAGGCGGGACATCGTAGCTGCGCCGCCAGATTTTGACCTGGCCTTCGCCAAACCGTACGGCGGTCTCTGCCTTGTTCAGGCGCTGCAGCGCGCCGTAGTGGCGCTCGTTGAGACGCCAGTCGCGGCGCGTGGGAATCCACAGCGCATCCATCTCATCGAGCGCCAGCCACAGCGTGCGGATGGCGCGCTTGAGCAGCGAGCTGTGCGCCCGGTCAAACGCAAAGCCCTGCTCGCGAAGCAGGCGCCCGGCGGTGCGCGCCTGTTCGCAACCGGCAGGAGTCAAGTCCACGTCCGTCCAGCCGGTGAACCGGTTTTCCAGATTCCATTGGCTCTCCCCGTGACGCAACAACACCAATTTGTGCATGCGAGGGCGGATGCTACCGGCGCTTGGGGCAGGTGTCACGCGCGCCTTGCGCGTTGAGTGGC
>SYLI01000074.1 GCA_005809105.1 Verrucomicrobiales bacterium | reverse complement strand
GCGACGGCGTGGTCATGGGCGAGGGCGCCGGCGTGCTCGGGCTCGCGGAGCTGGAGCATGCGCGCCGGCGCGGCGCGAGGATTTACTGCGAGATTGTCGGCTACGGCAACACCGCCGACGCCAATCACCTCACGGCCCCGTCACCCGGTGGCGAGGGCGCGGCGCGTTGCATGCGCATGGCGCTGCGCTCCGCGGGCTTGGATCCCACCAACATCGACTACATCAACGCGCACGGCACCAGCACGCCGCAGGGCGACATCTGCGAGACTCAGGCCATCAAGGCCGTGTTTAAGGATCACGCCTGCCGGATCGCCGTCAGCTCCACCAAGGGTGCCACCGGCCATATGCTGGGTGCGGCGGGCGCGGTGGAAATGGCCCTGTGCGCCAAGGCCCTCCAGACGCAGATTGCGCCGCCCACCATCAACTACGAGCATCCCGATCCTGAGTGCGACCTGGACTATGTTCCCAATGTCGCGCGCCCGATGCGCATGGACGCCCTGCTGAACAATTCCTTCGGCTTTGGCGGGCACAATGCCACGATTGCCGCCGTGCGCTACAACGGCTAGCGTGCGCGCGTCGGCGTTGCGCGCATGAACCTGCTTCCCCTCATCGAGGCCAAACGCGACGGCCAGGCCATCTCCCCGTCCTCGTGGCAGCAACTGGTCTGCCATGTCACCGACGGGACTCTCCACGAGCACCAGCTTTCCGCGCTGCTCATGGCCGTCCTTTTCCAAGGCATGGACGCCGCGGAGACCCGCGCCCTCACACTGGCCATGCGCGACTCCGGCGAGGTGCTGGGGTTCCCCGCCGACGAGCGGCCGTTGGCCGACAAGCACTCGACCGGGGGCGTGGGCGACAAGGTCTCGCTCGTGCTCGCGCCCCTGCTGGCGTGCCTGGGATTTCGCGTGCCGATGATTTCCGGCCGCGGGCTGGGCATCACGGGCGGCACGCTGGACAAACTCGAATCCATCCCCGGCCTCACCACCCGGCTTTCCCCGGTGCAACTCGTCGCGCAGGTGCAATCCATCGGCGTGGCCATGGGCGCCGCCACCGAAAGGATGGCGCCGGCCGACCGGCGGCTCTATGCGCTTCGCGATGCCACCGGCACCGTGCCCAGCATCCCGCTCATCACGGCGAGCATCCTCTCCAAAAAACTGGCCGAAGGGATCGGCGCGCTGGTGCTCGACGTGAAATATGGCCGTGGGGCGTTCATGGCGACGCGCCTCCGGGCGCGCGAACTGGCGGATGCTCTCGTGACACTCGCTAACGGCTGCGGTGTCAAAACCCGCGCGCTGCTCACCCCCATGGACGCCCCTCTGGGTCGCGCGGCGGGCAATTGGCTGGAGGTTCGCGAGGTCGTGCGCGCGCTGGAAGGCGACGGGCCGCCCGATCTCATGGCATTGACGGTGGACTGTGCGGCACATCTGGCAGTGATGGTCGGTCAGGCCAAGGATCTCTCGGCGGCTCGCACTCTGGCGCGGCAACGGCTGGCCAGCGGCGCGCCCCGTGCGAAGTTTGACGAGCTCATCGCCGCACAGGGCGCCGACTTGGATGCGTTTGCGCGGAAGCTCGCGCAGGACACGAGCGCGGCGGCCGTCCGTGACGTCGCCGCTTTGGAAGGGGGATTCGTCACCCGCTGTGACGCGCGGCAGGTGGGTGAGCTCGTGCGCGATCTGGGTGCGGGCCGCATGACGCAGGATGCGAAAGTGTTCGCGGACGTGGGCGTGGATTCCCTTGCGAAACCGGGCGAGCAGGTGAGACGGGGTGCCTTGTTGGGGCGCGTCCATGCTGCGACGAAGGCTCAAGCCGAGAAGGCCGCGGCAAGGCTCCGGGCTGCGTTTGAATTGGCGGACACGCCGCCGCCCATGCCGGAGCTGATTGCGGAGGTTGTCGAGGCATGAACTGTTTTGTCACGGGTGCCTCGGGCTTTGTCGGTGCCAATCTGGTGCACGAGCTGGTGGCTCGCGGCCATCGCGTGCGGGTGCTGCTGCGGCCTGGGGCCGACAAACGCGGGCTCGAAGGGGCGCCGTACGAGGCGGTGGCCGGCGATGTGGCCGACCGTGCGGCTCTGACTGCTGCCCTGCGCGGCTGCGACTGGTGCTTCCACGTTGCGGCGAGCTATCACCTGTGGCTCCCCGACTACGCCCCCATGTTCGCGGCCAATGTGGAGGGCACGCGCAATGTCATCCAAGCAGCGACGGCGGCGGGCGTTTCGCGCATCGTGTACACCAGCACTGTCGGTTGCATCGGCCTGCCGCGCGAGGTGGACGGGCGCGTGACGCCCACGGATGAAACCACGCCAGTCTCCGAGGCGCAGATGACCAATCCCTACAAGCGCTCCAAGTGGCAGGCCGAGGTGGTGGCGCGCGAGCTGGCTGCGCGCGGCGCACCCGTCATCATCGTCAATCCCAGCGCCCCCGTGGGGCCGCGCGACGTGAAGCCCACGCCCACCGGCCAGGTGGTGGTGGATTTTCTCAACCGCGCGATGCCCGCCTATCTCGACACGGGGCTTAACTGGGTGCACGTGCGCGATGTGGCCGCCGGGCACGTGCTGGCCGCCGAACGTGGGCGCGTGGGCGAGCGCTACATCCTGGGCCATGCTGGCGGCAACTGGACGCTGCGCGAGGCGTTTGCGGTGCTGGAGGAGCTGACGAGGGTGCCCGCGCCGCGCGTGCGGCTGCCCTATTGGTTCGTGTTGCTGGCCGCCCATGTTTCGGAGGCGGGCGCGCGATTCACCCAGTCGCCGCCGCGGGCACCTTTGGCGGGCGTCCGCATGGCTCGCTACAAGATGTTCTTCAACCCTGCCAAGGCCATCGCCGAACTGGGACTGCCGCAGACGCCCCCGCGCCAGGCGCTGGCGGATGCGGTGGACTGGTTCCGGGCCCAGGGTCGCGTGAAGCGCGCTCTTTAGCGTGTCAATCGCCCATTGACACCAAGGAGCCTGTTGATACGCTCCGCCGTTCCGTCCGGCCCGGTGAGGCCGGGCGATGCCGGCACCAAAAGGCTCATTCATGAAACGCACGTATCAACCGTCGAAAGTCCGACGCCGACGGCAGCACGGGTTTCGCGCCCGCATGGCAACCAAGAGTGGTCGCGCGATCCTGTCGCGCCGCCGCCGCATCGGCAAGGCCAAGCTGACGCCGGTCTGATGTCCGCGCGGTTCACGCTTCCCTCTTCGCTGCGCATCCAGCACCGGCGCGACTTTACGCGGCTCAAGCAGTCGGGGTCGCGGCGAACCCGGCAGGGATTGGTGTTAAACTGGGTGGAACTGCCGGCCGATTCGAAGCCGCGACTGGGCCTCATCACCACGCGCAAGCTGGGGCCGGCCGTGGTTCGCAACCGTTGCCGCCGCTTGCTGCGCGAAGCCTTCCGCCTCAACCGGCCCCTGCTGCGGCCGGCCGAACTGGTGCTGGTGGCGCGCGGCGCATTGGTGGGAAAATCCTTCGCGGCCGTGCAGGCGGAGTACCTCGCGCTGCTCCGCGACGCGGGACTCCTCAATTCCCAATCTTGAACGCGGCCCAGTGCATCGTGGTCGGGCTGCTCCGGCTGTATCAGTGGATCCTCTCGCCGCTGCTGGCGGCCTTGTGTCCCGGAGCCGGCTGCCGGTTCACGCCGACATGCTCTGAATTTGCCGTGCAGGCCGTGCAGTCGGGCGGTGTCCTTCGCGGCACCGGACAGGCGCTGCGCCGTTTGATGCGGTGCCATCCTTGGGGTGGCTGCGGGTGTGATCCTGTCCTGCCGCCGCCATCAGGGCATTCGGCCGCGGCTCATTGATTTTCCAAAAAATGGATCGCAAAGCCATTCTCATCATCGCTGCCTCGGTGCTCTTGCTCCTGCTTTGGCCCAAGGTCGTGGACAAGATCTTTCCGCCGCCCCCGCCCCCGCCCGGCGGCTGGAAAACGACCATGACCAATAGTGCTCCTCGCGGGGCAGGGGATCAAAACCGGTCGCTCCCGGATCGCAACGCCACGGTGGGAAATGCGACACTTCCGGTTCCAGCGGCCGTGCCGGCAGTGGCGCAGCCGGGCGCATTCCAACCCGTGCCGCTGGCGGCAGGTGCAGCCAAGACGCAGATCGTCTCCAACGCGGTGGCCGAGTATGTGATTTCGGCAAGCGGCGGCGGCGTGAAGGAGGTGCGCCTTAATGGGCACAAGATGGCCACCGACTGTCGGAGCAATGGCAACGCGACTCAGGGCGACCCACGGGTGCGGCTTAATGGCGACGCGCCGTTGCCCCTGTTTGCGGTGTTGAGCGCCGAGGGGTCGCTGCAACTGACGGGGAAGGAAGACTACGAGCTTACGCCGCTGCCCCCGCAGGGCAACGCCTCGGCGGGCTGGCAGGCCACGCTGACGCTGGCCAACGACCGCAACGAGACCGTCCGCATCATCAAGACCATCCGGCCCGGGCCCGGCTACGTGATGCCCAGCGTGACGGTGGAACTCAACTACACCGGACCGCGCGCGCTGGTCATTCCCGAGTTGGAGCTGGTAGTGGGCACGGCGACACCGGCGGGAGTGAAAAACTACGACCCGACCTATCACGGGGTCTTTGTCTTTGACGGCAAGCTGGAGCAGCACTGGGAACCGGGTGACTTTGCCAACCGCACCCTGGGTTGTTTTCCGGGCACGCCCATTCCCACCTTCAGCGTCGCCAACCGCGACAGCAACGCCACGTGGATCGCCGCGCACAACCAGTTCTATGCCATCGCCGCCATGGTGCCCGACGGTGGCGCCGTGCGAGAGCGGTTTCTGGCGCGCTGGATTGATGCGGCGTCCACCGACGTGGATCTCAAGAACCAGAATCGATATCAGGCCGGCATTGGCTATCCGATCGTTCTGGAGGCGGGCAAGCCTTGGAGCGCGGCATTCGACGTGTACGCGGGCCCACGCGAGTATCGCGGGTTTGAAAGGCTCTCCGCCGAGCGCGGCAATCAGGTGGACCGCGTGATGGACCTCTCCGGGTTCTGGGGCTTTTTCTCCAAGGTGCTGCTGCTTTCCATGAACGGCCTGCACGGCTGGGGCGTTTCGTATGGCATGGCCATCGTGCTGATCACCGTCCTCATCAAGGCGCTCTTCTGGCCGCTCACGGCCGCCAGCACCCGCTCCATGAAACGCATGGCGCAGCTGCAGCCGCAGATGAAGGCGCTGCAGGACAAGCACAAGGACGACCCGAAGAAGATGAACCTGAAGCTCATGGAGTTCATGAAGGAGCACAAGGTGAACCCGCTGGGCGGATGCCTGCCCATGCTCATCCAGATCCCGGTGTTCTTCGGATTCTTCTTCATGATCCGCACGGCGGTGGAGCTGCGCGGCGAATCCTTTCTCTGGGCGTGCGACCTCTCCAGTCCCGACACGGTGTTCACGATCCCCGGCATCACCTTTCTGCCTTTCTTCAGCAACGCGCAGGGCCTGCCACTGAACCCGCTGCCCATCCTGATGGCCGTCACGATGTTCTATCAGGCGCGTCTCACGCCGCCCACTCCGGGGGCCGATCCAGTGCAGGCCAAGATGATGCAGTATATGCCGCTCGTCTTCTCCGTGTTCCTCTACAACTTTTCCGCAGGCTTGACGTTGTACTGGACGGTGCAGAACATTCTCTCCATCGCACAGACCATGCTCACCAAAACCGAGATCACCACGGCACCCGCTTAAACGCCGCGCCCCCTCAACCACCATGTCCAGTGCCCCCAAGACCATCCTTGAAGAACTGCTCCGCCACCTTGGCTTTCAGGCCGTGGTGGAGGAGACCGACAATGAGCACGGCAAGTTGCTGAGCATCCAGTGCGAGGAGGCCGGCCGTCTGATTGGGCGGCAGGGCAGCACGCTGGCCGATCTGCAGTACATCACCAACCGGATGGCCTTTCAGCGCGATCCCACGGCGCCCAAGGTGACGGTGGACGTCGGCAATTACCGCGGCGAAGCGCGCGAGGCGCTTGTGAGGAAGGCGAAGGAGGCGTCGGCCAAGGCGCGCAAGCTGGGCGACGTGGTGGAGTTGGGCCCGCTCAACGCCTCCGACCGGTTTGTGGTTCACAATGCGCTGAAAGAGGAGCCGGACATTTCAACCGAGAGCATCGAAGTGGACGGCACGCCCGACAAGGTGATCTTGGTGCGCTTGAAGCGCTAGTACGGGGCGCGCGCCAAGCGCATCAGAGGCGGCAGGCGTAGTGAATCTGCCGGCCCACCTCCACAAATCCGGACGACGGATAGAGCGACTGGCCCACGGGATTGCTGGCCATGGTTTCGATCACCGCAAACTCCAGCCCCTTCGCACGAAAGTACGCCAGTGCGTGCTCGATGAGTGCGCGCCCCAGCCCGCGCCCGCGCGCGGATGCCGTGACAGCCAGGTTGGGGATTCGCCCGCGGCCCGCCGCCGAATCCACCACTGCCGTGATGTAGCCCGCCACGCTTCCGTCCAGTTCGGCAACAAACACACCTGCCGGATTCGCCGCCCAGTCCGCGTCGATGTGGCGCGCCTTGCGCCATTTCCAATCGTGCCCCGCCAAGACGCCCAGTTGCTGCTCGATGCCGTGGTCCACCGACACACCGCCAAAGCTCTCCACCGTGATGGCCTTGATGAGATCCAACTCAGCTTCGCAGGCAGGGCGGATGCGGATGCTCATGGCTGCCCTTGCCGTTGGAAAATCTCGCGCAGTGCGCGTCGAGCCGCCGCAACCACTGTGGGCTGCGTGCCTTCCCGCGAAGCTTCCACGAGCGGCAGCACGCTGCGCAACGACCCCGACGTGGCCAGCAGGCTGCAGGCGATGCGGCGCACTTCCGGCTGTGGATGCCGCAGCAAACTCATCATGGCCGGCTCGGCCGCTGCGCCCATTTGCTCCAGCGCGTAAGCGGCCGGTGCCATCTCGCGGCCTGACGCCAAAAGCCGGGCCACGGGCAGGGCGGCGCGCGGATCGCGCAGTGCCGCCACGGCGTCCACCGCGGCCCAGCGCACGGTCAGGTGTGCATCCTCAAGGCGGGCGATGAGCGCAGGCACTGCGGCGCCATCACCCCACACGGCCAGCGCGCGGCAGGCCGCAGCGCGGGTGAACGAATCGGAATCACCCAGCACGGGTACCAGCGCGGCAACCACCTCGGAGCGGCGATCCTGGGGTTCGGCACGGGCGAGCGTGTCGGCGGCGCGATGGCGCGGAAAAGAAATCAGCCGGCGCAAGTCCGCGAGGCACAAGTCGAGTTCATCGGCGGGCAGCGGGCGGCGCTCGGCGCGCGATGCGGGGGGGCGCGGGCGCAGGGCGTTGGCATGCGCTGCGCCGCGCAAGAGCTCGTACTGGACTTCCACGCGAATGGGCGCTGCGGCGGTGCCATTGCGTTCTCTTGTCAACTGGCCGGTGAAATTGAGGCTGGAAAAGACGCCCTGTGCGCGGTCAAATTCCAACAACCCCTCCCCGGCAAGTTCCACCCCGCCGTCTTCTCCCTGCGCTTTAAGCCGCGTCTGCCTGCGCACCGTGACCAAGTTGGTGGTCGCCGATTCAACCCGGTACGCCACGCGTTCCTCCGCCAAAACAGGCGTGCGGTCCAGCTTCACCAGCCGCGAGTGTTCCTCCTCCTTGAGGGTGCGCTCGAGCGTCACGCGGACGGTGTTGGTGGCGGCCCAAGTGGCACCGAGGGAACCCGGCATGGTTTCCAGCACGAGCATCGCTGGATCGGTGAGGTCGCGCGGCGCCTGCGGCGAGCCTGAAACCGCCAGCCAACGCCCCTGCCGGTCCACCACCACATCGGTGGGGGCGCGCAGCTTGTGGCCCACATCGCCGCCGTCAAAATGCCGCCAGCCCACGCGGAAGATGCCGAAGGGTGGAAAGAGCCGGCCCGCGTGCGAGTGTCGTTGCACGGAGAGCTGGTCGTGGCAGCGCAGGGTGAACCCGTGGGGATTGGCCGCGCGCACGACATACACCACATGGCCGCGAAGACTCGCGACGTACTCCTTCTCATGCGCGATCACGGCGACGCGGTAGGCATACGACTCGTCCATCCGCCAGCCCATGGACAGCGCGGGCGCTTCCCCACCGCGGGTTGAAAGGATGCCCCCCGCCAGCGCCATGCCCCACATCCAACTTCCTCCTCGCATGTTGGGAATCAAGGCGCGCAAAGATGGGCCGGGCAAGGAGAAGTTATTGCAGGTGGGCGCGAAGAGGCGCGCGCCCTTCATTGCCAGCGCACCGTACGCCGGCGCATAGTCGGGGCGTGCATCTGGCCCGATTGCGCCTGCGCGACTTTCGCAACTATGCCCGCCTCGACGCGGAATTTGCGCCGGGCTTTCATGTGCTTCTGGGCCGCAATGCGCAGGGCAAGACGAACCTGCTGGAAGCCATCTATCTGGCCGCCACCCTGCGCAGCTTTCGTGGCGCCGGCGGCCACCAACTCATCCGGCACGGGCAGCAGGGCTACTTCATCGGAGCCCGCGCCGTGGGGCAGGCCACACGGGAGATCGGCATCTACTGGTCAGCGGCTGAGAGGCGCCTGACACTGGATCGCCAGAAGGTGCGTCGGCTGGCGGACTATCTGGGAACCCTGCGCGCCGTGGTGTTTTGCGCCGAGGATCTTCAGCTCGTCAAGGGCACGGCCCGGGTGCGCCGGCGATTCATGGATCTGCTGCTGGCGCAGACTCAGCCCGGCTATCTGGCGTGGTTGTTGCGCTATCTGCAGGCGGTGCGCTCGCGCAATGCGGTGTTAAAGCGAATGCCGCTGGATGAGGCGCTGCTCGAGGGTTTCACCGACGAGCTGGTGCGCGCCGGCGAGCCCATCATCGCGGCCCGGCAGCGGCTGGTGCCGCAGTTGGCGCCGCTGGCGCAGTCGGCCTGCCAGAGCATCTCAAGCGCCGGGGAAACCTTGGAACTCAGCTACCAGCCGCAGGTGCGCGGCGAACTGCGCGCCGCATTGGAGGCGCAGCGCGCGCGCGAGCGCGTCCGGCGCGCCACGCTCGTGGGGCCGCATTTGGACGAGCTTATGCTGCTGCTGCAAGGCCGGCCGGCGGCGACGTTCGCCAGCGAAGGCCAGAAGCGCACGCTGGCCCTCGCGCTCAAGATGGCGCAGGCGGAGTTTCTGACGGGTGCGCATGGCGTGCCGCCGATCCTGCTCATCGACGATGTGATGGGCGAGCTAGACCAGTCGCGCCGCGCCGGCCTGCTGCCGCTTCTGGAGCGCGCGCAGCACGCGCGCGGCCAGGTGTTCATGACCTGCACCGAGGAGAGCTGGCCGCGCGAACTGGGCCGTGCGCTGCTCCGGTGGGAGGTGGCGGAGGGCGCGCTCAAGGCCGTGCCCGCCTAACTCAAATCCATTGAAGCGTTCCGCGGGGCTTTGTTACCGTCGGGCGCATGCGGATTCTCTCCGGCATCCAGCCCAGCGGCGCGCTGCATTTGGGCAACTACTTTGGCATGATGCGGCCGGCCATCGAGCTTCAGGAGCAGGGCGAGGCGTACTATTTCATCGCCGACTATCATTCGATGACGTCGCTCTTCGACGCGGGCGCGCGCCGCCGTCACACGCAGGACGTGGCGTTGGACTTTCTGGCGTGCGGTCTGGACCCCGCTAGGGCCGTGTTCTTCCGGCAGTCCGACGTGCCCGAAGTCTGCGAGCTCACCTGGCTTTTGGGGACGCTGACTCCCATGGGTCTTCTGGAGCGCTGTCACAGCTTCAAGGACAAAACCGCCAAGGGACTGCCCGTGAACCACGGGCTCTTCGCCTACCCGGTGCTGATGGCGGCTGACATTCTGTTGTACGACTCGCAGGTCGTGCCGGTGGGACGCGATCAGAAGCAGCATGTGGAGGTCACCCGCGACATCGCCATCAAGTTTAACGAGGCGTATGGCGCGACCTTCGTGCTGCCCGAGCCGCGAATCCGCGACGCGACGGCGGCCGTTCCCGGCACCGATGGCCAGAAGATGAGCAAGAGCTACGGCAACACCATTGATATCTTTGGCGAGGAGAAGGCCACGCGCAAACGGATCATGAGCCTGGTCATGGACAGCCGCACACCGCAGGAACCCAAGCCCGACGCCGAAGGGAATCTGGCGGTGCAGTTACTCAAGTTGGTGGCACCGGAGGCCGCGGCACGCGAATGGGAGGACCGGTTGCGCGCAGGCGGCCTAGGATACGGCGACCTTAAAAAAGCGCTCTTTGATCATTACTGGGAACACTTCAGGCACGCACGTGCCCGCCGCGCAGAGCTAGAAGGCAACCTCGACCACGTGCACGACGTGCTGCGCCAGGGCGCCTTGTGTGCCCGTGCTGTGGCGCGCACCGTGTTGGACCGCGCGAAGCAAAACTGCGGCCTTCTCTAGTGTTGCGCACTCACCCCGGCAGCACGGCGTGCTCTCCGATGGAGCTGAGCGCCAGCCGTTCCGGTTCGTCGGAGAGCGCATGTCGAAGCCGCTCGATGGGTTCTGAAAAGGGCTCGTTGCTGAGCTTGAAGGTCTGATGGTGCAGCGGCACCAGTCGCGAGGCCCGCGCCGCACGTGTCATCGCGATGGCCTCCTCCGGCGTGCAATGGTTCTTGATCCACGGATCGTAGGCGCCAATGGGCATCAGCGCCGCGTCGAAGGGGCCGTGCGCGCGGTGCGATTCAAAGAGGGCCGTGTGGGCCGTGTCGCCGGCAAAGATGAGCCGCCGTCCCTCGCGCTCAATCACGTAGCCGTTGTATCCCCGATACGTGTCGCGGCGCATGCGCGCCCCCCAATGCTTCACCTCTAGCGCCCGCAGGATTACCGTGCCGCGCGGCGTGCGCACGCGGTGGGTCTCATTCCAGCCCAGCTCGCGTACTTCACGGAAAGGGCGGCGGGGGATGAGGTCGGCCGTGTGGCGCGCGGTGACGACCATCGGCCGCCCGCGCAGCTGGGCCAGCGTGCCCACATCCAAATGGTCGAAGTGCGCGTGCGAAACCAGCACCAGATCCAGCTCTGGCAGGGCCTTGGGCTTGAGCGCCGGCGCGGTGAGTCGCAGCGGGCCCAGCGTGCCCAAGCCAAAGTCCACGCCGATGCGGTCGAGCAACGCGGGGTCGGTGAGGATGCGCACGCCCAGAAAATTGATGAGCACGGTGGACTGGCCCAGCCAAGCCAGTGTGAGATGGGTGTCGGACCATGCGGCGGGATTAGGCTGATGCGGGGTGGGTGCGGGCTCGCGCCCCACATCGCCAAGGCGTGCGCGCAGGAACCGGGCGGGAAAGGATTGGGAGAAGGCGGCCCAAGCGGCGGCGCCACCGGCCAACACCGAGCCGGCCAGCAGGGAGCGCCGGGGCCAGCGGCGGCGCGGCGCGGCGAGCGCGCGCGGCGGCCCCGCCGGGTCACTGGCGCCGGTGTTCAAGAAACCACTCGTAGAGCTTGGGGTTGTCGTACGTGGCAGTCCACGAATCGTGCGAGGCATCCGGGTACATGTGCAGCCGGGTGTCCTTGTGGCCCATTTTCTTGAGCGCCTCCACCATGCGCTCGGATTCACCGGGCAGCACGACTGTGTCTTTCGCGCCGTGGAAAGCCCAAATGCCCAGACTCTGCAGTGCCGGCCCCTTTGCGGTGGAGGCGACATAGACCTTGATGAATTCGCCGCCGCCGCAGATGGGCGCGATGGCCGCAAAGCGCTCGCAATGTTCGATGCCCAGGCTCCACGTGCCGTAGCCGCCCATCGACAGGCCGGTGAGGTACACGCGCTTTGAATCCACGCGCAGGGTGGCGCCCAATTCATCCAGCAGTGCCAGCAACACGGCGTTGTCCCAGCGCGAGCCGGTCGGGCATTGGGGAGACACAACGATGAAGGGCATGTGCTTGCCGGCTTTGATGAGCTTGGGAGGGCCGTGCCGGGTCACGGCATCGAGTTTGTCGCCGCGCTCGCCGGCGCCATGCAGGAACATCAAAAGCGGGAATTTTTCGCCCGCCTTCTTCTCGTAATCCTCAGGAAGGTAGAGCAGGTAGCCGATGGACAGCTTCTGCTGAACGGTCTTGGAAAAGGTGTGTGGGGTTTGCATGGGAGCGCCGGACTTGGGTTCGGCGCCCAATCCCACGGTGAGCATGGCCAGCCCGAGCAATGTGGAGACGCGCGTATTCATGAGTGGAGGAGGAGGCTTGTATCGGGGCGAGAACGGCCGGTCAAGCCACGCCCTTCATCGAACCAACCCCGTCATGGGTGGAACCTGCCAGCGCTCGAAAGGCTGTGTGCCCGGTGTGTGCAGCGGAAACCCCGCCGGATCCACCGCCGTAGTGATGATGGTGTAATCCATGTGTCGCGTCCGGGTGGTCTGCGATGAGCTGCGAAAGAGCCCTCCCACAAAGGGCGTGCGGCCCAAGCCCGGCACGGAGTTGCGCTGGAACTCACCCGTGGTTCGCATCGATCCCCCCACCACGAGCGGCACGCCATTCCACGCCTGCACCTGCGTGTTGAGCCCACCGCCGACGCCTAAATTCCAACGTGCGGCGAGGGAAAGATCGACGGTCTGTCCGCCCGGATGCACATAGGGAAGGACGACCAGTGAGTGGGATAACGCCTGCGGCGCCTGCTGCGCAAAGGCACCCGGCGCAACCAAGACCCCGAGAAGCGGCAGGAGGTGGGCTATTCTCATGCGGGCAAGGTAGCATTGCCCCGCGGTGCCGGCAACAGTCCGGCAACGCTCAGGTCAGTTTTAGCTTGGGCAGGTCCTGCGAATCAATGAGCCCCACCGGCTCACGGCGGGCGTTCAAGACGATGAGATCGTCAATCTTGTGCTGGCGGAAAATCCTCAGCACCTCCATGGCCGGCGCATCCTCCCGCACCGCCACGGGGCGGCGGGTCATCACCTTGGAGAGCGGCTGCGCAAGCACCTCGCTGCCGTGCGCCATGTGCCGGCGCAGGTCGCCATCGGTGAACACACCCAGAAGCCGGCCGCTGGCCGCCACCACACACACGCTGCCCGACTTGGCGCGCGTCATGTGCAGCAGGGCCTCCTGTACGGACAACGTTCGCGGCACGACGGGCAGCCGCCGGCCCGTGCGCATGAGGTCGCGCGCGTGCAGGCAGAGGCTGCGGCCGATGGCGCCGGAGGGATGGTATCTGGCAAAGTCGCGCTCGCTGAACCCGCGCAGGCGCAGGAGTGCCATGGCCAGCGCGTCGCCCAGCGCCAGCATGGCAGTGGTGCTGGCAGTGGGGGCGAGGTTGAACGGGCAGGCCTCGCGGGGCACGCGGACATCGACCACGATGTCGCTCTGCCGCGCCAGCGAGGATCGCGCCGAGCCCGTGAGGGCGATGATGCGGACGGTAAACTGCTTGAGGGCGGCAATGAGGGCCAGCAGCTCTTCCGATTCGCCCGAGTAGCTCAGCGCCAGCACCGTGTCGCCGTCATTGAGTACGCCGAGGTCGCCGTGCATGGCGTCGAGCGTGTCGAGCAGCACGGTGGTGGCACCGGTGCTGTTAAAAGTGGCGGCAATCTTCCGGCCGATGTTGCCGCTCTTGCCGATGCCCACAACCACCAGCTTGCCCCGGCGCTCGTAAGTCTGCTGCAAGAGCTCCGCAGCCCGGACGAAGTTAACATCCAAGCGCGCCCGGACGGCGCGAAGGCCCGCCAGTTCGACGTCGAACACACGCCGGGCCAGCGCCAGCAGGGACCGGGAATCAGTCGCCATACGGGTAGGATCCCAAGACCTTGAGGAGCGCGCAGTGGTCGCCCAGCTTGCGCAGGGTGCGTGCCACCTTGGGATTCTCGGCATGGCCTTCGATATCCACAAAGAAGCAGTACTCCCAGGCCTTGCGGCGGCTGGGGCGCGATTCGATGCGCGTCATGTTGACGCGGTGCTGGCGCAGCGGGCGCAGCATATCGTGCAGCGCGCCCACCTTGTCGGCGAGGCTGAACATGACGCTGGTGCGGTCGCGGCCCGTGGCGGGGCTGCACCGGCGGCCCAGCACGAGAAAGCGCGTGGTGTTGTCGGGGTTGTCTTGGATGCCGCTCTCCAGAATGCGCAGCCGATGAGCCTCGGCGGCCAGCGCGCTGGAGATGGCCGCGGCGTGCCGCTCGCGCGAGGCCATGATGGCGGCGCGCGTGGTGGAGGAGCTCTCGATAAACTCCACGCTGGGCAGGTGATCGCGGATCCAACTACGGCATTGCGCGAACGCCTGCGGATGCGAGTAGAGGCGCTTGACGGCCGAGAGTTTGCAGCGGCTGACCAGACAGTGCTCGATAGGCAGCAGGATTTGCGCGACGATCTTGAGATCGCTGTCCATGAACATGTCCAGCGTGTGCGACACGACGCCCTCGGTGGAGTTTTCCACGGGCACGACGCCGTACGAGGCGCGGTCCTTGGTGACCTCGCCAAAGACGTCGGCAATGGTCTTCTGCGGCGAGTAAAGCAGGCTGTGGCCAAAGCGGCGGATGGCGGCCTGGTGGGTGAACGTCGCCTCGGGCCCGAGGTAGGCGATGGTCATGCGCTTCTGCAACGAGAGGGCGCTGGACATCACCTCGCGGAAGATGGCGGTGAGTGAGTCGTTGGTGATGGGCCCCTGGCCGTTGAGCTCACAGAGGCGCCGCAAGAGCGTGCTCTCGCGGTGTGGCGCGTAAATCTCCTGTCCGGCGGCGATCTTCTGGCGGCCGATCTCCAGCACGTGCCCGGTGCGTTCGTTGAGCATCCGCACGATCTGCTCGTCGAGCCGGTCAATCGCGCGCCGGTGCTTGGCGATGCTCATGGCGTCGGTGCCGGCGTTGCCGACGGCTCGGACTGGAGCACCTCCTCCAGCGTGGCCTGCGCGGGTGCCTCGGTGGTGGTGTCCTGACCGCTGGTCACCGGCTCGCGCGGCTTTTCCAGCGGAATGCGGCGCAGTTCGCTGGCATCGGGCAGATCGTCGAGCGCACGCAGCCCAAAGTGTTCCAGAAAGAGTTTGGTGGTGCCGTAGGTGGGAGGGCGACCCGGTGCCTCGGCGCGCCCGGCCACCTCCACCAGCTCGCGCTCCATCAGCGTCTGCATCACTCCGTCAATGCCGACTCCGCGAATCTGCTCGATCTCCGCGCGCGTGAGCGGCTGCCGATAGGCGATGATGGCGAGCGTTTCCAGTGCGGGCTTGGAGAGCCGTGCCGGGCGCGGTTTCTGCCCCACCAAAGCGCGGATCCACAGGCCATATTCCGGCTGGCTGGCAAATTGCCATGCGCCAGCCACGCAAACGAGGCGATAGGTGCGCCCGCCCGCCTCATGCTCCTGCGAGAGCGTTTCCAGCGCGGCGACGATGTCGCGCGCCTTGGCGTCACCGAAGGGGTTTGGACTGGCCTCGTTCGCCGCGACCAGCAGGGCTTGCAGCTCGCCCGGGGTGAGCGGTTTCTGGGCCGAGAAAAGGAGGGCTTCCAGGATGTGTTTAAGTTCCATCTACGACTCCATGACGGCGGCGGTGGCAGGGCCGGCTTCCCATTCAAACTCGGCGCTGCGGCAGAGTGAAATGTCGCCGAACGCATCCTCCTGAATGAGGTCGAGCTGGCGCAGGCGCACCAGTTCCAGGATGGCCAGAAAGGTGGCCACAACCTCCTCGCGGCTTCCGGCGGCGGCAAAGAGGTCGCCAAACCGGAGTTGGGCCGACCCTGCCAGCCGCTCGCGGATGTCGGCGATCTTGCCGCCCACGGTCCATTGTTCGGCGTAAATCTCGCGCGCTTCACGCGTCTGGAAGCGCCGCAGCACTTCATTCACCGCGCCCAGAAGATCGAAGAGGCTGGCGGTGATGCGCGCGGGCGCGGGTTGCGGATCGGGCGCCACGGCCACGGGCAGGCGCGGATAGACATTTTCCTGCGCGTGCTCGATGAACTCCAGCCGCTCGGCGGCGTCCTTGAATTTTTTGTACTCCACCAGCTTGCGGATGAGTTCCCAACGCGGATCCTCGCCCTCCTCACCGTCTTCATCCACCGCCTGCAGATCCGCCGGGAGCAGATCGCGGCTCTTGATGTGAAGCAGTGTGCTGGCCATCACCAGAAATTCGCCGGCCACTTCCAGATCGAACTCGCGCATCAGTTCTACATACTCGATGAACTCGCGGGCGACCTTCGTGAGATTGACCTCGTAGATGTCCACCTCCTCCTTCTTCACCAGATAAAGGAGCAAATCCAGCGGGCCCTCGAAGACTTCAAACTGGACCTTGTAATCCGCCATGGCGCTGCGCGGAAGAATAGGTGCCGCTCTGCGCTTTGGCAACGCCGAAGGATTGCCACCGCGCCGAACTCGCCGCAGCATGCGCCCCCTTAAGATGAACGTGATCACCGACGAGCGGTGCATGGCCTATCATGAGCCCGGCCATGCCGAACGCCCTCAGCGCATCGCGGGCACGCTCACCCGCCTGCGCGCGCAGGACGCGCTGCCCATCACCTGGCACACCCCGACGGAGGCTTCAGACGAAGCATTGCTTCGCGCCCACGCGCCCGACCACCTCCACCGCGTGGCCACCCCCGTGGGCCCCTTCGACAGCGACACTCCCGACTACCCACAGATTGACGCGCACGCGCGCCGCAGCGCAGGTGCCGCGTTGCGCGCCCTGCAACTCGCGCGCGAGGGCAGTCCTGTGTTCAGTCTGATGCGCCCCCCGGGTCATCACGCGACCTCCGACCGTGCGATGGGGTTCTGCTATTTTAACTCCGTGGCCGTGGCCGCGCTGGCGGCGCGTGCGGCGGGTCTGGCGAAAGTCGCGGTGTTCGACTTTGACGTGCATCACGGCAATGGCACCGAGGCCATCCTGCGCGGGCGCGAGGGCTGCGCGTTTTTTTCCATCCACCAACACCCCGCCTACCCGGGCACGGGCGCGCGCAGCGTGGACAATTGCCGCAACTATCCCGTGCCCCCGGAGGCGCCGCGCGAGGACTGGCGAGGGCGCGCCCAGGAGGCGCTGGCGGACTTGAAAGATTTCGCGCCGGATTTGGTGGCCGTCTCGGCGGGCTTTGATGCGTACAAGCTCGACCCACTGTGCCAGCAGCAGCTGGAAGCCGGTGACTTCCACTGGATGGGGGACCAGCTGCGGCGGCTGGGAGTGCCGCTGGTGAATGTGCTGGAGGGAGGCTACAGCCGCGACCTGCCCGACCTCATCTTCTCCTATCTCCGGGGCATTTCGGGCGCGCCGGCTTAAAGGGCTGGGCTACTTGGCGACCGGCGCTGCGGGCAACGTGCGCAGGCGGATGTGGCGCAGTGCGCCGCTGGTTTGGTACACGGCAAATCCCAGCGGTTTGGAGAGCTCGATTTCGCCCGCGCGCATCGACACGCGCTTGCCGGTGATGTCCTCATCAATGATGGGTTTGTCATCGAGCCAGACGGCAATCGCCTTGGGCGTCACGCGCACGCGAAACTTGTACCACCGGTTCTCCTCGTATTTGATGTACTGCGTGGTGCTGTTTTCCGACGCGTCGGCCTCATTGAGGCTGGAGATGCCCGTGACGGCGCCGCCCCACCCGCCGTTGACGAGCGACGCGTGTGAGTCGCCCACCGGAAAAGTGAGGCAGCCGAAGAAGTCCGAACCGCTGAGCTTCTTCGCCTCGTACTCCACCTCGTAATTGGTCTTCGGCAACTTCGCGGCGTTGGTGTAGTTGACGCCGGTCATGATGAGCCCGCTCTCCAGCCTGAGCTCGCCTTGAGCGACGCTCACGCGCCCGCGCCCCGCAAAATCCGTCTCTGTCCATCCCGACAAATCCTTGCCGTTAAAAAGAGCCGTCACGGGTTCGCTGGGCGAAGTGCTGCTGCACCCGGCGAAGATCAGCGGCAAGAGGAAAATCCAACGCAGGTGCATGGAGGAAGTAAACCGTGGCGAGAGCGCGGTGGCAATCCGCGATTGCCCCCAGCGGAAAAGAGCCTCACTTCTCGGAAGTATCGGGCTTGAATTCAAAGGCCGCCACCAGCCGCTCTGCCGCCGTCTTGTCGGCGGGGTTCATCAGCCGCTCGACGCCCTTTCGCGCGGCAGCAGGGGAACCCTTCTCATCCGAATCGGAGCGGGCGCGCACCAGCTTGTCGGTGCGCAGCTGCACGTAGAGCCGCTTGGCCTCGTCGCGCAGGCTCGATTGGCTGCTCACCAGATTGCGAAGTTCCGCGTCGGGCGCCTTGGCCTTTTCAGGATGTGTGCGCTGCACGGCGCGGCGATTGGCTGCCGCTTCCACAGTGGCGTCCAGCTTGCCTTGCGACTGCTCGTCGTACGCCTGCGACTCAAGCTCGTTGCGCTCATTCTCGCCGGTGCGCAGCGCGGCCAGCGCGTACCATTTGTATGCCTGCACCACGTCGCGCTCCACCAGACTGCCCTGCACATGAAGCGTGCCCAGATTGTAGAGCGCCTCCACCATGCCCTTGCGGGCGGCGAGTTCGTACCATTCCCGGGCGCGCGCGCCGTCGCGCTTCTGCCCGCCCTGCCCATGCTGGCAAAGACTGCCCATCATGAACTCTGCCTTGGTGAATCCCTGCTCGGCGGATTTTTCATACCACTTTGCGGCGGCCACCAAATCCGCCTTGAAACCGCCCAAGCCGCGCTCGTGCATGGCGGCGAGGTTAAACTGCGCCGCGGGAAAACCGGGAATGATGAGCCGCATGCCCGGCTGCAACCGCTCGATGTCCACCGCTCGATTGGCGATGATGAGCGACTCGAGTGTCACGCCGTGGCGGTAGGAGATGGCGATGCCGGTCTCCAGCTTCTCCACCACGTGCTCGCCTTCGGCCGCCGCCTCTCCCAGCAACTTCGCCGCGCCGGGGGCGTCGGTTTTCAGGATTTGTAGCGCCTGCTGGGTGAGCTGCCTTTTGTCGGCGCCAGTCACCACCGGCGCATTGGGAGTAGACTGCGGGGAGCAAGCGGCCGCCGCGAGCAACACCAGCAACAGGGGCGGTATCAGCAGCGAAAATGAACGCTTCCTCCAAAGCACGGTTTCAAAGGTAACAAAGCCCGGCGGCGCCGCCAAGCCGCGAGTGGGCGCGCCGGTGCGGGGTTCTAGCGCCGCGCGATTTTCCAGAGCTGCGTGTTGCTGCGCACGTAGAGCGCGCCGTCGGCGGCGGCGGGGGTGGCCAGCAACATTTCCCCAAGATCCAATTCGCCCACCACCTTGCCTTCCGGCGCGGCGGTGTCCACCACCTGCACGTGGCCTTTTTCGCCGACGCAGTAGAGGTGTTTGCCGGCTACGAGGGGCGTGCCACTGAAGGGGCCTTTGAGGCGCAACTGCCAGAGGCGCGCGCCGTCCACGGTCTTGCCGCAGCTGAGCACGCCGGCGTTGTTGAGCGTGTACAGGCGGCCGCCATGAACCACGGGGCTGGCGGTGGCCGGAGTGAGCTGGCCGCTGCGCCAGAGTTGCGAGGGCGGCCCGCTGGCACTGGGCCGCAGCGCGGTGATGCCCTGCGACACGGCGAAAAGCGTTTCGCCGTCACTGACGCTGCTGGGAATGGTCGAGGCGCCGTCGGTGTAGCTCCACGCCGCCTTGCCGGTTCGTGCATCAATGGCGTCGAGCCCGGACTTGGACTGGAGCACCACCAGGTTGCGCGAGCTTTCGCGCAGGATGAGGGGCGAAGTCCAGTTCGCGCCGATGGGCCGGTTGAGCTTCCAGCGGTTGCGCCCACTGGCGGGATCGATGCCCAGGCAGTAGCTTTCGCTGTCGTTTTCCACCTGCGCCACGATCGTCTGATCCACCCACACGGGGGAGGCCGCCATGCCCAAGCTGTTGCTCACGTTGGGGTAGTCGCGCGTGATTCCGCGGAACCAACGCAGGTTGCCCTCCAGATCGAGGCAGGCCATGTCGTTGGATGAGAACAGGGCGACGATATGCTTGCCGTCGCTGGCGGGGGTGGACGCGGCCACGCTGGTCTTGTCATGGCACATGGTGCGCCCCGTGGTCCAAAACTGCCGGTGCCAGCGCAGCGTGCCGTCGGCTGCGTTGTAGCAGAGCACGTGGAGGCGCTCCTGAAGCGGGCCGCTGGAGCAGGTGAGAATCACGCGTCCGGCCACCACGATGGGCGCGGAGAGGCCCCGGCCCGGCAGCGTGGTCTTCCATGCGATGTTTTCCGGCGCCAGCTCCACGGGCAGTTGGGTGTCGGTTGAGACGCAGTCGGTGTTGGGGCCGCGGAACTGCGGCCAGTCAGCCGCGGACAGGGCGGCCGGCTCAACGAGGGCCGCGAAGGCGATGGCGGCCGCCAAGAGGAGGGTTCTCTTCATTTGGTTTCGGGCTTGCGGGTTGTGGGCTTGGGCGCGGGAGTGGGAAGCCGGTCGGCGGCCAGGATGGCCGTACCGGTGGCGTCGCACACGCGCAGTTGGAATTCCCACTCCACCGTCCAGGTTTCCTTCTGTTCGTTCTGGCAGAGCTTGACCAAGATCGTATTGCGTCCGCGCTCAAGCTGCGCCGGAAGCCGGTAATGATCGATGCGCGTGCCGCGGTGATATTCGTCGCGTCCAAAGACAAGCTTGCTGTTGACCCAGACCTTCCACGCGTTCTTGCAGGCCAGACGCAGTTCGCAGGGCCGCGCCTTGTCGGTGACAAATTCGCTGTAGGCGTAGGCGGTGGCTTCCTTGAGCGGCCCGAAGGCGTCATTGATGTTCACCTTGCCATACTCGTCGGCGGCCACCAGCTCCACCCACGAAGCCTGCCCCGTCTTGCCCGGATACTTGGCGGCAAGCTGGATTTCCTGCTCCGGCGGGTACACGGACGCGAAGCCCTTGCGTTCGGTGTTGTCAAAAGGCCCCGCCACTTTCCAGTGGGTCAGGAAGCCAAAGTGGCGCGAGAGATCCACGGACTTCCCCAGTTGTCGCAGCTGCATCGCCGCTGAGTTGATCTGGTCCAGATCGCGCGCCGACCGGAGTGCGGTCTCAAATTCGGCAGCCGCCTCCGCGGTGCGGCCGACCTTCTGTTGCGACTGCGCGTTGCTCAGCAACCGCCCCACGGCGTCGCGCCGCAGCTCGACGCTGGGATCATCCGCCATGCCGGCGATGAGCGCGTCGGCCTTGGGTGCGTCGGCCCGTTGGATCAGTTCAAACGCCAGGCGCCGCGCCCGAGGATCGTGTCGCGTCTCTTTCAGAAACGCCTCCAATGCCGCCACCGGCAATGCCCTGCCGGCGCGTCCTTCGCGTTCGACCACCGCATCCACCGCCGCGCGCAGCCAGTTTGCCGCCAGTTCGTTGGCCCCATCCATGGCGCCCAATAGCTCAGGCAGGGCCTCCATGCCCGCTTTCGAGAGCGTTTCCCACGCGGCCGCCGCCTGTTCATTGCCCCGGCCCTCGGCATCCACGGCGCGCAGCGAGCCAATGGGGCCGGCCAGCGGCGAGGCTTTGGCGGGGGGCGCCCCGTCGGGTGCCTGGCAGCTCGCAAAAAACAACGGCAGTCCCACGGCTGCAGCCCATGATTTCATGAGCGGGACTCTATCCAAGCGCACCGGCGAGGGCAACAGTTTCACGCCGGGCACCAGCCCGCCGCCTCGATGCAGTTAAGTTGGGATGGAAAATGCCGATTGACTGGTGAATATTCTGGCATGGCAGAAGAAGCAAAAGCCGCCGCAGCAAAGCCCGCCACGTCCGCCGCCGCCCCCGAGGCATCGGACGCGACGCCGGCTGCGCCCATCTTTGGTCGGCTTACCCTCATCATCACGGGGGCATGCGTGACGCTGGCCACCAGTGTCACCCTCTACATGCAGATCAGCCGCGCGGACATGTCGCGGCTGCTCGAGCTTTCTGCGCTGGTGGCAAGCGCCAGCGGCGGCAGCCCCACCGCGCAGATGGCACTGGCCAGGAGGCTGGAAACCATGGCGGAGTCCGCGAAAAGCGACCATGGGAGTCAGCGGCAGTTTCTGATGCTGGCGTACAAATGGTTTTCGGTTGCCGCGCGCGAGTACGCCGAGAAGGAACCTGCCGCCCACGGCGCCGCGCCGGCGGCACATGGTGCCGACGCCCGCGGCCCGGCCACACCGGCGCACGACGCGCACGACAAGGGCGGGCACGAGGAGTCCTCGCACGGCAAAGACGCGCATGAAGCGGAGAAACCGCCGGCTGAGCGGGCGGCAGAGTTTGTGGCGCGCATCAGCAAGGTGGACCGTTCTGACGCCAGTGCTCAGGAGCAGTTGGACGCGCTCTATCTGGCCTACAAGTGGACGGCACTGGCCGAAGGCAGGGAGGAGGGTGCCAGCGCCATGCTGCGCGGGCGCCTGCTTCGGTTTAAGCACCTGGGCGATCCGGGCCACATCCTCAAGGAGGCCGCTGCCGTCTATGCCGCGGCGGCGCACCTTAGGAATGAGAAGGCCGGCTGGAGGTTTTCCGCCGTGGAGATGGGGTGCGCGGAGGAATTGGTGGCCCGTTATGCCGCGGCACTGGCACCGGCCGACGCCGCACACGCCAGCGCGCATGGCGGGGAGCACGCGCCCGCGCCGCACTGGGCCTACGAGGGCGACTATGGGCCGGCCAACTGGGGTTTGCTGGCGCCGGATGCCAGGGGCGACCGCCAGTCGCCCATCAATATCGAGCCTTCGGGTGCCGTGGTGGCGGCCAATTTGCATCTTCGGATGGATTACCATCCCTGCAAACTGACACTCATCAACAACGGGCACACCATCCAAGCCGATGTGCGCGCGGTGGAACGCAACAGCACCATGGAAATCGGCATGGGTGGCGTCACCAACCGCTATCTGCTCAAGCAGTTTCATTTTCACCATCGCAGCGAGCACCAGCTCGACGGAGTGGACGCCCCTCTGGAGGTTCATCTGGTTCATGAACTCATGGCGCAGGAGCACGACGAGGGCCACGGCCGCGACACAAGAGGGAATCATGGCATTGCGCTCTCGGCCAATCCCGCGCCTGCCCATGCCAACGACAAGCATGGCGCCGGTGCCGGTGCCACCGGCCACGGCCATGGCGCGGCAACCGGAGGCGCTCAGGGCGTCTTTCCAAAACTGGCGGTGGTGGGGGTGTTGATTGTAGAAGGCGCGCCCCATGCGTATGTGGGGCAGTTCTGGGGAGAGGATCTTCCCAAGGAAAAGGGGCAGTCGCGCCTGGTGACGACCAGCCGGGAGAGTGGGCCCAAGGATTTTCTGCCGGCCAATCCCGCGTACTTCCGCTACAGCGGTTCATTGACCACGCCGCCTTGCACGCAGAATGTGATGTGGACGGTGATGGGCGAGCCCATCAGCTTTTCGTCCGAGCAGATCGACGCATTCCGGTCCCTCAAGTTCCTTTCAGGCGGCCAGAACAAGCGCCCCGTGCAGGCGCTGCAGCAGCGCATCGTGCTCAAATCGCGCCTCGTGTCGGGGCCTGTGGACCTCTCCCGGCATTAAGCCGGCATCTGGTATCGGGGTCGGGCGCGCATGCCCCTGTAGTATTTTGGGTTTGCCACCCCCCTCCATTTAGGGCCAAGTCGCGCCGGTCAATTCACCAGTGTCCCGTGCAAGGGGTGCTGCAACACGACTTTAAGCTTATGGTGACGATTCCTGTTCTGCGCTGGGGCCAGCCTTACGAGAGCCTGAAATTTGACGAGGTGGTGCACCACCGCACCGGCGAGGTGCTGGCGCGCGTGGGCCAGTCCAATCCCGGCCTGCTTGCCAAGGACATGAAGCAGGCGCACCAGGCGCGCGAGGCGCTCCGGGCCATCCCCGCCGCCAAGTTGGTGCAGATGATGAAGAAGGCGGCCGACTTCTATCTCAAGGCCACGCTGCCGCTGGGCGACGGGCAGCAGTCACCGGCGGACTTCGCACGGCAGCAATCGGCCTCGACGGGCCTGCCCGAGCACATGTGCCGGTTCAACATGGAGAAGAACCATTTTGTGCTCTCCAACATGGACAAGATCCTCGACGCGCTCACGCGCGGCATGGACATCGACATCCTCACGCGCGGCTACGGCATCGAGTCGCGCGGGGTGACGGTGAGCTATCAGGCGCAGTCGCCGGTGCTGGGCATGGTGCTGCCTTCCAACTCGCCCGGAGTGCACACGCTCTGGCTGCCGGTGATTCCGATGCAGATTGGTTTGGTGCTCAAGCCCGGCCCGCAGGAACCCTGGACGCCCTACCGCATGGCCGCGGCGTTCTTCGAGGCGGGCGTGCCGCGCGAGGCCATCAGCATCTATCCGGGGGCCGGCGAAATGGGTGCGGAGGTGGTGAACCGGGTGAACCGCGTGATGATCTTTGGCAGCACCCAGACCGTGAAGCAGTACAAGGGCAATCCCTGTGTGCAAGTGCACGGGCCGGGTTTTAGCAAGATCCTGCTGGGCGACGACGTGGTGGATCAGTGGGAGAAGTACTTGGATCTGATGGTGGACTCCATCTACAAGAACAGCGGGCGCGGCTGCATCAACTGCTCGGGCGTGTGGGCCTCGCGCCACACCGAGGCCATCGCCGAGGCCATCGCGGCGCGCGTGGGGCCCATGGAGCCGCTGGATCCGGTGGATCCCAAGGCGGCGCTGGCGGCGTTCACCGTCCCCGGACAGGCGCAGGGTGTGTGGGGGATGATTGAAGAAGGCTGCAAGGAATCCGGAACCACCCACGTCACGGCCCGCTACGGGCCGCGGCTGGTGGAGATGGAGCGGTGCGCCTACCTGCGTCCGACGATCCTTCACTGCGAGAGCCCCAACCTCAAGATGGCCAACACCGAGTACATGTTCCCGTTCGCCTCGGTGGTGCGGTGTCCGCAGGAGGAGATGATCGAAAAGATCAGCGGCACGCTGGTGGCCTCGGCCATCACTGAGAATGCCGCATGGTCGCAGCAGCTATTGGAGGCGACCAACATCGACCGCCTCAATATCGGACCGATGCCGACCATCCAACTGGACTGGCTGCAGCCGCACGAGGGCAGCATCGTGGACTTCATTTTCCGTGCGCGCGCCTTCCAGATGCCCAAGGAAAAGTTGGCACACCTGCGTCCCGCCTAGCGGGGCATGGCGGCTTGACTTGGACTGGCAAAACCAACACAGTCGCCGCGATTTTCGGTGAGGGGGATGGGCGACGTTTTTCCTCAACTGGCTGCGATTTCTCCAGATGATGCGCACGGCGCGCGCTACCTGCTGCTGGCGGTGATGGGCGTGGTGGCGGTGGGCTTTGCCGTGGCGCCCCTTCTGCTCTCGGCGCTGGTGGCGCCCCGCAAGCCCAGTGAGATCAAGCAGTCGCCCTTCGAGTGCGGGCTCGAATCCAAGGGCGACGCCTGGGTGCAGTTTCGCGTGCAGTACTACCTCTACGCGCTGGCGTTTGTGATTTTCGATGTCGAGGTGGTGTTCATCTACCCTTGGGCTGCGGCCTTCACGAATCTCTCCACGGGCGCCCTGGTGGCCATGGGCGTGTTTGTCCTGCTGCTGGCCGAGGGGCTGGCCTATCTGTGGATCAAGGGTGTGTTGAGCTGGAAGTAGAGCGCAGGCGGGCACTTCCCCGTCGGCGCGGACGAAAAATGACCGAGCAAATCAACGTGGTGGCGCAGGAGGTGCCCGGCTTCACTCGCGCGGAGCTGGAGCAGGCCGGCGTGCTGCTCTCCTCGGTCGAGGGCCTGTACAATTGGGCCCGCGGCGGCTCGGTGTGGCCGCTCACTTTCGGACTGGCATGCTGCGCCATCGAGATGATTGCGTCGGCCACGTCCCGGTTTGACATCGCCCGATTTGGCTCGGAGGTGTTCCGCCCGTCGCCACGGCAGGCGGACCTCATGATTGTCTCGGGCACCGTCACCAAGAAAATGGCGCCGCAGGTGGTGCGCATCTACAACCAGATGCCCGAACCCAAGTGGGTCATCGCGATGGGTGCCTGCGCCATTTCCGGCGGCCCCTTTAAGCAAGGCTACAACGTGCTCAAGGGCATCGACCGGTATCTCCCCGTGGATGTGTACCTGCCCGGTTGCCCGCCACGGCCCGAAGCCGTCTTGCAGGCCCTCAACTATCTTCAGGAGAAAATCCTGAACATCCGGATTGAGCAAGACCCCGCCTTCACCGCCGGGCGGCGGCAGTATCCCGTGCCCAGATTCACCGGCACGGATTTGGAGCCGCCGTACAATCCCGAGGTCTGGCGCCCTCCCGCCAATCCCAACACCGAGCCCGCGCGCCCCAAGAAAGCGGCCACGGCATGAGCACGCCAGCGTGGCATGAGCCGGTGTTGCAGCAATTCCCCGCCGTGCGGTGGGACGGGGCGGCGCGCGCGCTCATCGTGCCGCCGGAACTGGCCCGTGCCGTGGCCGAGTGGCTCACGCAGCCGGATCACGGCGCCTGGGACTTTTGCAGCAATGTCACGGGTGTGGACTATCTCCCCAGGGAAGTGAAGGAAAAGTCCAAGCGGCCCGATGGCACGGAGGAAATCGTGGTTCGCACCGAGCCGGGAAGCCTGCAGGTCGTCTACCATCTTTACTCGGTGGCGCAGCGTAGCGGCCCGCTTGTGCTCAAACAGGTCGTTCCGCGCCAAGCGCCCGCCGCCGTCTCGCTCACTCCGGTGTGGCGCAGCTGCGAGCTGCAGGAGCGCGAGGTGTACGATCTCTTTGGCGTGAGCTTCGAGGGCCACCCCGACCTGCGCCGCATCCTCATGTGGGACGAGTTTACGGGCCACCCCATGCGCAAGGACTACGCCGAGCCGCAGGACTACGAGTGGGAACCCACGCCGCATGGCGACGTGCTGGAGAAGCACCGGCGGGGCAAGGTGATCATCGCATGAGTGCCGCCGCCGCGACCGCCGCTGCGTCTTACTCGCTGGTGCGTCAGCCGGCGATGGAGACTGGCCTGCTCGAAGTCTCGATGGGGCCGCACCATCCGAGCACGCATGGCGTCTTCCGCATGGATGTCCGGCTCGATGGCGAGACCGTCGTGGCGCTCAAGCCTGTCTTTGGCTATCTGCACCGCAACCACGAGAAGCTGGCCGAAGGGATGAGTTATTTGGCCAGCATGCCCTTCACCGACCGGCTGGATTACTTCAACTCGATGACCAACAACTGGGCCTACGCGCTGGCGGCGGAGCAGCTCTTGCCCATCGAGGTGCCCGAGCGCGCGCAATATCTGCGCGTCATCATGGCGGAGCTCACGCGCCTCGTGAACCACACGAGCCTCGTGGGGTTCTTCCTCAACGACCTGGGCGCGCTGGGCACGCCGCTGCTCTACGCCTTTCGCGAGCGCGAGCGCATCTTGGACCTCTTCGAGCAAGCCAGCGGCGCACGCATGATGTGCAATTACTTTCGCTTTGGCGGGCTGCGCTGTGACGTGCCCGAGGGCTGGCTCGCCCGGGCCCGCGCCGTGGTGGACGCCTTCCCGCGTTTTCTTGATGAGTTTGAGAAGCTGCTCTGCGAAAACGAAATTGTTCTGGCGCGCACGCAGCGCGTCGGCGTGCTGTCGGGGGCGCAGGCGGTCAACGCCGGCATCACCGGCCCCATGCTGCGCGCCAGCGGCGTCAACTATGACCTCCGCAAGGTGGACCGCTACGGCATCTACGAGAGGTTTGCCTTCCGTGTGCCCTTGGGCTCGGCCGGCGACTGCTACGACCGGTTCATGATTCGCCTGCTGGAGATGCGCGAGAGCCTGAAGATTCTGGACGCGGCGCTGCGCGACATTCCAACGGGCCCGGTGATGGGCAATGCTCCGCGCGTGTTCAAGCCCGCGGCGTCGGAGACCTACGGCCGCGTCGAATCGCCCAAGGGCGAACTGGGATTTTATCTCATTGCGGATGGCACCACCAAACCCTACCGCTACCGCGTGCGCCCGCCTTCGTTCATCAATCTCACGGTGCTCGAGGACCTGTGCGTGGGCCACACCATTGCCGACGCTGTCGTCATCTTGGGCAGTGTGGATATTGTGCTGGGGGAGGTGGACCGGTGAGACTGCTGGGTTTTGGCATCCTGAAAGGGATGGCGGTGACGCTGGAAAACTTCGTGCGGTCCTATTTCGACCGCGACCGGCGCCACCACCTGTTCACCAAGGAATACGCATGGGAACCCGGTGCGCCCGCCGAAGTGCTTCCCGCCCGCGCCGACACCACCGTGACGGCACACAGCCGCAACTTTCCGATCCTGCTTCACGACGGGGCTGATCCCATGGGAGGCATCCGCTGCGTGGCCTGCCAGATCTGCGAGCGCGAATGCCCGCCGCAGTGCATCTACATCGAGAAGGACTACGACGAGCAGGGCAAGTACATCAAGCGCCCGGCGATCTTTGACATCGACCTCTCCGTCTGCATGAGCTGCCAGATTTGCGTCGAGGTTTGCCCCTTTGACGCCATCGTCATGGACAGCCAGTTCGAGCTCTCCACCGCCAACCGTTTTGGCGGCCTGCTGCAACATCGCGACCAGCTGCTCAAGTCCAACGAGTACTACCACCGCATCCATCCCGAGGAGGCGCGCGCGCGCGACGATCGCATGGCGCAGGAAAAGGCCGAGAAGGAAGCCAAGCAGGCTGCTGCCGACGCGGCCAAGAAGAAGGCCGCCGAAGCCAAGGCCGCGGCCGAAATAGCTGCTGAGAAATCCAAGCCCGAGCCGTCGGCGCCCACGGCGGGAGGTGCGGCGTGACTCAGACGCTCCTCAATCTGTTGGCGATTGCCGTTCCGCTGGCGGTGGGGTTTGCCTCGCTCTTTGCATTCACCACGTGGCTTGAGCGAAAAATCTTGGCGCGCATCCAAAATCGCATCGGCCCCAACCGCATCAGCCTGCCCTTCACCCGGTTTCGCAGGCTCTTTGGCCTCATCCAGCCTGCGGCCGATGGGCTTAAAATGCTGGCCAAGGAGGACATTGTGCCGCGCGATGCCGACAAGCTGCTGCATCTTCTGGCACCCATTCTTTCGCTGGTGCCGCCCATGATGGTGCTCTGCCTGCTGCCGTTGGAACTGCCCTACGCCACGGCCGGAATGCGCGCGTTGCAGGCCGCTGCGCTCGACAACGCCGTGCTTCTGTTCTTCGCCATCACGAGCCTCAACACACTGGCGGTGTTCATGGCCGGCTGGGCGTCGCGCAACAAATACTCACTCTTGGGCGGCATGCGCGCCGTGGCCCAGATGGTGAGCTACGAAATCCCCCTCGTGCTCTCTGCCGCCGTGGTCATCATGGCGGCCGGCGGCATGAACGCTCAGGCCATCGTGGAGGCGCAACGTGCGCAGTGGTTCATCTTCACGCCGTGGGGGCTGGCGGCCTTCCTCATCTTCTTCATCGCGTCGCTGGCCGAGACCAACCGGTCGCCCTTCGATCTGCCCGAGGCGGAGAGTGAAATCATCGCCGGCTACTTCACCGAGTACAGCGGGTTTAAGTTCGCGCTCTTCTTTCTTGGAGAATACTTGGCCATCTTCGCCGTCAGCGGGCTGGCCGTGACGCTGTTTCTGGGCGGCGGCGCGGGCCCGTGGGTGGCGGCGTATCCCGCGCTCTCCTGCGTGTGGTTCCTCGCAAAAATCTTCGCATTGATCTTCGTGATGATCTGGCTGCGGGGCACGTTGCCGCGCCTGCGGGTGGATCAGCTCATGGGATTCGCCTGGAAATTCCTGCTGCCGCTCTCGCTGCTCAATCTCTTCGTGGCGGCGGCGGCCCTGAAACTTGCCAAGCCGTGGCTCAGCTGGCCCGTGGGCGCGCTGGTGCTCTACGGGGCGGCCGTGGCGTTGAGCCGATCGCATCGGGCCGACGCAGCTCCGCGCACTTATTCTTACGCCGAATGATCGAGGGAGTTGCCTTTTACATTCTGTCGACCGTGGCGGTGCTGGGCGCGCTGCTGGCGGTCAGCCGGCGCAATCTGGTTCACGGGGTGTTCGCGCTGCTGCTCTTCTTTGCGGCGTTGTCGGGGCTCTTTGTCATGCTCATGGCCGACTACGTGGCGGCCGTGCAGGTGCTGGTGTACGTCGGCGCCGTGGGCATTCTGCAGCTCTTTGCCATCATGCTCACCGAGCACGTGACCGGCGATGACCTTCGGCGGCTGGGCGCGCGAGGCTGGTTCTGGGGGCTGATGCTGGCCGTGGCGCTGCCGGTGGTGCTGCTGCTGCCGCCCTTGCTCAACGGCGAGCCACCTGTGCCGCCAGCAGCGCCGCAGTCCACCGCCCGCCAGCTGGGCAGCCAGTTGATGGAACACTACGTGGTGCCGCTGGAGGTGCTCGCGCTGCTGCTGACGGGCGCACTCATTGGGGCCGTTGCGGTGGCACACGGGCCGGAGAAGGATCCACCCGGGAAGGACCGGCCGGCATGACGCTCAATCACTATCTCGTCCTCTCGGCGATCCTGCTGGGCATCGGCCTACTGGGTGTACTCACGCGGCGCAACATCATCGTCGTGCTCTTCTCCATCGAAATCCTTTTCAACGCCGCGAACCTCAATTTCATCGCCTTCTGGCGCTTCGGCCCCAACCCAGAGGCACTCATGGGGCCGATGTTTGCGCTCTTCGCCATTGCGGTGGCGGCCGCCGAGGTAGCGGTGGGGCTGGCGCTCGTGATTGCGGTGTACCGTCATTTTAAGACCGTGGATCTGGAGAAGCTCGACACGTTGCGCGAACCATGAGCGCTTCAACCCTCGCCCTCATCCCCTGTCTGCCGCTGCTGGCGGCACTCTGCACGGCCGGCATGCGCAACGGCCGGCGGGCGGCGGCTGTGGCCATCGGTGCCCTGGCGATGTCGGCGCTGCTGGCGCTTTGGGCGCTCTCGCAGGCATGGACGGGAGACGCGCAAGTGTTCCCGCTGGCCGACTGGCTCTCAGTGGGTGGCACCCGCATCACCTTCAGCCTGCGGCTCGATGCGCTCTCGGCATTGATGGCGTCGATGGTCACGTTTGTTGGGCTACTCATCTTCATCTTCTCCACAGGCTACATGGCGCACGACCCACGTTGCGCGCGGTTCTTCTGCTACCTCTCGCTCTTCGCCGCCGGGATGCTCGGGCTGGTGCTCTCCAACAACCTCCTTCTGCTTTTCATGAGCTGGGAAATTGTCGGGCTGGCTTCCTACCTGCTCATCGGATTCTGGTTTCACAAACCCTCGGCAGCGGCCGCGGGCAAGAAGGCGTTCATCGTCACGCGCTTGGGCGACTTGGGTCTTCTGCTGGGCCTGTTGGTGGCCTTCACCCAGACGGGCACGCTGGAGTTGTACGCGGGGGGGGCGGGCTTGCTGGAGAAAGATCCGGGCACGCTGGTGTGGGGCGTGGGCGCGGCCAAGCTGGTGAGCCTTCTGCTTTTTGTCGGGGCGGCTGGCAAGTCGGGCCAAGTGCCCTTGCACGTCTGGCTGCCCGACGCGATGGAAGGCCCCACGCCGGTGAGCGCCCTCATTCACGCCGCCACGATGGTGGCCGCGGGCGTGTTTCTGGTGGCGCGCACCTTCCCGCTGTTCGAAGCCGGTGGCACGCTGCCGCTCGTCGCATGGACGGGCGGCGTTACTGCACTCATTGCCGCGCTCATTGCGCTGGGCCAGTTTGACATCAAACGCATCCTTGCCTACTCCACCGTGAGCCAGCTGGGCCTCATGATGGTGGGGCTGGGAGCCGCCACCACCGGGGCCATTGGCATGTACCACCTCTTCACTCACGCGTACTTCAAGGCGCTGCTCTTTCTGGGTGCTGGCTCCATCAGCCACGGCTGCCACCACGAGCAGGACATCCGCAAGATGGGCGGCATCGCGCGCGCCATGCCGGTCACCACCGCGGCATATCTGTGCGGTGCGCTGGCCTTGGTGGCGTTTCCCTACACGAGCGGCTACTTCAGCAAGGACGCCGTGCTCGTTGCCGTGTACGGCGCCGACCGCCCCCTCTTTTACCTCTGCGCGTTCTCCTCGCTCCTCACGGCCCTCTACGTGACGCGCCAGTGCGTGTACGTCTTTGCCGGCGCCCACCGCGGCGCGCACGCCCCGCATGAAAGTCCCGCCGTGATGACCGTGCCGCTGGTGATCCTGGCCGTGTTTGCGCTGGGCATGGGCGGACTTTTTGGCGGCGCCTTGCAAGCCAAGCTGGGCGCGATCCACGCCGCGCATCCCTTCCCGGTCATCGCGACGAGCTGGGCCGTGGCGTTGGGAGGCATGCTGCTGGGCTGGGTGATTTACAGCGGACGCGACTTGCGTGCGCCCGACCCGCTGGCGTTGGTGCCCTTGCAGCGCAAGCTCTGGTTTGATGAACTCTACGCCGCAACAGCGGGGCGCCTGTGGAGCGGGCTGACGGCTTTGGCGGTACTGCTGCAGGAGATGGTGGCGGCCTTGGCGGAACTGGTGCAGGAGCTGGCGCAGGCCACGGGGCAGTTTTTTTCGCGGAGCGTGGATGGCCGCCTCATTGACCAGCTTGCCGTGGACGGCTTGGCGCGGCGCTTCCACGAGGGCGGGCGCGCAGCCGTGCGATTCCAATCGGGCTTCCTGCCGGGCTACCTGCGGTGGGTCGTGCTGGGCACGCTCTTGGGCGGGCTGTTCGTCCACTGGCTTTTAACATGATCACGGTGCTGACATTTGCGCCGGCTCTGGCGGCGCTGCTCATCCTGCTGCTGCCCTCGCATTGGGCGCGGCGCGTGGCCGTGGTGGGCGCGATGGTGTCGCTCGTCATCACCTGCTGCCTGCTTTCGCAGTTTGATCCGCGCGGCGGCCTGCAATTCGCTGAGAAGGTGGCGTGGATGCCTTCCTTGAAAGTGGACTATCACGTGGGCTTGGATGGAGCCAACGCGCTGGTGTTGCTGCTGGCGACGCTGCTCTCGCTGCTGGCGATTCTGGCGTCGCCGGGGAGCCTGCCGCGTGGATACTTCGCGCTCATCTCCCTTCAGGCCTGCGGGATGTTTGGTGCCTTCACAGCACTTAATTTTTTCCACTGGTTCCTCTTCTGGGAGCTGGCCTTGGTGCCCGCGTTTTTCCTCATCAAGCTCTTTGGGCAGGGCGAGGATCGCCACCGCGCCGCGCTGAGTTTCTTCCTCTTCACGGTGCTGGGCAGCGTGGCGATGCTGCTGGGCTTTCTCTTTCTCTCCGGGGGCGGGCGCGAGAGCTTTGATTTCATCGAGCTCGCGGCACGCGCGCGTTCGGGCGCGCTGGATCCGGGCGGGTGGGTGTTTGCCGCCGTGCTGGCCGGGTTGCTGGTCAAGGTGCCGCTGGCGCCATTGCACCTCTGGCAGGCGCCTGCCTACGCCGCCGCGCCGGCGCCGGTCGCCATGCTGCTCACCGGGGTCATGTCCAAGATGGGCGTGTACGGATTGCTGCGCCTCATCATCCCGCTTTTCCCGCGGCAGCTGGCGGCGCACGGCGAGACGCTCATGGTGCTGGCGCTACTGACCATCCTCTGGGGCGCGTTCGTGGCGCTGCGCCAGACGCAGCTTCGGCGGCTGCTTGCCTTCTCCTCGCTCAACCACGTCGCCTACTGTGTGCTGGCGGTGGGCGCCGTCGGGTTGGCCATCCCCGGTGGCGTCGTGGACGTGCCGCGGCTGGCCACGCAGGGGGTGATTCTCCAGATGTTTGCGCACGGGCTTACCGCAGCGGGTTTGTTTTACCTCACCGGCCTCATCGAACAGCGGGCGGGCCGCAGCGGGTTGGCAGATTTTGGGGGCTTGAGCGCGGCCGCGCCGCGTCTGGCGGCGATGTTTTACATCCTGGCATTCGCCTCGCTGGGGCTGCCGTTCCTGGCGGGATTCGCGGCTGAGTTCTTGATCTTCGGGGGCGCCTTTGCTGTCGCACCCACGCTCACGGCCGTCGCCACGATCGGGCTGCTGGCGACGGCGGTGGTCCTGCTCACGGTTCTGCAGCGGCTCTTCACAGGGCCGACGCCCGCGCAGGGCGGGTCGTTGCCCGATCTGACGGGCGAGGAGGTTCTGTTGCTGGCACCGGTGCTGGCGCTGGTGCTGTGGGCGGGGTTGGCCCCCGGTCACTGGCTGGCGTTTTCAGCGCACTAAAACCATGCACGCCCTGCTGACCCTCATCCTTAGTTTTGCAGGCGCACTGGCCTGCGGGCTGATGCCCGCCGGGCGGGCGCGGCAGATCCGCTGGGTGGCGCTGGCCTTCGCTTCGCTGGGCCTGCTCACGGCCTTGCATTGCGCCCTGCGGTACGGCGGTTCGGGCGTGGCCGACGAGGTGGACTGGCCGTGGATTCCCAGCCTGGGCGCGCGGCTGGCGTTTGGCTACGACGGCATCAGCCTGCCGCTGCTGCTGGTGACGGGTCTGGTGGCGGTGTGCGGGGTGCTCTTCACCTGGGAACTCAAGGAGCGCGCGAACGAGTTCTATGCGTACTACTTCGCGCTCGTGGGCGGCGTGTACGGCGTGTTCCTCTCGCGGGATTTGTTCCTGCTCTTTGTGTTTTACGAGATCGCCGTCGTGCCCAAGTACTTTCTCATCGCGATCTGGGGCGGCACGCGCAAGGACTACGCGGCCATGAAGCTGGTGCTCTATTCCTTTGCGGGTAGCGCGCTGGTGCTGCTGGGATTGCTCGGGCTCTACTTTGGCGCCAACGCCAGCACATTCACCCTGCAGGAGCTCTCGCAGGCCAGCTTGAGTGCGCCGCTGCAGTACGTGGTGTTCCCGCTGCTGTTCGTTGGATTTGCGGTGCTCGCGGGCATGTGGCCCTTCCACACTTGGGCGCCGACGGGCCACGTCGCTGCGCCCACGGCCGCATCAATGCTTCTGGCCGGCGTGGTGATGAAGCTGGGCGCCTACGGCTGCCTGCGCGTGGCCATCGGCCTCCTGCCGCTGGGCGCCAAAGTGTGGGCGCCTTGGGTGGCGGCGCTGGCGGTGGTGAACATCGTCTATGGGGCGCTCGTGGCACTGCGCCAGACGGATTTCAAGTTTGTGATTGGCTACTCGAGCGTCAGCCACATGGGATTTGTGCTGCTGGGGCTGGCGACGCTGACCCAAACCGGGCTCACCGGTGCCGTGCTGCAAATGTTTTCCCACGGCGTCATCGGCGCGCTGCTCTTCGCGCTCGTGGGTGCAGTGATTTATTCGCGCACGCACACGCGCCAGCTGGAGGAATTTCATCTGCTCATCGCGCGCATGCCCGTCATCGCTTGGGTGTTTATCTTGGCGGGACTGGCGTCGATGGGGCTGCCCGGCTTTAGCGGCTTCGCCGCCGAATTGCATGTGCTCATGGGCGCGTGGCAATCGCCGTGGGTGTCGGCGGGTCTGGTCGTGCTGGCGGGCGCGGGCGTCGTAGCGACATTCGGGTACACGCTTGTGAAGATTCACGAAGCTTTTTTTCGGCCACGCGTGGCTTCCGGGAGCTCGGACAAGGAAGGCCTCTACGAGCCCATGACGGCGGCGGAAATCGCCGGCTGCGCATTGCTGCTGGGCTCGTCGCTTTTGGTCGGACTGTTCCCCTCGCTCTTGACCGACAAGATGCAGGCCAGCCTCAAACTCATCGTGGACCGCCTCAACGAGGCCCGCTGACACTGCCATGGACGGCCACCTCATGCTCAACGCGCTGCTGCCCGACCTGGTGGTGGTGGCCGGGCTTTTCCTGTGCCTGGGTGCCGACTACATCCTGCTGCGAGGGCGCGATGTCGCCGAGCGGCACCGGCTCATCTCGCGCATCGCCTCGTGGACTCTCATCTGCGGTTTGTTGGCCGGGCTGCTGGGCTCGCGCGACCCCCAGCTCTTGCAGCTGCAAATTGGCGACGGGCAGCTGGTGATCACCCCGGTGCGCCTGCTCTTCAAACTGACGGCGTTCCTGCTGGCGCTGGTGGTGGTGGAGCTGATTCCCACACGGCCGGCAACCTCGGGCCATGTGTCCGAGCAATACGCTTTGCTGCTGCTGAGCGCTCTGGGTGTCGGCTTTCTGGCCACGAGCCATCACCTGTTGGTCTCTTTCGTGGCGCTGGAGCTGCTGAGCTTGTGCCTGTACGCCTTGACGGCACTGGACATGGGCCGGCGCGCCGGTGCCGAGGCGGCCCTTAAATACTTCGCCATCGGGGGGCTCTCCTCAGCGTTCCTGCTCGTGGGCATCAGCTATCTCTACGGCGTCACCGGGCAGCTCAACCTTGGGAAGGTGTCCGCCTACATCCACACGCTCCAGCATTTGCCGCCGCTCTTGGGAGTCGCCTTTCTGTTCCTGCTGGTGGGAGTGGGTTTTAAGCTCGCCATCGTGCCCTTCCATCTCTGGGCGCCCGATGTGTACCAAAACGCGCCCACGGCCGTGGCGGCGTGGATTGCCACGGGCTCCAAGCTCGGCAGCACGGTGCTGCTTTTGGGGCTGATGCTGCCGGGATTTGATGCGCCCAATGCCTACTCGCCGGTGTCGCGCCTGCTCTCATCGGGTCTCGCGGTGCTCGCACTCATCAGCATGCTCGTGGGCAATCTGGGCGCGATGCGTCAGGGCAATCTTAAGCGGCTGCTGGCCTACGGCGGTGTGGCAAGCGCGGGCTATCTGCTGGTGGGCATGGTTGCCTTCAGCGACGCCTCCCGCGTGGCGGTGCTCTTCTACGTGCTCACCTACGCGCTGGCCAGCATGGGCGCCTTTGCGGTGGTGGCACTGGTCAGCGACCAGCTGGGGCGCGACGCAGAAATTGACGACTTCCGCGGCTGCTGGAAATCCATGCCGGGGATTGCGGCGCTGTTCCTCATTTTCGTCCTGTCACTGGCCAGCATTCCGCCGCTGAGCGGCTTCATCGGCAAGTTCGGCCTGTTCTTCGCGGCCCTCCAACCCCCACCGGTGCCGGAGGAGGGATTCGGCGGCTGGTCCTGGCTGGTGGCTGTGGCGCTCATCATGAGCGTGGTGGGGCTTTACTACTACCTCAAGGTGCTGCGGGCATTTCTGGTGACGGGTGAACCGGCACTGCCGCCCGTGCGCGTGGGCACCAACGCCTGGGTGGTGCTGGTGATGCTGGCCGTGCTGGTGGTGGCTTTGGGCCTGTGGCCCGAACCGCTCTTGGAATGGCTCCGGTAATCCTGCGGGAAGGAGATGGAGCGAGTGAAGGGATTCGAACCCTCGACATCAACCTTGGCAAGG
>SYLI01000073.1 GCA_005809105.1 Verrucomicrobiales bacterium | reverse complement strand
GTGCTCGTGAAACGCGCGGTCGAAGGTCCAGAACTTCATCGCGCAATAACCCTCGGCCACGAGTTCCTCCGCGAGGTCGCCGGCGGCGTAGTTCGAGGCCCAGTTGTCTTCCAGCGGGCCGGGCTTGCCCACGTCGCCGTGTCCAGGCCAGCCCTGATCGCGCCCCGCGCCGAGACGACGTCCGTAGGTCGGGCCGCCGGAGCTGTTATAGACGCGCACCTTGTCGCGAGCTTTGCCACCAAGGAGCTGCCAAACGGGTCGCCCGCAGACTTGGCCCAAGATATCCCACAACGCGAGGTCAATGGCGCTGATGGCGCGCAGCTCCACGCCGCGCGATCCAAACGCGCTCGCGCGCTCGTAGAGGAAACGCCAGTGGTTCTCGATGGAGAGCGGATCCGCGCCGAGGAGCCGGCGGCCCATCCAATCGTGAATCATCGCCGCGACCGCGTGCGGCACGTAGTAAGTCTCGCCGTGGCCGATGATGCCCGCGTCCGTGTGGATGCGCAGCAGCAGCAGGCCCGGCATGATGTCGTCGGGGATGACGGTCTCGATGGCGGTGATCTTGATGCCCGAGCTGTTGGGGACGGGCTTGGGCGCGGGAGAGATGGTGGGACTGGAACTCTCAGCGGCTTGGGCCTCTTTTTTCATGCGACGAGCAACCCCCGGAGGGGAGGCGTGTTCTTGAGGCTGGACGAAAACCCATGCGCCCGTCAATCCCCGCATGATGGCACGGGCCGTTGAATGGCGTCCTGCAGGCGGGTGTCCAATTCTGCGAGATGAGCAGCGTGTTCCCAACCCGGTTCAGCCGGCGCGCCTTTTTGGCGGCGTCCACGGGTGGCTTGGCGGGGTTGAGTTTTGCGCCGGGACTGGCGGGCGCGGCTGCTCCCCTGGCACCTCGCAGGAAGGCCGCAAAATCCACCATCCTTTTCTTCCTCTGCGGCGGCTCCTCACACATTGACCTTTGGGATCTCAAGCCGGACGCGCCCCAAGAATATCGCGGCGAGTTTGCGCCCATCCCCACTTCCGCGCCGGGCCTGCGCCTAAGCGAGCATCTGCCTTTGACGGCGAAGCAGGCGCATCATCTGGCGCTGGTGCATGGGGTCACGGATTTTGGCCGGGCCACCGGAGATCACCACGCCGGATATTACTACAACCTGACTGGGCATGCGCCCGACGAAACCTTCCGCCAGCAGGGCAACGACCGCCGCCCCTATGCCACCGACTGGCCGCACATGGGCTGCGTGGTGGGATCGCGTAAGCCCGCCCATGAAAAGCTGCCGCAGGTCATCACACTGCCCTTCAAACCCAGCCGCGCGCCCTACACCCGGCCGGGACAATTCGCCGGGCGCATCGGCATGGAGCACGATCCCTTCTTCATTGCTGGCAGCCGCGAGCATCCGCTGCGATTTACCGCGCCCACGCTCACGCTGGATGCGGGCTTGAGTGCGGCGCGGATGGGAGACCGGCGTACGCTTCTGGGCGCGCTCAACGCGGCACGCCGTGACCTGGATCAGAATGCGGCGGCGCGCCATTACACGCAGCAGCAGCAGAAGGCCTTTACGTTGCTCTCCTCAAGCGCCTCTTCAGGTGCGTTCGACATTTCCCAGGAAAAGCCCTCCACGATCGAGCGCTATGGCAAGACCATCAACGGCATGGGCCTTCTCATGGCGCGGCGGCTGGTCGAGGCCGGTGTGCCCTACATCACCGTCTTCTGGGCTGAGGACGACGAAGTGGTTGCCAACAAATGTTTGAGCGGCGGCGGCTGGGACACGCATGGCAACAACTTTGGATGCCTCAAAGACCTCCTGCTGCCCGAATTCGACCGCGCATACTCCGCGCTCCTGGAGGATCTGGCAGAGCGTGGCCTGCTCAGCGACACCTTGGTCTTGGTGAGCAGCGAGATGGGGCGCAAGCCCAAGATTGGCGATCCGCGCACGCGCGGCATGGGATCGGCCGGACGCGATCACTGGACGGCCTGCATGAGCGTGGTGATGGCCGGCGGCGGCGTCCGCGGTGGGCAGATCTACGGCAGGACCGATGCCCACGCGGAGTATCCGGCAGACAATCCCATCGACCCCGCTGATGTCGTCAAGACGGTGTACCACGCCATGGGAATCGAAGATCTCAATGCGGTGGACTTGCAGGGCCGCCCGTACAGCCTTTTAGATCAAGGGCGTCCCCTGCCCCTCTTTGGCTAAACGCCACGAGTGGGGCGTCTTACTCCCTCAAATCTGCCTTGCAGGTTTCCTCTGAAAACCACACACACACGAGCGTGATCAAGGCCATCGCCATGAGATAGCAGGCCACCGGCCAGGGCTCGCCGCCGGACCAACGCAGCAGCGCGGCTGCAATGAGCGGCGCCAGCCCACCGGCCAGCGGTGCCGCAAGCTGGTAGCCCAGCGACGCGCCAGTGAAACGAACTCGCGCGCCGAAGAGTTCAGAAAAAAACGCCGCCTGCGGGCCGTACATCGCCGAGTGGCCCACGAGTCCGATGCCAAAGGCCAGCCACACGACCATCGTGTTGCGCATTTCCAGCATCCAGAAAAAAGGGAAGGCGAAGAGCCCAAGAAAGAGCGCGCCGCCCAGATACACAGGGCGCCGCCCCACGCGGTCTGAGAGGGCGCCAAAGAATGGAATGGCCACGAATTGCAAAGCCGAAGCCAACAACAGCCCGTTGAGCAACGTGGACTTGGCCAGCCCCAACCGCTCCGCCCCGAAACTCAGCGCGAACACGGTGAAAATGTAGAAGAACACGTTCTCGGCAAATCGCGCTCCCATCGCCAGCAGCACGTTGCGTGGATGCGCGCGCAGCACCTCCCGCAAAGGCTGGGCCGGCGGCTCGGATCGCCTCGCGGCGAAGACCGGACTTTCCAAAACCTGAACACGGATGAAGAGGCCCACTCCCAGTAGCAGGATTCCCAAGAGGAACGGAAGCCGCCAGCCCCACGATAGGAACGATGCCTCCGGAAGTCGCGAGCAAAGGTGGAACGCGCCGTTGGCGAGAAGCAGTCCCACCGGAACGCCCGCCTGCACCCAACTGGCGTTGAGACCGCGCCGGCCCACACGGCTGTGCTCGGCCGCCAGCAACACAGCCCCGCCCCATTCACCACCCACACCAAAGCCCTGCACAAACCGCAGGACCACCAGCAGAATTGGGGCGAGAATTCCCGCCTGTTCGTAGGTGGGCAAGAGGCCCATGAGGAAGGTCGCCACGCCCATCAAGACGAGCGTGGTGACCAGAACCGACTTGCGTCCCAGACGGTCGCCGTAATGCCCGAAGACGATTCCGCCCAGCGGCCGGGCGAAGAAGCCGACGGCGTAGGTGGCAAAGGCTGCCATCGTCCCCGCATGGGAATCCACGGTGGGAAAGAAAAGCTTGGGGAACACCAGCGCCGCTGCTGTTCCGTACAGGAAGAAATCGTACCACTCAATCGCCGTGCCGACAAAACTGGCCAGCACCACGCGCCGAACTGCGGCCGGGTTCGCCGCAGCCTCCGGCGCTTGGGTTACGTTCACTGGGCCGTCCATCCGCCGTCAATGGTGAGAGTCTGGCCCGTAACATTGCGCGCCTCCGGGCTCATAAGATACGCCACGGCGGCCGCCACTTCTGCTGCGGTGATAAACACCTTCTTGGGCATCGGCCCAAGGAAGACGCGCGCGGCCACTTCGCTTTCCGGGATGCAGCGCAGGCGAGCCTGTTCGGCCACCTGCGCGACGACCAGCGGCGTCTCCAGATAGGCCGGGCAGATCGAGTTGCTGGTGATGTCGCCGTCGGCCGTTTCCAGCGCCACCACTTTGGAAAAACCCAGGATCGCGTGCTTGGCCGCCACGTAGGCGCTCTTGTGAGGCGAGGCGACGAGCGAATGGATGGAGCCGATGTGGAGAATCCGGCCGAAGCCCCGCGCCCGCATTCCGGGAAGCACGGCGCGCGTCATCCGAAACGTGCCGTGAACCATCACGTTCATCAGCCGGTCCCACTGCGCCGACTCAAACGCTTCGACGGGCGCCAGATGCTGCAATCCAGCGTTGTTGATGAGCACCTCCACCGGGCGGGTGCCCAGCAGACGAATGTAATCACCCACGCTCTCATCCGACGCCACATCCAATCTGGCAGCCTCCGCCCGGCCGCCCGCGCGTTTGATTTCATCGGCGACCGATTGCGCCGCTTCACCGTGCACATCGGTGCAGAGGATGAAATGCCCGCGCCCCGCCAGATCGAGAGCCAGACCACGGCCCAGTCCACTGCCAGCACCCGTGATGAGGATGGTGAGAGAAGTCATGGGAGGGCAAGGTAACGCTCGCGCAACACGCGCCGCATCACCTTGTTGGAAGCCGTGCGCGGGAGTGCGTCAAGCACCATGACATCGTGAATCCTGAAAAGCGGGTTGAGCTCCAACCGAATCGCGTCCTGCATCATGGCCTTGAGTCCGGCCACTGGTTGGGGCGCGGAAGAGACGGCACAAATCACCAACTGGCTAGGGCCACCATTCGGAGCGACCGCGATGGCGGCCGTCTCCACCAGCCCGGGGAGCGATTGCAGGGCGCGTTCGATTTCCGCAGCACCCACCTTGATGCCGCCCAGATTCATCGCATCGTCTGCGCGGCCCAGCGCGCGCCAGCCGCCGCAGTGCAGCCGCATCATGCGGTCGCCGTGCCGCCGCAGCACTTGGCCCTGCGGTCCCTTCGGAACGCCTGCGAAGTACACCTCATGATGGTCTGCATTGATGAGCTGCGTGGAGAGCCCCATCGAAGGCGGCACGATAAACATCTCGCCTTCGTCCGCCTCCTGGCCCGACTCGTCGAGTGTCACCACGTCCAATCCCAGCGCGGGCGTGCTGAACGCGGCGGGGATGCACGGGCTGAGCACGTCGCCCGTGAGATAGGCGCCACCAATCTCGGTGCCACCGCAATACTCAATCACGGGCCTGCCTCCTGCCTGCGCCGAGAGCCACTTCATGTCCTCCGCATTGGCGCATTCGCCGGTGGAGCTGAAAAGCCGGATGCCGCTCCAGTCAATTCCTTGGGTGCAGTTTCTTTCGCGCCAAGCCTTCACGATGCTGGGCACTACACCCAGCATGGTGGCGCGCGAGTCCTTCACAAACCGGCAAAACTCAGATCCCGTGGGAGCCCCCTCGAAGAGTCCCATCGCCGCGCGATTCATGAGGCTCGCAAAGACAAGCCACGGCCCCATCATCCAGCCCATGCTGGTGGGCCAGACCAGCACGTCGCCCGGGCGGGTGTCGTGATGGAAATGCGCGTCGGCGGCGCACTTAATGGGCGTGGTGTGTGTCCACGCCATCGCCTTGGGTTCGGCGGTGGTGCCTGAGGAAAAGAGGATGTTGATGGGATCATCCGGTACGGCAGCCACCGCATCAAAGCCCGACTGTGGCGCGATAAATTCATCCCACTCGCAATCCTCCGGACGCAAGTTTGCCTGCAACCGCTCCGCCGCGGGAATCACAATGGCCGCCGGCGCGCCAGCCTCCACCACGTGGTCATAGAGGGGCCACTCTCTGCCGCCGCGGCGAAGGATGTCCTGGGTGATCACGCCGCGCGCGCCCGAGACGCGCAGGCGCGAGGCAATCTCCCGCGGACGAAAACTCTCAGCAATCCCCACCACCACGCAGCCTGCCTTGATGAGGCCCAGATAGGCCGCCACCGACCAAGGCGTCATTGGCAGAATCAGCGCCAAGGCGTCGCCCCGCACGAATCCTCTCCGTGCGACTCCGCTGGCCACGCGGTCCACCATCAAGGCCAGATCTCTCACGGTAAACGTGCGAAGTGGTCCCACTTCCGGCTGCCAGATAATGGCCGGGGAATCCTGAGGCGCATCGAAACAGCTCTCCACGATGTTGAGCTTCGAGCCTTCCAGCCAGCGCGGGCTCTCCACGTTGCCGCCCCCACCCAGCACGTTTTGATAGGGTTCCTGGAACTGGATGCCCAGCCGCTCAATCGCCAGCGCCCAGTAGTCGCGGCGATGGCGCACCGACCACGCGTGCAAGGCCGCGTAGGAGTCCACGCCCACGCGCTGCATGAGCCAAGCGAGATTGGTGCTGCGAGCAAAGTCCGGCGCGGGCGACCAGAGGGGTGCGTTCGGGTGCGGCATCTCGGTTGCCGTCATTGAAGGGGAGTCACGGGCGTTCCACCACCACAGCGCACCCCATGCCGCCTCCCACGCAGAGGGTCGCCAATCCGCATCGGGGCTGCCGATGCGCCAGATGCACCAGCAGTCGCGCGCCGCTGGCTCCAAGGGGATGCCCCAGCGCGATGGCGCCCCCGTCCGGATTGACCCTCGCCTCGTCCAACCCCAGTTCGCGGATGCAGGCGATGGCCTGCGCGGCGAAGGCTTCGTTGAGCTCAATCACATCCCAGGGATTCCCCTCGCGCGAGAGTTTGCGCGTGGCATGCACGGGCCCCAGTCCCATCCACGCCGGATCACATCCGGCCTGTGCGGTTGCAGTGATGAGCGCCAGGGGTGTCAGGCCACATTCACGCGCGCGGGCCTCGTCGCAAAGTAAGAGCATCGCCGCGCCGTCGTTGATGCCCGAGGCGGTGCCCGCCGTCACGGTGCCCTCCGCGGCAAACGCCGGTGCGAGCGCGGAGAGCTTTTCCAAGGTGACACCAGGTCTGGGATGCTCGTCGGTTTCCAAGCCGGCGACGGGCACGAGTTCGGCCCGATACCGTCCTGCCGCCATCGCCGCCGCGCAACGTTGCTGGCTGCGAAGCGCGAAGCGGTCCTGATCCTCACGGCGGATGGCATAGCGCGTTGCCAGCCTTTCGGCGGTGAGAGCCATGTGCTCGCCGCTGAAAGCATCGTGCAGTCCGTCGCGAAGGATGGAGTCCACCTGCTGCGCACCGTGGTCGGCGCCCCGCGCCAACAGTTGGGGCGCGTTGGACATGGATTCGGTGCCGCCGCAGAGCACCATGCGCGACTGGCCGCACTGGATGGCCTGTGCGGCGAGGATGACCGATTGCATCCCCGAGGCGCACATCATGTTCACCGTGAAGGCCGGCGCGCTTGCGGGGATGCGGCAACCCATGCCGACTTGTCGCGCCACGTTCATCCCCAGCCCGGCGCCGAGGACGTTTCCCACGATGACACTGTCAACGCAGCCTACGTCCACGCCCTCCAGAACCGCCCTGCCGGCGGCCACGGCGAGATTGACAGCCGTCTGGCCGGCAAGCGCGCCGCCGAAACGGCCCTGTGGAGTGCGTCGCGCAGCGACGATGAGGACGGGTTTCACGGGGACAATATCAGGCACACTCCGTACCCAGCCCCCAATTAAGCATGGGGCACCATGCGCACGCGAGCTTGAGGATTCTCGCCGCTGCCCCTTATCTAGAAGTCAAAGGGGTCGCCACCGTCCTGACGTTGCTGTTGCAGATTGAAGTCCAGTTGAGTGAAGGCACCCGGCCGCAACGTGAGTTTGCCCAAGCTGCTGCTGGTGCCGAGAATCTGGTCGCCGTCCCATTTGTCGACCTTCATCGTCAGCCATCCGCCACGGGTGAAGTTGGCGCGAACCGACCCGGCGGGGGGCTTGGGCACATCGCCGGCGGGCTTGACCAGCTCGATGCGCGCAACGCGGTCGATGGGGATGGTCAGTTCTTGGCCAATGCTCTGGCTGAAAAACTGCACCTTGCCCTCTTTCACACCGCGCATCTGGCCGGTGACACTGTCGTTGTTGGTCAGCCGCGCCACATCCTCGCTGATCTTCCCGCCCGCGGCGGCGTTGGCCGAGGGCATCTTGCCATCCCACTCCGTGATGCGCAGCTTGTTCAGCTTCACCATGCCGTTGCCCTGGGAGATGAACATCAGTCCCTCGCCGCCGCCTGCAAACACGCCCGCATCCTTCCACTGCTGCTTGAGCACGCCATCCACCAGAAGCGAGATGTTGCGGCCCTTGCGATCGACGCGGATGGAAAAGCGCGCCTGGTTCCTCTGCTGCAGTTCCTGGATGTTCCCGTTGCCGATGTTGTTCTGGCCTTCGCGTGCCGTCATGCGGATGAGGTAGACGTTGCCGGGGTTGATGCCCACGACGTAGGCATTGCCCGAATACTGCTCCAGCCGGTCGGCATACATGTGCACCGCCACCTGGAAATAGCCACGCCAGGCGAGGTCGAACTCAATGTTCACCATGTCCGAGAACTTCACCATGCGCCCAATCTGCGGCCCCGGGCCGTTGGCGTAAAAAGCCTCGTTGCGAAACACCCAGCCAGCGGCGTTGCCATTGGGATTTCCTCCGGGCACGATGCGCAAGCCGCCCTTCATCGGCATGGCGCCGTTCTGCAGATTGCCGCCGGTCCAACCTTTCATGTCCACGGGGCCTTCGTAGAGGGCCTCCTGCGCAGTCACACCCGTGGCGATGCTGTCAATCTCGGCGCGCGGGATGCTCAGCATGCCGCCGTACCACGTCTCAAGGCTCAAGGAATCCTTGTTGAGCATCATCATCTCGCCCTGCACCTCGTCGCCATTGCGCAGGCGCACACGGCAGTTCTGGCGCGCGGGCACTTCCGCGGCAGGCGGCGTGTGCAGGCGCACCCGCCCCACCGCCGCGAGATTAAAGGCAATCTCCGTGTCCACCGCCTCGTGCTTCCAGCGCACGCCCTTTTCGGCATCCACACCAATGAAGGATCCAGAGAGAGTGTCGCCATTGAGGAGCTCGATCGTCTGCGGCTTGAGTCGCAGTTCGCCGGCACTGCCCGGCGCCGCAACGCGGATGGGCTTGGCAGGGGTTTCGCTGGCGGGCCGCACGGACTTGATGACGACGCCACCGGCGGCCATGGCCGCCACCGGCATCACCGTGGCCAGCGCCCTCACACAGGTCAGGATCAGTTTGCTCATAATTGGGTTGGGAAGCCGCGACTAGGGGAAGGTGGTGTCCGTGCCTTCCTTGCGCGGCTGATCCGTGTTGAATTCCATCGCGGCAAACGCCGACGCCAAGAACTCCGCCTCGCCAAAGTACGGGCTGGCAATGATGACCTTGCCGTCCTTCCATTGCTTGAGGTTGAAGGTGATCCGCCCTTGATCGCGCAGGGTGGCCCGGCCGTTGGCCGCCACCACCTGGATGGGCCGTGGCCTGAAGTCCACACGGCCCACGCGCTGCAGCGGCACCTCCAGGTCGCCGAAGCCGGTCTGCAGGGTGAGTTTGCTGTCCTTGATGGCCAGCACATTGCCCGAGACGCTGTCCTCGTTGGAAAAAAGCACGAAGTCTTCCTTGCCCGCGCCCACCACGTTGCCGGCCACCGGCAGACGCCCGTCCCACTCGGCAACACGGATGGCCCCCAGGCGCATCGGCTGCGCGTTGCGCGTGGCGAAGAGCACGCCCTTTCCCTTTCCTGCAAAGTCGCGGCCGCCCTCCTCCTTCCACTGATGCACCAGCACCCCGTCCACCAGCATGGCGATGGTTCGCGCGGCCTTGTCCACACGCACGGAGATGCGCGCGCTGGTGCGCGGAAGCGTCAGGCCGGTGTTCACGTTGGCGCCCAGACGCACATTGCCCATCGTGGGGGAGATGCGGAAGAGATAGGCGTTCTGCTGATCGAACCTCAGGCTGTAGCAGTTGCCCGAGTACTGGTCGAACTTGTCGGTGTAAAAATTAAAGGTGAGGCTGAAGTAACCCTGCCATGCCAGATCGAACTCGAACATACACCGGTCGGGCAGTTCGAAGTCGCGTGCGATGATGGCGCCGGTGCCGCGTGCCTGAAATGAGTTGTTGGCGAAACGCCACTGGGCCGCCCCCGGCTGTTCGGCCATGCGCCCGGCGATCTGGATGGCGACATCACCCATGGGCATGCCACCGGCCGCCGCAAGACCCGCCACGTTGCCATTGGGGTCAACCTGGTTGTTGGCGCCCGAAAGCCAGCCGGCCGCGTTTTCGGGGCCTTCGTACAAGACGCGCGTGCCCACATTGCCCGGCGTCAGTGATCTCAGACCCGCAAAGGGAAGGGTCAGCTTTCCGGCGTACCACGTGTCCAGCACCAGCGCGGCGGGTTGCCCGGCCTTTTCAGCGCGCAACTCCAAGAGCTCCCCCATCAGCTCGTCACCGTTGGCCAGCGCCACGATGCAGGAATGCCGCTTGGCATTCGGCGACGCGCTCAGACTGCGAAGCTGGACACGCGACAGACTTTGCGCGTCGAG
>SYLI01000072.1 GCA_005809105.1 Verrucomicrobiales bacterium | reverse complement strand
GGAGCCGACCAAGCACCAGTACGACTCGGACGCAGCGGCGTGCCTCAATTTCCTGCGCGAGTACGACCTTCTGGAGCACTTCAAGCTGAACCTGGAGACCAACCACGCCACGCTGGCCGGCCACACCATGCAGCATGACATGCGCGTGGCCATCGCTGCGCGCGCGCTGGGGAGCATCGACGCCAACACGGGCGACGAGCTCTTGGGCTGGGACACCGACCAGGTCCCCACCAACATCTACCTCGCCACGCAGTGCATGCTGGAGATTCTCGGCATGGGCGGCTTCAAGACCGGCGGGGTGAACTTCGACGCCAAGGTGCGCCGCGAAAGCTTCGAGCCGGAGGACCTGTTTCACGCCCACATTGGCGGCATGGACGCCTTCGCGCGCGGCCTGAAAATCGCCGCGGCCATCCGCAAGGACGGACGGCTGGCCGAGTTCGTCAAGCACCGCTACCGCTCGTGGGACACGGGCCTTGGGCGCGACATCGAGCAGGGCAAGGTGGGCTTCAAGCAGCTCGAGGCGCACGTCCACCGGCACGGCGAACCCAAGCTGGAGAGCGGACGGCAGGAGTTTCTGGAGAATCTGATCAACGAATTCATCTAGCGCGCCCCGCCCGAGGGGATGCGGATGGTCACCGTGGCGCCGGCCCCGGGCGCCGACTGGATGAGCAACTGGCCGTCGTGGCTCTCGGCCACGCGGCGGACAATCGCCAGCCCCAGACCCGTGCCCCCCTCCTTGGCGCTGCTGAGGATGCCGGTGAACGCCCTCTCCTGCTGTTCGGGCGTGAGGCCCGCGCCGGTGTCGGACACCTCGAAGAGCACGTGGCCGCCCTCTTGGCGCGCCCCCAGCGTTAGCGTGCCGCCGCCGGGCATGGCCTCCAGGGCATTGAGCACAAGGTTTAACACCGCCTGAGCCAGTTGCGTGGCATCCGCGGGCACGGGGGCGAGGTCGGGATCGTCGCGCCGCACCAGCGCCACGCGCTGCTGGGCCAGCTTGTGGCGCGTGAGCAGCACCAGATCATCGAGCAGCCGGCGCAAATCCACCGGGGCCAGCCGCGGCTCGGCGCTGCGCGCCAGCCCCACGATGCGCTCCATGATGCGTTCCATCTGCGCCATCTTTTCGCCCACCACGCGTGCGTCCTCGGCGCGCGGATCCCCCGCGGGGAAGCGCAGGTCCATCGAATGAAAGAGCAGCTTCATCACCGTGAGCGGATTGCGAATCTCGTGGGCCACCTCAGCGGCCAGCAGGCCCAGCGCCGCCAGCTGCTCGTTGCGGCGCAGCTGCTCCTCCGTCTCCATGGCGTGCTCGATGAGGCGCGCTTTTTCAATGGCAATGGCCGTGAGCTCGGCCAGCGCCGTGAGCGCGCGCACCTCGTCATTCGAGTACACGTGGGGGACGCCCGTGTACACGTTGAGCGTCCCCAGGCATTGCTGCCCGTAGACCAGCGGCACGCTCAGCAGCGAAACCAGCCCCTCCTCGCGCGCCAGTGCGCGGTGCTGGTATTGCGGCGCGGTCTGCACGTTGTCCACCTGCGCGGGTTTGCGCCGCCGCACCACCGAACCCATCAGGCTCTCGGCCACGCTCAGCGGCTCGCGCCGCGGATAGCCCGATCCCGCGCCGTGCTGGGCGCGCAGCACCAGCCACTCGCCCGAGGGGTCGAGCAGCTGCAGCGAGCTCATGCGCGTGGAGAGCAGGCGCGCCGCCTCGCGTGTCGCCGTCTGCAGCACGTCGTCCAAGTGCACCGAGGAGTTGATGGCGCGGCCCAGCTGCACCAGCGCCTCCAGCAGGCCGGCGCGCTGACGGTGCTGCTGGTAGCGCCATGTGTTGCGCACCACCTGCGCGGCCAGTTCTGCAAGCTCGGAGAGCAGCGCCTCATCGTCCAAGGAAAATGCGCCCGGCCGACCCACGCGCACTTCCAACACTCCGCGCACAGCATCCTCCATGCGTACGGGCACGGCCAAAATCGAGCCGGCACCTTCGCCGCGGCGCAGACTGCGGGGGTCGCCTGCCGCGTCGTCCACGCGCGCGACGCGCCCGGTTTGAACCACCCAGCCGGCGATGCCCTCGCCTGGGCGCAGTTGCAACGCCGCCTCTTCCGGCGAGAGGCCCTCGCTGGCCTCGACCTCCAACAGGCCCGTGTTAGGGTTGAGCAGTGTGAGGCTGCCGCCCTCGGCGTTCACCAGCGCAACGGCCTCGCGCACCACCCAGTGCAGCGCCTCGCGCGGTTCCAGAGTGGAGTGGATGGCCTGGCTCACCCGATAGAGCCGCGCGAAGTGGCCTTCGGACACCGAGGGGGGCGAGGGCGACGGGCCGGTCATCCTTGTAACCGCAGCGCGAGAATGATTCCCGTCCCCGCCACCACGGCGTTGGGCAGCCACGCGGCCACCACCGGCCCCCATGCGCCCAGCCAAGGCATGGCTCCATGGGCGCCCCATGTGAGGCAGCCCTGCATGAGAAGCATGTAGGCAAAGCAGATGGCGACGCTGGAGGCCACGCCCACAAAGGCGCTGCGCCGGCCCAAGAGAGTACCCAGCGGCAGCGCCACCAGCACCACGGCCAGGCACGTGAACGCCTGTGCGAGCCGCCCGTGCAGCTGCGTGTACACGGCGGCATACAGAGGCTCGCCGGGCTTGAGCGTCCCCTTCTGGCGGCAATAGGCCAGCAGGTCCCCCACCGTGAAGAGCAGCCGGCGCCCCGCTTCCCTGGACACTTCGCGTCCGCCCAGCCGCGCCTCGATGCGGTGGGTGCCGGCCTGGCTTTGGAGCACGTCGGGGTGGATGGAGAGCGCGAAAACATTGGTGGCACCCAGCTCGAGCGACGTGGTGGGCAGCGCGCCCTCGGCCGCGCCCGGAGCAAACCACAGCCACTGCACGTTGTAAAAGAGCCAGCCTCGCGGGGTCCATTCGCCGCGGCTCTCACGGCCGGATTGAGGCAGGAACTGGTGCCGTCCACCCTGCGCGTCCACGAATTCCGCCGTGACCTCGCCGATCTCGCTGGTGCGCTCGTTAAACCGCACCGGGCCCAGCGTGTGGCGGCGCCCGTCCACGTTGTCGATGGCCAGCATGCGCTCGTGCCACTCGCTTCCCGCGCCCGCCGCCTCGCCGTGCTGCAGCCGCCCGGCCGCCGCCTCGGCTTTGGCGCCCACCAGTTCGATGAGCGCACATTGCGCCGCTCCCAGCAGCAGCGCCGTGATGAGATAGGGGGCGCCCAGTCGCGCCAGCCCCACGCCCGCGGCGCGCATCGCGGTGATTTCGTTGTGGCGCGCGAGCTGCGTCAGCGCGTACAGAAGCCCGAGCAGCAGCCCCATGGGCAGCACGGTGGTGAGCAGCTCGGGCGTCTTGCACAGGTACAATTGCGCGATCTGCCCGAGGGCCAACTTCGCTTCGCGGTACTCATCGAGATGGCTGTAGAGGTCGAACGCCATCCAGAAAATCTGGAAGCCCGCCAGGCAATACGCCAGGGGCGCGAGCAGTTCGCCCAACAGGTATCGGTCCAGCAGCCGCATGGCCCGCAAAGGCTAGTCGCCGTGCGCGCCTGAGGCAAGCCGCGCCCACCCGCGCTTGTTTGGGGCGCGCCAGTGGCCTACCCTTGGCAGGACGTGAGCCGCCGCATCCACTTGGACGCCCTCTCGGGCACCGTCCCAGCGCCGGAAGTCGTGGCGGCCATGCTGCCCTTCTTGGGCGAGGGGTCTGGCAATCCGTCGTCCGTCCACGGCCGGGGACTGGCGGCGCGCGAGGCGCTGGCTTGTGCGCGCACACAGGTTGCCGCGCTGGTGGGCGCGGTGCCCGATCAGGTCATCTTCACCAGCAACGGCACCGAAGCCAACAACCTCGCCGTCCTGGGTGCGGCGCAAGCGGCGCGCGCCCGGGGCCGCCACCTCGTGCTCTCAGCCATCGAGCAGCCTTCGGTGGATCGCGCCGTGGCGCATCTGGAATCCGCGGGGTTTGCCGCCTCGCGCGTTGCGTGCGACTCGATGGGCCGCGTGGACCCCGCAGCCATCGCGGCCGCCCTCACTTCGGAGACCATTCTGATCAGCCTCCACCACGCGCACCCCGATTTGGGTGTGATGCAGGATCTCGCTGCGGTGGGACGGCTGGCGGCCCAGCATCGCGTCCCCCTGCACGTCGACGCCACGGCCAGCGGCGGGTGGCTGCCGCTCAACCTGCGCGAGTTGAACATCGCGCTGCTGACTCTGGCGCCGCACCGGTTTCACGGGCCGCAGGGGGTGGGCGTGCTCTGTCGCGATCGACGCGTGCCCCTCGCTCGGCAGATTCATGGCGGCATCCAGGAGGACGGGCTGCGCGCCGGCACAGAGAATGTCGCGGCCATCGTGGGCGCAGGCGTGGCCGCAGAACTGGCGGCACGAGCCTTGCCCGAAGCCGCCGACCTTGCCGGAAAGTTGCAGTGCCAACTGTGGGAGGGCCTGCGCGCCGCCGTGCCTCACATGCGGCTTAACGGCCCGCCGCCGGGCCAAGGCCGCCTGCCCAACCACCTGAGCCTGGCCATCGAGTTTCTGGAGGGCGAAGGGCTGGCACTGGCGCTGGATCTCAAGGGCGTGGCCATCGGCAGCGGTGCGGCCTGCACCACCGGCGCCTCGGGCGTGCCTGCGGCGCTCGCGGCCATTGGGCTTGACGCGGCGCTGGCGCGCGGCAACGTTTTGCTCTCCTTAAGCCGGAACAACACGGCTGGGGAGATTTCCCAAGTGCTCGAATTAATGCCCCGGCACATCGCCAGACTGCGCTCGTTTTCCCCGGAGTGGGCAGCCTTCCAATCCGGCGCGATTCCCTCGCGCCTGCCCGCCTTGCCGGCGCACCCCTGACCCATGCCCACTGAAGACTCCCTGCGCGATGCGCTCAGCCACGTGAAGTATCCCGGCTACTCGCGGGATGTCATTTCGTTCGGCCTCGTCAAGCAGTTGACGGCCGAGGGCGACGCAGCCCGCGCCGTGCTGGAGCTGGGCACGCGAAACCCGGACATCGCGCGCCAGTTGCAAGCCGAGTGCGAGGCGGCGTTGCGCGCCGTCCCGGGCATCGCGCGCGCCACGGTGGAGGTGCGCATGCCCACGGGAGCGGGCGCCGCGCCGGGCGCGGCCTTTGCCGCCGCCAAGCCCGGGGGACTCAAGCGCGTGGTGGCGGTGGCCAGCGGCAAGGGCGGTGTGGGCAAGTCCACCTGCGCCGTCAATCTGGCCTGCGCGCTGGCCCAGCAAGGTCTGGAGACGGGCCTGCTGGACTGCGACATCTACGGCCCGAGCGTGCCGCTCATGATGGGAGTGAATGGCCGGCCGCTGGTCAGCGACGCCGACAAGCTGGTGCCGCTGCACAACCACGGCGTGAAGCTCATGAGCATGGGTTTCCTTCTGGACGGGGACACGCCGGTGGTCTGGCGCGGGCCCATGATCATGAAGACCATCCAGCAATTTGTGCTGCAGGTGGACTGGGGCGCGCCCGACGTGCTGCTGGTGGATCTGCCGCCGGGCACGGGCGACGCGCAGCTTTCGCTCTGCCAGACGGTGCCGCTGGACGGCGGCGTGATTGTCACCACGCCGCAGGAGGCGTCGCTGGGGATCGTGCGCAAGGGCATGGCGATGTTTAACAAGGTCAACGTTCCCATCTTGGGCTTGGTGGAGAACATGAGCTACTTCACCGCGCCGGGGGGCCAGCGGGTGGAGATTTTTGGGCACGGCGGCGGCCGCGCCGAAGCCGCCCGGCAGGGCGTGCCGTTTCTGGGCGAGGTGCCGCTCTTTACGGAAATCCGCGAGGGCGGCGATCGCGGCGTCCCCGTTGTGGTGGCGGCTCCCGACAGCCCTCCAGCCCGGGCGTTTGCCGCCGTGGCGCAGGCCTTGTTGGAGGCGTTGGGCTAAAGAGCCTTCGGGAACGCTTCTGCTGCAACGACCTGTCTTTGAGCGAGGGGCAAAGCCTCCGCTGAGAGCGTGTTGGGAGGCTCGGAATTGCAGATTTGCCAAAGAATGGTATTGTTCTGCGGAGAATCGGCTGTTACGTTCCCCGCCCGCTGGAGGCAAAAGTGTCCGTCCCGACTGACAACCAGAAGCTGCTCGAGCAGTCCTCGCTCTACCGAGAATTCCTGGCGGAGCGCGCGGAGATCCTGCGCCACAAGTGGCTGGAGTCGGAGAAGGCGGGGCGCGACGTGGGCTTTGAGCGGGCGCTGACCGACTGGAAGGTGAAGCACCGGGCGCAGTGGCGCAAGGACCGGAGGAAACTGAACGCCGGCTAATCGGCGTGATCCTTTAAGGCGATCCGGCGAGGTCGCCAAGGAACAACAACATGACGAAAGTTCCACCTTGGGATTCGGGCAGGCCGCGACGGCCCCGCCCGGTTTTTTTATGCCCTCCTCCACGCTGATCCTCGACGGCCCCGCCATCCAGCGCGCGCTGACCCGCATCGCGCATGAGATCAACGAGCGCAATGCCGATCCGGCTTCCGTGGCCCTGGTGGGCATCCAGCGCGGCGGCGTGCAGGTCGCCCGCCGACTCGCCGTGTTGCTGGAGCAAATCTGGGGACGGCCGGTGCCCGTGGGCATTCTCGACGTCACCATGCATCGCGACGACCTTCACCAGCAGATCGCGCCCGAGGTGCATCCGACCGAAATCCCCTTCGACCCCCATAACATGACGCTGGTGCTGGTGGACGACGTGGTGTTTCACGGCCGCACCATCCGCGCGGCGCTCGACGCGCTCATCGATTTCGGGCGGCCCGCGCGCATCCAGCTCGCTGCACTCATCGACCGCGGCCATCGCGAGCTGCCCATCAAAGCCGACTTTGTCGGAAAGAATCTGCCCACAGAGCCGGCCGACCGCGTCACGGTGCGGCTCTCCGAGGCCGCGGGCCCCGACGGGGTTTATCTGGAAAAACCATGAGCTGGCCGCACAAACACCTGCTCGATATCGAATCGCTTCCGGCGGAGGACCTCCTCACCGTGCTGGACACCGCGCGCGCGTTCAAGGCCGTGGGAGAGCGCGCCATCAAGAAGGTGCCCGCCCTGCGCGGCAAGACCGTGGTCAATCTGTTCGTCGAGCCCTCCACCCGCACGCGCATCAGCTTCGAGCTGGCCGCGCAGCGCCTGTCGGCCGACATCGTCAACTTTTCAGCCGAGGCCAGTTCCTTCAAGAAGGGCGAGTCGCTCAAGGACACGGCGCGCAATCTCGAGGCGCTCAACGCCGACGTCATCGTGATCCGCCACGCCGCCAGCGGCGCGCCGCATTTTTTGTCGCGCATCGTGCAGGCGCGCATCGTCAACGCCGGCGACGGCGCGCACGAGCACCCCACGCAGGCGCTGCTGGACGTGTTTACCATTCGCGAGAAATTGGGGCGCATCGAGGGCCTCAACGTCACCATCTTGGGCGACATCCTTTACAGCCGCGTTGCGCGGTCCAACATTTGGGCGCTCACCAAGTTGGGCGCGCACGTTACCCTGTGTGGGCCTAGCACGCTCGTGCCGCGTGAGTTTGAGCGCATGGGCTGTCGCGTCACCCACCGCATCGACGAGGCGCTCGCTGATGCGGATGTCATCAACCTCCTGCGCATCCAGCACGAACGCCAGCGCCAGTCGATGTTCCCCAGCCTGGGCGAGTACACGAGCCTCTTTGGGCTGACCAAGGCGCGCTACGCGAAGACGCGCCCCAGCGCGCTCATCATGCATCCGGGCCCCATCAATCGCGGCGTGGAGATTGACAGCGAGGTGGCCGACGGCGACCGCTCGGTGATTCTCGAGCAGGTGACCAACGGTATCGCCGTGCGGATGGCCGTCCTGTATCTGGTGTGCGGCGGCAAGGGGCCCCAGGAAATTCCCGGCTGACGAGCGCCGCGAGTCAAAGCCGTTTGGTAAGCTCTGCGCTGCTCGCGTCCCACACTTCCTTGTGGAGCGACTGGCCGTGAGAGTCCATCGTCACCACGGCGGGAAAGGCCTCCACCTCCAGCTCCCAGATGGCCTCGGGCGAGCCGAATTCTTTGAGGAAATAAACGTCGCGAACCTTCTTGATGCACTCGGCCAGCACCTGCGCCGCCCCGCCCACCGCGTGGAGATAGACGGCCCCTTGCTCCCGGCACGCCGCGAGCGTGCGCTCGCCCATGCCGCCCTTGCCGATCACAGCACGCACGCCAAACTTCTTGAGGATGTCGCCTTGGTAGGGCTCCTCGCGGATGCTCGTGGTGGGCCCCGCTGCGGTGCAGAGGTAGGAGCCGTCGTCCTGCTTCATCATCACCGGGCCGCAGTGATAGAGGATGCCGCCCTGCAAGCTCACGCCCGGCGGCAGCGCGCCGCCCTCGTGCAAATACTTGTGCACCGCGTCGCGCCCCGTGTACACGACGCCGCGCACGGCCACCGCGTCGCCCACGCGCAGCGCACGGATGGATTCCTCGGTCAGAGGGGTGGTGAGTGGGATCATGCCGCTCCTAGTAAAGCCATTGTTCGATCTGGTGGGCCGGGCCCAGCGTCACGCCCTGCCGGCGAAACGCCCAGCACATGTAGCTCACGCTCACAAAAAAAGAGGCGGGCAGGCGGTTGGCCGTAGTGACCTTCACGCCCAAGAGAGTGGTCTTGCCGCCGAAGCCCATGGGGCCGATCCCCAGTTCGTTGGCGGTCTTCAACACGTCCTGTTCCAGTTCGTCTAGCTGCGGATTCGCATTGCGGTCGTCGAGCCCGCGCAGGAACTGCTGTTTGGAAAACTCGTAGCCCGTCGCGCGGTCGCCTCCGATGCACACGCCCAAGATTCCCGGGCCGCAGCCCTTGCCCTGCGCCTGCAGCACGGCGTCCAGAATCACCTTGCGACATCCGTCCAGATCGCGATTGGCGTGTAGCTTCTCGTTTGGAAGCGAGTACTGGGCACCGACGTTTTCGCAGCCGCCACCCTTGAGAATAAGGCGCACGCTTAAGCCCGGGCCGCGGTGCTGGTGAAAGTGCACCGTGGGCGATCCCGGCCCCACGTTGGTTCCGTCGTTCCCGCCCGTGAGCGAGTCCACCGAATTCTGCCGCAGAAATCCCTTGCGGGTCGCGCTCTTCACCGCCTCGCGCGCCGCCTCCTCAAACTGCAGCTGGTCCAGCCCCACCGGGCCCTCCACGTAGAAAATGATGCTGCCGGTGTCCTGGCAGAGGGGCTGTGACTTGCGCTTGGCCAGCTCGATGTTTTTCTCGATGATCTGAAGGGCGGCCTGCGCGATGGTGCCCTGCTTCTCCGCCTCGAGTGAGGCGACCAGTGCCCGGTTCACGTCCTCTGGAATTTCCGCAGACGTGCGCCGAATGAGTTCGAGGAGCGACCCGCACAGATCGGTCATGGCCGCGACGTTAAGAGCCGGCCCGCGCAGTGTCAACGCGCGGGGCATTTTTCCCTTGGCAGCAGCCCCTGTGACGTCGCAGGGTGCGCGCGCCATGACCGATCCGGCGCCCCTGACCAAGTGGCCCTTCCTGCTGGGCGACGCCCTGCTGCTGGGTCTGGCCTTCTGGATTGAGCGGCATGCGGCGGCGCCCCTTTCTCCGGGAACAGCCTTCGCGCTCATCACCTGTGTCGCGACCGGCGCGCTCCTCTCCCTCTATCCTTTCATCCAAGATCACCGAGCCGCGATGCGTGCGTTGGAGACCCAGACACTGGCCAGCGCATCGGAGAAAATCACCGACCTCAAGCGCGTGATGGACGCCGTTGGAGCCGCGGCCGCGCACTGGCAATCCGCACAGGATGCCGCCGCGCAGATTGCCCAGCGCTCCGAGGAAATGGCGGCGCGCATGGACGCCGCCGCCCGGGATTTCATGGAGTTCATGAAGCAATCCAACGACGCCGAGAAGGCCCGGCTGCGCTTGTCGGTGGAAAAACTCCAGCGCGCCGAGCGCGAGGCCATCGAGGTGGTGGTGGCCATGCTGGACCAATCGCACCTCCTCCATCTGGCGGCCGTACGCTCCGGCAAGACCGATGTCTCCCAGAACATCGGCCGATTCCACGCGCTCTGCCGCGAGATTGCGCGGCGCTCGGGCATCATCCTGATGGAATCGCCGCGGGGCAGTGTGTTTGACGCCGCCAAGCACCGGCTGGAGGATGGCTCGCAGCCCGCAGCAGGCGCCACCGTCGGCGAAACACTCGCACCCGGCGTGACGTTTCAAGGCCAGCTTCTGCGCTTGGAAATGGTGGCCGTGTCACCGGCGGCGCCTCCATCGGGGAGTTAAGCGCCTCCCCTAGTCGTCCATCTCCTTTTCAGAGGCCTGCGCCGCCCCGCGGCCGATGCGGTGCGCGCAAACCCCGCGCTTGCTGGCTTGGATGAATTGCAAAAACTCCCGCACTGCGGCATCGGACACTCCCGCCTGCGCCTCGTCTGCGGCTTGCCTGAGGGGCTTTCCGGAAAGGAAAACCGCCTGATAGGCCCACCGCGCCTGCCGCCTTTGCTCCGCAGTGAAGCCCGCGCGCCGCAACCCGACAAGATTAAGCCCGCACAGCGAGTTGAGCCCTGTGGCCATGCAGAAGGGCGGCAGATCCCTGGTGATGGCCGCCCCGCCCTGCATCATCGCCAGAGAGCCGATGCGCACAAACTGGTGCACCAGCGCGTGCCCGGAAAGGATGGCCCGGTTGCCCACCGTGACGTGTCCGCCCAGCAGCGCGCCATTAACCAGCACGTTGTGATCTCCCATGACCGTGTTGTGCCCCACGTGACTGTGCGCCATGAAAAGATTGTGATGCCCCACGACCGTCTCCTCATCGGGCGAATTGGAGCGGTGCACCGTGACGTGCTCGCGAAAGGTGTTGTCGTCGCCAATGCGCAGCCGTGTGGGCTCGCCTCCATACTTGAAATCCTGCGGTGCATCGCCCACCACACAGCCGGCATGGAACCGGTTGCGCGCGCCGATGGTCGTGAGTCCGGTGAGATGAACGTGCGGCCCGACGCTGCAGCCTTCGCCCAGCACCACGCCGGCCTCAATCACCGCATAGGGCCCCACGACGACGGTGGGATGCAGCCGGGCCTGGGGGCTGACGATGGCGGTGGGGTCAATCACGGCGTGGCGCGCGCCTGCTCATGCGTCGCGCTCATCGAGCGCGTAGCGCTCGAACTGTGAGCGGCAATGCGACGGGACGCGGGCCTTGAGCATCACATTCTGCCCATCGTAGGTTTCCTCGATCACCTGGCCCACGCTGCGCAGGCGCGCCAGCACGCGGCCTTCACTTTGCGGGATTTGCAGATCCATGAAGCTGCGGATGGGCCGCAGCAGCGCCCCCAGTTCCGCCATGAGCGCCTCCAGCCCCTCTCCGCTGCGCGCCGAAACGGCCACGGCCGCGGGGTGCCGGCCCAGCTCGGCCCCGAGCGCGCGGGGGTCTTCCAGTCGGTCGATCTTGTTAAACACCATGAGCGTGGGCTTGCCCTGCGCGCCGATTTCGCTGAGCACCACCTCCACGGCGGCGATCTGCTCGGCGGAGCGGCCGTTGGCCGCGTCCACCACGTGCAGCAGCAGGTCGGCCTCGGCCACTTCCTCCAGCGTGGCCTTGAAGGACTCCACGAGCTGGTGGGGCAGCTTGCGGATGAAGCCGACCGTGTCGCTCAGCAGCACCTTCTGGTTGGAGGGCATCCGCAGGCGCCGCGTGGTGGGATCGAGCGTGGCGAAGAGCCGGTCCTCGGCCAGCGAGTGCGCGCCGGTGAGCGCGTTGAAAAGCGTGGACTTGCCGGCGTTGGTGTAGCCCACGATGGAAACCAGCGGCCAGTGACCGCGCTTGCGCCCCGTGCGCTGCGTGGCGCGGTGCCGCCGTGCCTGGTCCAGTTCGGTGCGCAGGCGCCCGATGCGTTCGAGCACGCGCCGCCGGTCCACCTCCAGCTGCGTCTCGCCATCCCCGCGCATGCCGATGCCGCCCTTCTGCCGCGAGAGGTGGGACCAGAACCGGGTGAGCCGAGGCAACAGATGCTGCAGCTGCGCCAGCTCAATCTGAAGCTTGCCTTCGCGCGACCGCGCGCGCTGGGAGAAGATGTCGAGAATGAGCGCGGTACGGTCGAGCACTTTGCGGTCAAACACCTTTTCCAAATTGCGCGCCTGCGCGGGGGAAAGTTCGTCATCAAAAATGACCGTGTCGGCCCCGCCCTCGCGGCTGCGCTGGGCGAATTCGGCCGCCTTGCCCGGGCCGATGAAGGTGGCCGCGCAGGGACGCGTAAGCTTTTGGATGCCATCGCCAATCACCTCGGCCCCGGCCGTGGTGGCAAGCTCGGCCAGTTCATCCAGCGATTCGCGCACGGGCACGGAGCCGGCCACCCGAAATTGTGCGCCGATGAGGAAGGCCCGCTCGGGGGATTCGTGTTCTCGGGCGTGTGCCTTCACTCGACCTGCTCAAGCACGCGGCGCGCGCTCTCCCCGGGGCTTTCGCCCGCAGGAACGAAGAGCCACGGAGCCGGATGGTATTTGCGCCACCACGTCGTCTGTCGCCGCACCAGCCGCCACGTCGCGAGCTTAACGGCGGTCATGGTGCCGGGCAAGTCCCGTTCCCCACGCAGGTGTTCCAAGACTTGCCGGTAGCCGACGGCTTGTGCCGCGGCGGGGTTGGCCCCCAGTTGCGGTGCCAGGGCGCGCGTCTCCTCAATCAGGCCGGCGGCGAACATGGCTTCCACACGCGCGTCCACCCTTGCCCGCAGGTCGTCCCGCTTGCGCGAGAGCACGAAGAAATTCTTGTGTGCTCCTGCTCCCCAAACCGCGCGCTGTGTGCTGGGCGCCCGGCAGGTGAGGCGCAACACTTCGACGGCCCTGATGAGACGGCGGCGGTTTTGCCGGTCGATGCGCGCCAACGTGGCAGGATCGCCCCGCTGCAATTCCTCAAGCAACGAGGGCGTGTCGGTCTCTTCCAGTTGGGCCCGTAGTGCTCGATCGGGGCCCGGCGCGTCGCCCAATCCCTCGAGCAGCGCGGTGAAGTAGAACCCGGTGCCGCCGCAGTAGATGGGCCGTTTGCCGCGCGCGGTGATGTCGGCTTGGGCCATCTTGGCGAGCCGGACGAATGCGGCCGCATCGAAGGGGTTCTCGACCGCGGAGCAGTCCAGCAGATGGTGGGCGTGCGCCGCGCGGTCGGCCTCACTGGGTTTGGCGGTGCCGATGTCCAGCCCGCGGTAGACTTGCATGGAGTCTACCGTGATGATTTCGCCCGCCGTTTGCCGCGCCAACTCCAGAGCCACGGCGCTTTTTCCGCAGGCCGTTGGGCCCGCGATATAAAGCGGCCCGCTCACGCCCCGCTAGCCGGCTCGGCTCCGGGATCGGGGGACTTCCATGCGCGAATGAAGAGCAGCAACACGCCAATGCAGATGGCGCTGTCGGCGACGTTAAATGCCGGCCAGCTCCATTGCCCGCCCTCCCGCCGCTCGATGTAGACGTGGATGAAGTCCACGACGCTGCCGCGCGCAAAGCGATCCACGAGGTTTCCCAAGATGCCCCCCAAAAGGAGGCCCAGCGCAATTTTGGCTGTGGGGTGATGATTGTCGAAGCTGCGCCGGTAATAAACCAGTCCCACCATCGCGAGCAGGGAGATGGCCGCCAACAGCGTGTTCTGCCCCTTGAGCATGCTGAAGGCTGCGCCGTCATTGGTGAGGTGTACTAGGTTCAGAAAACCCGGAACCACGACCATTTCGTGGTGCGCTTTGGGGTCGGGAAATTGCCGCACCACCGCCAGCTTGGTCAGCTGATCGGCCAGAAGGATGCCCGCGCACGCCATCCAAATGCCCCGTTCCGTGCCGCCATTGCCTTGCGTTTCCGCTCCACTTTCGACGCCCTGCTGCGGCGTCTCTTTGCCCTCGGTTAAGTCGGCCACGGCACCTAGGTCCTCATGGGCATGATCACGTAGAGGAAGGGCGCGTTGCACTTGATCACGCCCGGGCTCAGCCCGTCGTTCATCTCCAGAAAAATCTCCCCCGTATCGAGCGCCTTGAGCGGATCCATCAGATACGCCGGGTTGAAGGCAATGTCGATGTCCGGGCCCTTGTAGTTGATGGCGATGCTCTCGCGTCCCTCGCCCACCTCCGGGCTGTTGATCGTGATGGCCAGATTGTTCTTGGTGAAGCTGAACTTCACCGAGTTGGCCTTGTCACTGGCAACCTGCTCCGCCCGCCTCAACGCTGCCAGCAATTCTTCGCGCCCCAGACTCACCCGCTCCTTCGACTCCTTGGGGATCACCTGCCGGAAGTTGGGGTAATTCCCCTCGATGAGCTTGCTGTAAATTCGCGTTGGATGCCCCTCTCCTTGGGTGAGTGTGATCTCCACCTGCGTCTCGCTGATGCGAAATCCGGCCGTCCCTTCGCTCCCCAGCAGCCGGCCCAATTCTCCCACACACTTGGCGGGCAGGATGAACTCCGCTTTGCACGCACCTCCCTCTTCGATTTCCTCCTCGACCATCGCCAGCCTCCTGCCGTCAGTCGCCACCACCACCAGTTTTCCTCCTTGGATGCAGAGGAAAATGCCGTTGAGCGTTGGCCGCGATTCTTCCCGGGAGATGGCATACTCTGTTTTGCGGATCATCTCCCGCAGTTTCACCTGCGGCAGTGTGACCTGCTGTTCCTCCTTGAACTTCGGATGGGTGGGAAATTCCTCAGCTGAAATGCCATGCAACTTGTACTGCGCCCCACCGCCCTGCACCGTACAAAGCTCCTTGTCGTTGGCGGCAATCTCGATTTCCTGGCTCTCCAGCTCCTTCACCAATCCAAAGAGCCTTCGCGCCGGAAGCGTGGTCGCCCCCACTTTGCCTACCTGCGCGTCCACGCCCACCTCCAGGCTCACCTCCAAGTCGGTCGCTCTCAGTTCCAAGCGCTTCTCCTCTGCCAGGAGCAGCACGTTGGCCAGCACCGGCAGTGTGGAGCGGGTTCCCACGATCGTCTGCATGAGCTGCAGCGCGCGGCAAAAGGGTTCTCGGGCAACGGTGATCTTCACGGACTCTTAGTAGATGAGAATGAAAGGTTCCCTATCACTATTAATAAGGCCCGTGGATAGAGCAAACAACTCGGAGCGTCAAGGAAAGGCCAAGCAAAACAGGGGCAAATTATGAACAGAAAGAACCAACAACTTTGTGGATGGGGCAGAGCAAGGGGGATAAGGGAAGGTTGTTAGGGGCCATGCACAGAAGTTGACACCCCCGTCCACACCTTATGGGCAGAGAGCGCACGCGCGATGATGTGCGGCAGCGAATTGTGGACAGTGTCAATATCCGAAGGGGCATTCTCCCTTCCAATGGAAAACCGAACGAGAGAATGGGACTCCTCAAGGCTGGCACCCATGGCGGAGACAACGCGGGAGGGGGTGATGGAGCCAGAAGAACAAGCCGAGCCACTGCTGGCACAGATGCCCTCCAAGTCCAATCCTGCAAGTAGAGAGATGCTGTCGGCTCCTGCCACAGTGAAGGAAACCGTGTTGGGCAGCCGGGCGGTGCGATGTCCGCGAAAGGTGGTGGCAGGAATGGAATCGACCAATCGCAACAGGTGGTCTGCCATGGGGGAGAGCAAGGCAGGATTGAAAACGGGGTCGCGTACAAAGAGGTCAACGGCCTTGGCCAGCCCAAGGATGGCCGGAAGGTTCTCGGTTCCCGCGCGGCGTTCGTACTCATGGGAGCCACCGTACAGGATGGGGGAAATCTGCAGAGGCGACCTCACAAACAGCCCGCCAGCCCCCTTGGGCCCATGAAATTTGTGGGCGCAAAAGGAGACTAGGTCGGCATGGAATTGGTGGATGCTCGAGAAGGGCAGCTTTCCCAGCCATTGAGCGGCGTCCACATGAAAGCAAATGCCACGCTGAGAGCAGAGGGCGCCAATTTCGGACACGGGTTGGATGGTTCCCACCTCGTTGTTGGCCCCCACGATGGAGACCAAAATGGTGTCAGGGCGCAGGGCGGCAGCCACAGAATCCACCGAAATAAGGCCGGAGGAATCGGGGGCCACAAGGGAGAGGGAAAAACCCTCGTTCTTCGCAAGATATTCACAGGCCTCAAGCACTGCCGCATGTTCCATCTCCGAGGAGACAATGTGACGGCCCTTGGCGCGAAGAGAGCGGGCGGCCCCAAGGACGGCTAGATTGACGCTTTCGGTGGCGCCACTGGTGAAAAGCACCTCGCTGGGCTTGCACCCAAAAACGTCGGCCACTCTCTCCCGCGATTCATCCAACATGCGGCGGGCGCGCTGGCCGACGTGATGCACGCTGGATGGATTTCCAAAGGCCCCCTCAAGCGCCGGGGTCATGGCCTCGCGCACGGCCGCATCCAGCGGCGTGGTGGCGTTGTAATCCAAATAAACCGTGCGCACGCCGCAGCATAATCGCATACTCCGCGCCGATGCCAGACTGGCTTGCGGTCATGCTGTTGGGACTCATCGAAGGCATCACCGAGTTTTTGCCCGTGTCTTCCACAGGACACCTCTTGCTGGCACAAAACTGGCTTCCCAAAAAAACCGACGACTTTAACGTCATTATCCAGATGGGCGCCATGATGGCCGTGCTCTTGGTTTTCAGTGGGCGCATTCGTGATCTTTACCACAAGCGGCATGAATCCGGCGAGCGAGGCCAGCTTAAAATGCTCGCAATCGCCTTTGTTTTCACCTGTTTTGGAGGTCTGCTGCTCGAGTTGAGAGGCTGGAAACTAAGCCACGACATCGGGCCCGTCGCTTGGGCCACTCTTGTCGGAGGAATCGTGATTCTCGGCGTGGAAAGGCGGCGCGCCAAGCAAACAAAAGACGCGCCAACTCATCGAGTCTGGGCCGGAGTCTGGCCGGTCGCGCTGGCAGCCGCAGCGGCGCAAATCCTGGCGGCAACCGTGCCTGGAACCTCGCGATCCGGCGCCGTCATCATTGTGTTGCTGCTTTGCGGTGCGGGACGGACGGCGGCCGTCGAGTTCTCCTTCCTGTTGGGACTGCCCACGATCCTTGCAGCGGGAGGCTACAAGCTGCTCAAGCTACTCCGCGCCGGCACCATGACGGAGCCGCCGGAAATGCTCCTACTGGGCACCGTCGTGGCGGCGGCAGCAGCGTTTGCCACGGCAAGGTGGCTGCTCAAATTCGTGCAGGGGCACGACCTTCGCCTCTTCGGCTGGTACCGAATTGCGCTGGGCGGCGGCTTGCTGGCAATGATGGCATGGTCAGGGGGCGGAAAAGGGTGAAAACCGGGGGACAAAATCCACCCCAAATGGGCTGTCCAGCGGCCGAATGGGCGGATTTATTCACACGACAGAAAACCGCATGAAAATGAAGGCCAAAGACTGGATTGCATGCGCCTTTTTGGCTGCCCAAATGGGGGCACTGGGCGCGCCTGCAGAACCTGCTATTCGCACCGTGGCAGGCACCGGAAAGGCCGGCTATTCCGGCGATGGCGGCCCTGCCAAAATGGCGCAGCTCAACAATCCCTTTGGGGTTGTGCGTGGCCCAGATGGGGCGCTTTACATCTGCGACACGGGCAACCACGCAGTGCGCCGGGTGGACGCCAAGGGCGTCATCACCACCGTCGCGGGGACAGGCAAGCCCGGCTATTCTGGCGACGGCGGCCCGGCTGCCAAGGCCACATTGCGCGAGCCCTACGAGGTGCGGTTCGACAAGGCAGGGAACCTGTACTTCGTTGAAATGCAGAATCATGTGGTGCGGCGGCTGGACGCCAAGACGGGCCTCATCAGCACCGTGGCAGGCACCGGCAAACCAGGGTTTGGAGGCGATGGCGGCCCCGCGACCAAGGCCGCACTCAAGTCACCGCATAGCATTCAGTTTGGGCCGGATGGCACCTTGTACATTTGCGACATCGGCAACCACCGGATACGCAGGGTGGACACTGCCAAGGGGATCATCGCCACCTTTGCAGGCACCGGCGAACAAAAGCCCGCTGCAGACGGGGCGACCATTGCCGGAACTGCGCTGAACGGGCCGCGCGCCATCGACTTCGACGCGAAGGGACAAATGTGGCTGGCTCTGCGCGAAGGCAACGCGGTGTACCGGCTGGATTTGAAACGCGGCACACTCCACCACGAAGCAGGCACGGGAAAGGCCGGGTTTTCCGGCAACGGCGGGCCTGCGCGGCAAGCCACGCTTTCGGGGCCCAAGGGAATCGCCGTCGCGCCGGACGGGGACATTTACTTTGCCGACACGGAAAGCCATTCCATCCGCCGCATCTTCCGCCAAACCGGCACCTTGGGCCTTGTGGCGGGCACCGGGCAGCGCGGCGATGGGCCCGAGGGCGATCCTCAAGCGTGCCGCATGGACCGCCCCCACGGGGTGTTCGTGGATAAGGACGGGGCGGTGTTCATCGGCGATTCGCAGACGCACCGGGTGCGCGTGGTGGCGCCGTCGCCCCGCTAGAAGCTGTACACGACGTTAACGAAAACGCCGTGCGAATCGCGCCGCACCGAGCCGGGGTCGTCTAGGTGCGTCCAGCGATATTCCAGACGGGAGAGCAGGTTTTCGGAAAGGCGATGGGAAAGCGTGGTCGTGATGTCCCATGCGTCGGATTCCGCGCCTAGGCTCAACCCCGTGCCATCCGCCACGCGCTCACCACGCAGAGCCAGGCTGAGGGTTTGTGAAAGCTCTTGCAGGGCATAGAGCCCCACCACCGTGCTGTCGTTGCCCCTGCCGGCCTCCTTGAGGACGTCCAGCGTGGCGGCGACCGTCAGCCGTTCTCTGGGGCGAAAGGATGCGGCGGCATAAAAATTCTGCCGCTCATGCCGGGCGGTGTTGTTTGCCGTGTTGTTGTCGTTGTCCTTGTCGTATCCATTGAGATAGGCGAAGGACACCGTGGCCTGCCGCAGGGTCTCAAAAAGCTCAGGCGCGCTCAGCGTGATACCCAAGCCCCAGGTCTTGCGGCCCGAGCGGCTGCTGCTGGCGGCGTTGATCAATGGGTCGCGCGAATTGGCTGCCAAGGCCTGCAGGCGCAGCAGAGATTCGCCGGGAATGAGGGAGAAGTCGTATTGCGCCATGAGCCCAGTGTGCTGGGTGGGCTCCACAGCCCAGCCCCACGAATGGGTGTAATGGGCGTTGAGCGGCCGGTCGGCGGCTTCGTAGCCGATGAAAGTGTCGAACACCCCCATCCTCAATTTGAACTGATCGGCGAGCGGCAGCTTTATATCCACCCGCGCCTGTTTCACCGTGAAATCCGAAGCCGGCGACGAGCCCAATGCGACCCCATCAGGCCCCAGCCAGAACTGGATGGCGTAGCCAAAGTCCAGCGGCCAATCCTCCAGTTTGCGCGCGAGGGTAAGCGAGACCACATCCAGCGCAAACCGATCGCTCCGGTCGTTGCCGCCCAAGGGGCGCGTCACATGGCTGCGGTCTCCCAGATGCCACTGGTAGGCGGCGCTGACGTAGCCGCTAAGCTCAGTGGAATCGAGCTTGGTTCTCAACTCCGCCCCCGCGCAGGGAAAAGCCCAAGGCCAGATGAGAAGCAAAGAGGTTTGTGGAATGGCAAGCCGCACGAATTGCACCGCG
>SYLI01000071.1 GCA_005809105.1 Verrucomicrobiales bacterium | reverse complement strand
GTGAATTTGCCGCGCGTAATCGCGCTGGTCCACGTCCAGCGGAGTGTCCAGGAGCAGGTCGATGAGGCCGAGCACGGCGTTCTTCGGCGTGCGGATTTCATGGCTCATGGTGGCCAGGAATCGCGCCTTGAGCCGCGCATTTTCATCGGCCAGATCACGGGCGCTTTGCAATTGCTCCTGCGCTCGTTGAAGTGCGGTGATGTCGCGCGAGATGCCGATGAGACCAGTGACATTGCCGGCACGGTTGCGGATGGGCACCTTGGTCACCGATTCCCACACGGCGTTGCCGTGGCCCGCATCCCGCCGTTCCACATGGTTGACCACGGGCCTGCCCGTCAGGACCAACAGCTGCTCGGCTTCGTGAATCTCCCGCGCGCGCGTTGCCGGAAGGAAGTCATATTCTGTGCGACCAATGGCTTCCTCGGAGGCGCGCAGGCCCAGCGAATCGGCGAGGGCCTTGCTGCAGCGGATGAAGCGGGATTCCGTGTCCTTAAAGAAGACTTGGTCGGGAACATTGTCTAGGAGGGCACGAAGCAAGTCGCGTTCAAATGCCAGCAATTCTTCCGCCTGCCTCTGCGCCGTGACATCCCAGAAGATGCACTGGATCCCGGCGAGGCGGCCCTCCGAGTCGTACAAGGGCGTCTTGATGACGTGCACGTAGCTGCGGTTGCCCTCAGTGTTAAGGTGTTCCTCCACCGTTTCGTGCGCCGCGCCGCTGTTCATCACGCGTTGGTCATCGCGGCGGTATTTCTCGGCCAGTTCTGGCGGGAACAGGTCCCTATCGGTGCAACCCTTGATCTCTTCCTGGCGCCGTTTCATGGCCTGGCAAAAACGCTGGTTGGCGAACGTGAAGGTGCCTTCGACATCCTTGCGCAGGATGTTCATCGGGATGTTTTCAACCAGGGAATGATGCAGGAGCTCCGAATCGCGAATCTGCTCTTCCAGTCGTTTGCGCTCGGTGATGTCGACGACGGTTCCCTCGTAGTAACGGAGTTGGCCTTGATCGCCGTGGATGGCGCGGACGTTCTCTGAAATCCACCGGATCATCCCGTCGCGGCGTCGGATGCGCGACTCGAAATTGGTGATCACCCGGTGTTGGGACATGAGGCCAATGAACTCGTCACGACGGCCATGGTCCACATAGAGTTGGCCGGAGATGTCCTGGAGCGATGCGATCAGATGCTCCGGTGAGTCGTAACCGTAAATGGCTGCCAACATGGGATTGGCCGCAAGGTAGTGGCCATCGGGCGTGGTGCGGAAGATGCCTTCGACGGCGTGGTCAAAAAAACTGCGGTAATGGTCACTCACCATCTGCGTTGTGGATGCGGGCGATGGATCCATGAGTTTGAAAAACCCCGTGGCCGGCTCATGCCAGAGCTGTGGTGGCCGTGCCCAAAAGCATCACTGCAACCTCAAACCGTGGCAAGCGTTGACTGGATGGAAGCTCGCGGTGGTGAACACCGATGCCGCATGGGGGAAGATTTGTTGACATGCGGTGAATAACCGGGATAGGGTCAACTCCTCAAGGGGAGGGAACAATTCAAGGAGGCAAGGAATGAGGAAGAATACTCTATTGTTTTGTCTGGCTGGGCTTCTCTTAACGCAAACCGGCTGCATTCTCTGCGGACTGGCGGCTGCCGGCAGTACAGGGGCAGGCGTAATGGCCTATCGAATGGGTGATTTGGAGGTGACGGATCCCGTCACCTATGACGAGGCCTTCTCGGCCGTGGACTCCACTATTCAGGAGTTGGGAATGCAAGTGGTGAAACGGGAGAAGCAGCCCTTGATCGGCGAAGTGCGCGCCGACAGCCACTTTGGAAAAGTCACCTACAATCTGGCGAACAAGGGTGAAAAGCTCACCCGGATTAGCATCCGTGTGGGCACGTTCGGAGATCCCGCCTCGCAAGGACAGATTTACGCCAAGCTGAGAACCAAGTATGGATCGGGGCCCAAGATCGATCCTGCCACGGGGCTGCCCACAAAATAGCAGGCATTGGCTAGGCCGTCTTCTTGGCAGCGGGAGCGGCGCACAGGTAATCCAGATATTCGGTGAGGCGCTCGCGCATTTGACGGCGCGGCACGATGGCGTCAATCAATCCCCGGTCGGCGAGGAACTCCGCCGTTTGAAATCCCTTTGGCAGCTCCGCCTGAGTGGTGTCTTTGATGACACGCGGCCCGGCGAAGCCAATCATGGCTTTGGGTTCTGAGATGATGAGATCGCCCAGGCTGGCATAACTGGCCATTACGCCCGCCGTGGTTGGATGGGTCAGCACACTGATGTAGGGCGACTTGCTACGGCCGTGGTAGGCAATGGCCGCGCTGGTCTTGGCTAGCTGCATGAGGCTAAACATCCCCTCGTACATGCGCGCGCCGCCGCTGCTGGAAATGATGATGAGCGGGATGCGCTGGAGAGTGGCGGCCTCGATGAGGCGCGTGATTTTTTCCCCCACCACCGAGCCCATGGATCCTCCGAGAAAGTTAAAGTCCATCACCCCCAAGGCGACGCGGTGGGCACCCATGCGGCAGAATCCTGTGATCACAGCGTCGCAGAGACCCGTGCGGCTCTTGTGTTTTTCCAGCTTGGCGGCGTACGAATCGGTGCCGGTAAACTCAAGCGTGTCCACACTGGTCATGTGCGCGTCAATCTCCTCGAAGGAACCCGGCTTTGCCAGTGACTCGATGCGTTTTCGGGCGCACAGCGGGAAATGAAACTGGCAGTGCGGACAGGTTTTAAGCTGCTCCTCAAGTTCCTTGTCGAACACCATCTCGCCGCATTCCGGACACTTGGTCCACAGCCCCTGAGGGATGTCGCGCCGTCGCGACTTGTTCGCGGCCACCCTGGGTTTTCTTGCGAATGAGGTGTCCAATTGCGCCGGAGGCGGCGTCAGTGCCGGCTCCGGCGGTCGCGAATCCGGGGTCGGCGGCGATGGGTCGGTCATAGTCGGCCGGCCATGCAGGGATGGTCGGGACAGGGAAATCCTTCGCCGCTCACGCTCCGGGGCTCAAGCTTAAAGTTCCGCCCAAGGCGCGCGCAACGGTGCAGGCCACCACGCGTGCGGCGCCGGCCGCGCGCAATGCCTTGGCGCACGCATTCAAGGTGGCTCCGGTTGTCATCACATCGTCAATGAGCAGCACGCGCTCGCCGGATGCACTCGCAGTGGGATGCGGTGCGAAGGCACCGGCGACATTTCGCAATCGCGCGCTCCGCGAAAGGCCCGCCTGTGCATCGGTGAAACGTACGCGACGCACCGCGCGATTATTCATGGGCAGTCCCAGTTGCCGGGCGACCGAGGCAGCCAGCGGCTCCGACTGGTTAAATCCGCGCTCGCGCTCTTTGAGCGGGTGGAGGGGGACAGGGATCACGCAGTCAAAGTTCTCTCGCGAAAGGACGGTCGAAACGACCCCTTGAAGCAGGTGTTTGAGGAAGGGCTCGAAATAATTTGCCTGCGCGTACTTGAACTGGTGGATCACCTGCGACAACGGATCGGAAAACCGCGCCGCAGCGCGGGCGTGATCGATGTGCCAGCTTACGCCGCGGCAATGGCCGCATGAAGTCAAAGAATGCACTTCACCTTCAAAGGGGGTGCCACAGCGCTCGCAACAAGGGTCGGCGATGAGGGAGACCTTGGTTGTGCAAGGCCCGCAGACATAGCCTGCCTTGCGTCCCGCAGCGTTCTCGAGGCAGACCTGACACAGCGGCGGGTACGCAAGGCCGAGACCGCTTTCAAGCCAGTCAGGCAGGGCGGCTATGATGGTCTTGCTCATCGCGCCCCTTTTTAAAGTGATGCAAGAGTGCAACCGAAAAAAAGACTGCCGTCACGACCCAGCTTTCGAGGAAGTCGCCTTGGCCCCAAAGCAGCGAGGGCGGGGTGGGGGAGCCAGTTGTTGAAGAGCGCGTCAGAACTGCTTTCAAGGTTTTGCCTCCGACAATCCACGCGGCGTGCATTCCCATGGAGGCGTACAGGCTGCCCGTTCGCTGGTACAGGCTGCAAAGAATGTAACCGGCAAAGCACAAGGTCAGGAACTTTGGCGCAAAGCCGGGCTTAGAAAGCTGCATGGGAATGTCCGCCATGACATCCAAGCCGGCGTGCCAAGTGATGGGAGATGGGTTGGGTGAGCGGGGGTCCAAAAAATGCGCCGCGGCAAACATCACCGAGGCCAGCATCGCAGCGTGGCGCCAGTTCATCGAACGGCGCAGGATACCAAACAAGGTGCCGCGAAAGAGCAGATCCTCGAGCACGGGCACCAGCAGGGCGGCGATCAGTGTGGAGCGGGCGTGGCGGGCCCAGTCCACCTCGAATTGGAAGCTCCATGGAGACTCCGGCGTGGTTGCGGCGGCCAGCGCCACCACGGCGACCATGCACATTCCGCTGGCAGCGGCGCCGAGCCATTGCCATGCCTCGCCCCCGCCGCGGCCCAAACCGACGGAAAGGGCTTGAGTCATTCCCTGCCAACGCAGCAATGGCCAGATGAGGCCCAGCGCGAGAATCAGCTGGCAGCGATTGACGTAGCGGTGAAAGTCGTCGTGGCGCGCCAGAAAGGTGATCTGGGGCAGCAGGCCATCGGGGGAGTGAACAAGGTGCCATGCTGCCGGAGCAAGCAAGGCGCCGGCTCCCAGCGCGAGGGCGAAAGATGCAACGATCGCAGAAAGTGTCCGTGCCACGTGTGCCTCTTCAACTACTGTGCCTTGGGGGATGCGCCAACCCTATTTTGGAAAAGATACCGCTGGCGCCTCTCCGGGAATTGTGAGAGAAGGCAGCGGGCATGGGCCTTCAGCGATGGGATCGAGGCATGATCACAGGAACTGAGGGTTAACCATCGAATTTAAGCCGCAAGAAAAGTTTGGCGATTACCGCCTGCTCGAGCGCATCAGCTACGGCGGGATTGCAGCAATCTGGCACGTCACTGACGCCCATGGGCGCGATTTTGCCCTGCGTGTTCTGCACGAGGATTTCAAGGGCGATTCTGCAGGGCCGGGCATGTTTCGGCGAGGCTGCGATGTGATTGCCGGCTTGCCGCCCCATCCCAACATCATCAGGCACATTTCCCACGGAACCCACCAAAAGCGGGACTACATGCTGCTTGAATATGTCGAAGGCGCCAACCTTCGCCAACTGCTCATCAGGAAGGACCCGCTCATTGAGGACAAGCTCAGCGACTTCATCCTGGAAATCGCCGAGGCGCTGGCCCACCTGCATGCAAACGACTGGATGCATCTGGACCTCAAGCCGGAGAATCTGGTCGTCAGCCGCAGTGGCGTGCTCAAGTTATGCGACTTTGACACGACCCTGCCGATTCCAGCCACGCCCATCAAACTCCCCAAAAAATCCGGCACGCCTCTTTACATGCCGCCGGAGGTGTTCAACGGCTGGGGGGTGGATCAACGCGCGGACATCTACTCCTTTGGCGTCACGGTTTACGAGTTGGTGACGCAGTCCAAGCCCTTCGAAGGGGACCGTCCCGAGGAGATGTTGCGCAACCAGCTCGACGCGCGTTATCACATCGTGCGCCCACGCGATTTGAACCCGGGCGTCCCCATCCTTCTGGACTCGCTTCTGATGAAGTGCCTGGCCTACCTGCCCGAACGGCGCTACGCCTTCATGGCCCACGTGCTTCGAGACCTGTACAAAGCGCTGGGCGTCCGGTAAACCCACCGCGTGCGGATTGACGCGCACCAACATTTCTGGCGCTACACGCCCGACCGGTATCCGTGGATCGGGCCGGCAATGGATGCGCTCCGGCGGGATTTTCTTCCCTCCGAGCTGGCCGCGCTCCAGGCGCCCATGGACTTCTGCGGCAGCATCGCCGTGCAAGCCCGCCAGGATGAGGAGGAGACACGCTGGCTGCTCGAACTGGCCGATGCCCATCCGCACGTGCTGGGTGTCGTCGGCTGGGTGGATTTGCGTGCCCCCAACGTGGACGATTCCCTTGCGCGATTTGCGGCGCATCCACGCTTTGTCGGAGTGCGCCATGTGGTGCAGGACGAGCCCGATGATCAGTTTCTACTCGGCAAGGAATTCATGCGTGGGCTCGCCCGTTTGTCCCGCCATGGCCTTGCGTACGACTTGCTCATCTATCCACGCCAGCTTGCGGCCGCGGTGGAGCTTGTGCGTCGGATGCCCGGACAGCGCTTCGTGCTCGACCACGCCGCCAAGCCGAGCATCAGGGCAGGAGCATTGCAGCCGTGGGCGGAACAGATTGAGAAACTGGCGTCCCTCTCCAATGTCTGGTGCAAGGTCTCAGGTCTGGTCACCGAAGCGAATTGGGACACATGGGCCGCCTCAGATTTGCACCCCTATTTGGAGGTGATCTTCGGTGCCTTCGGGCCGGACCGGCTGATGGTGGGTTCGGACTGGCCCGTGTGTTTGTTGGCAGGCGACTATGCGCGTGTGATGAATGTGGCGATCGACTACATGCGCCGTCGTGCGCCGCAATCGCTGGACGCCTTCTTGGGAGGAACTGCCGCCGCGTTCTACCTAAAGCCTTCCAAACTCAATGCTCCATGAGCGCGAGCCTGCTCCAACGCTTCTGGTTCCTAGTGGCTTTAATGGCAGTGCTGTTGTTGGGGCTGGTCTGGCCGGAGGGCGGAGTACAAATCCGCCAGGCCGGATGGATTATTCCCACACTCGTCGCCCTTGTGCTGGGTCTCTCAGGCTTCATGGCCGACACGCGAACCCTCGTTGGCCAGGCGGCAAACTGGCGGGCCATCCTACTGGTGTTCGCAAGTGTGTACATCGTCGCACCCTTGTTGGCCGGGCAGTTTGCAAAACTCTTCAGCCATGCGATGCCGCCTGCCGCCGCAGCGCAGTTCTTTGAGGCCATGATACTCATGGCTGCGCAATCGAGCACGATGGCATCGGCGATTGCGCTGACCCTGCTGGCGCGCGGCAACGGAGAATTCGCCATCATCGTGGCACTGCTGACCAATCTGTCGACGGTACTTTTTACGCCGCTCATCCTGAGGTTGGCGCTCGACTCGCACGAAGTGGCCTTTGAGACATCCCGGATGATGCAAAGCATGGCGTTGACGGTGGTGTTGCCGGTGCTGCTGGGACAGTGGGCGCGCCGATGGCTTTGGCATCGGACGGTTGCGATGCGCCCGGCACTACGGGTGGCCCCACAGTGCATCGTGCTCGTGTTTGCTTACACGGGCGTGGCCGCCGCCGCACAGAGTCTCAAGGGCGATGTCGTGGTCCTGCTGCGGTATGCCGGCTGCTGTGCCGCGCTTCACATCACATTACTGCTGGGAAATCTGGCAGCCTGCCGTGCGATGGGGTTGGACGCAATGACCCGGACGGCGGCTGTTTTCGCGGGGGCGCAAAAGACCCTTCCCAACGGCATCTACCTGTGGGAGCGGTTTTTTCCGGCCAATCCACAGGGAGCGGTGGCGCTCATCTTCTATCATGCCATCCAGCTTTTTGTGGACACGCTGCTGGTGGGTTGGTTTGACAGGCGTCAGGATGCGCGTGGTGATGAGCGCGGCGGCGCTCGTGATTTTTGATTGCCCAGTCTCGAGGGCTTCAGCCACACTCATCACCATTCTGGAGAGGTGGCCGAGTGGTTGAAGGCACAGGTTTGCTAAACCTGCGTAGGGGTAAAACCCTACCGGGGGTTCGAATCCCCCTCTCTCCGCCATGCTTGTCATGCAAAACCAACCGCATATTCCACTGTGCGTGGCACTGCTGACGCTGCTCGCGACGGCCTGTGGCACCTTTGATCGCGAGTGGCAACAGGCGATGGGGAGGCCCTCTGCCGGTGTGTCCGGCGCGTGGGTAGGCCAGTGGCATAGTGACCACAACGGGCATGAGGGTGCTCTGCGCTGCGTCATCACGCCCAAGTCCCCGGAGTTGGTGAACGCACATTTTCAAGCCCGATACATCCAGTGGTGCCTCCCCTTGAGTTTTTCAAGCCGGTTGGACATGCTGCGACGTGAGGACAACGGCACGAGTCGCTTCACTGGCTCGGCAGACTTGGGCTGGCTGGCTGGAGGCGTGTATCGCTATGAGGGCAACGGCACCGCGCAGGAGTTGATGTTCGACTTTCGAAGCGCCGGTGACCATGGGACCTTCCGCCTTCGTCGGCCACAGTGACGCATGTCGGCACTCACCCACCTGGAGTGCGCCCTCTGCGGGAAGCACTACCCAGCTCGCCAGCCTTGGAATCTCTGCGTGGATTGCGGGCGCCCGCTTTGGGTGCGCTACGATCTTAAGGAAGTTGCCCGGCAATTCACCAAGCCGGAGCTCTCCCAAAGGCCGGCCACCATGTGGCGATATCGGGAACTCTTGCCCGTGGATGCGCACACCGACATCGTTTCACTGGGCGAGACGATGACGCCGCTTTTGGAAGCGCCGCGATTGGCCGCACAATTTGGCCTGAGCAATCTGTTTATCAAGGACGAAAGCCGGCTGCCCACGGGCAGTTTCAAGGCACGAGGCATGGCACTGGCGGTGACGATGGCCAAGAGTTTTGGCCTTTCGACTCTGGCAGCGCCCACGGCGGGCAACGCTGGCGGCGCACTGGCCGCTTACGCTGCGAGGGCAGGGCTGCAGGCGTGGATTTTTATGCCGGAGGATTCACCGGCCATCAATCAGAAGGAGTGTGCGTTGGCGGGAGCACGCGCATTCGCCGTCAATGGGCTCATCGATGACTGTGGCAGGCTGGTGCGCGAGGGTGCGTCCGCCATGGGTTGGTTCGATTTCTCCACGCTCAAGGAGCCCTACCGCATCGAAGGAAAGAAGACGATGGGCCTTGAATTGGCCGAGCAGTGTGACTGGGTTCTTCCGGATTGGATTTTCTATCCCACCGGCGGCGGCACGGGCCTCCTTGGCATGTGGAAGGCGTTTGAGGAGCTGGCGGCCATCGGATGGCTTAGGGGGAGCAAACGCCCGCGCATCGTGGCCTGTCAGAGCGACGGCTGCGCGCCCATCGTCCGGGCGTGGGATGCCGGGGAAAGGTTTGCCAAGCGGTTTGAAAATGCGCGGACGATCGCCAGTGGTTTGCGTGTGCCCCAGGCCGTGGGAGATTTTATGATTCTGGATGCGCTACGTGCCAGCGATGGCGTTGCCGTAGCCGTGGCCGAATCGGAAATCCCCGGATGGATGAGTCTTGGCAATTCGGAAGAAGGCATTGCCGTTTGCCCTGAAACGGCCGTGTGTCTGGGTGCGCTGCATCGGCTGGTGGGGCAGGGGAGGATCGGCCGAGAGGACCGCGTGGTGATTTTCAACACGGGCGCGGTTCACAAATATCCCGAAGCCATCGGCGCGACGCTGCCGCGCATCGACCTCAGGGAGCCAGTGGACTGGGAGAAGCTGGCTCGTCGCGGGGCTTGAGCTGGGGAAAGAGGATGACGTCACGGATGCTCTCCTGACCGAGCAGCATCATGCAGAGACGGTCGATGCCGATGCCAATACCTCCAGCGGGCGGCATGCCGTGTTCCAGCGCCACGAGGAAATCCTCGTCGAGTTTTTGCTGTTCTCCTCCGGCTTGATGCTGGAGTCGCTCGCGCTGTTCGATGGGGTCATTTTGCTCTGTGTACGCGGGGGCAATCTCCTGTCCATTGATGCAGCACTCAAACACCTCGACCGTATCGGGGTCATCACCAGAAATCTTGGCAAGCGGCACCAACTCTTTGGGAAGGTGCGTCACAAACGTGGGTTGGATGAGCGTGGGTTCGATGAGCTTTTCAAACACGGCGCTGGTGACTTCAAAGTCCTCTCCCGCGGCAGCAAGATCGATCCCCAGCTTGGCCGCGCGCTCGCGTCGCTGCTGGGGCACGATCTTAAACCAGTCGTCCCCCGCTTTCTCGCGCACGAGATCCTTGTAGCGCGCCCGACGCCATTCCGGAGTCAGGTCGATGGTGCGAATGACTCCGCCGTCGGCATCCTTGTGCTCAATACGCAACGTGCCCAGCACCATCTGCGCCACATGGCAGATCAGCGACTGGCACAGTTCCATCATCGTCTCGTAGTCGCCGTAGGCTTGGTAGGCCTCCAGCATCGTGAACTCCGGATTGTGCCGCCTCGAGATACCCTCGTTCCGAAAGTTTCTTCCCATCTCAAACACGCGGTCAATGCCGCCCACAAGCAGCCGCTTCAAGTACAACTCGAGCGCGATGCGCAGAAAGAAATCCCGCCCGAAGGTATTGTGGCGCGTCACGAAGGGTCGGGCTGCTGCGCCACCAGGAATGGCCTGCATCATCGGCGTTTCCACCTCTGCAAACCCGCGCCGATGCAGGAAGGCTCGTATCTCGTGGACGATGGCGCTGCGTTTGAGAAACGTCTCCCGCACCTCATCGTTGGACATCAAGTCCAGGTAACGCTGGCGGTAGCGTGTCTCGGTGTCGGAGAGTCCATGCCACTTGGCCGGTGGCGGACGCAACGCCTTTGCCAGCACCACATACTCGCTCACTCGGACGCTGATCTCTCCGGTCTTGGTTTTGAAAAGGGTGCCGCGCGCGCCGACAAAATCCGCTAGATCCAGATGTCTGAAGCGAGCATAGGCGGCCTCTCCCACATCATCCTTGCGAACGAAGAGTTGAAGGGCACCGCTTTGATCCTTCACATGCGCAAAGGTTGTCTTGCCCATGTCCCGAAGCGAAACCAACCGGCCTGCAACGGCGACGGCGCGGCCTTCCACAAAATCCGAATGGCTGTTGGCGCACGGCTCGCTCGGAGTGAACTTGGCGCGAAAGGGATCGACTCCCTCGGAGCGCAGGGACGCGAGCTTCGACCGGCGTTGCTCGATGAGTGGATTGGATTCGTCCATCGGATGGGCAATGAATACGGATTGCAGAACAAAGCGCAACCCTTTGTGCGCCATGCCGGAGGGAAGAAGGGATGTTGCGGCGCGGCAGGTGTCGTGGCATCGTGCGCACATGAAACTCCTCGTGACTTGTGCGGCGGTTGTGATTGCCTTGGGAATGCAAACGGAGGTTGGACGCGCCGCGGAAAAGCCGCCGGTACGCAAGCTGCGCCATGTGGTTTGCGTCAAGTTCAAGGACGGGGTGTCAAAGGCACAGAGCGACCGCATCATCGTGGCGTTTGCGGCGCTGCCTTCAAAGATCCCGCAGATTCGCGAATTTGAGTTTGGCGCCAACAACAGCCCGGAGGGGTTGAACAAGGGTTTCACCCACTGTTTCATCCTGACTTTTGACACCGAGAAGGATCGCGATGCGTATCTTCCGCACGCCAGTCATCAGGAGTTCGTAAAAATCATCAAGCCGGTGCTCGATGAAGTCCTCGTGATCGATTACTGGCAGGAGACTAAGTCTTCATCACCGTGAAGATGAGCAGCACTGCGATGGCGATTCCCACGATGACAAGGATGATGTTGAAGACCTTGGTTCCGAGGCTCTTCTTGTGCTTGAAGGGGGAGTGAACGTCGCCAGCGCCGCTGCGCACCGCTCCGGGACGGATGCCCGTGGGCGACACCATGATGACGGCCGTGGTTCGTTTGGTGGGGGCGGGCACCACGCCGTTGCCCAATTGCATGACGACGGAGCCCAGCCGGAAGATGGTGCCCATGGGCAAGGCGGCCTCAGTGACGGGCTCGTCGTTGATGAAACTCCCGTTGGTGGAATCCAAGTCCTGATAGCTCACCGCCCCTTGAGCCACGACGAACTGCCCGTGATTGCCAGACAATGAAGAATCGGGGACGTGAATGGCGTTGTCGTCATCACGACCGATCGTGTTGACGCCTTCGCGCAACTGGAAGGATTTGTTGGGAAATCCTTCGGTAAGTATGTAGATCGTTGGCATGCCTCGAACTGCCACCACCTACCCGTGGACTGCTGGCAAACTGCATCACAATTTTCGCGGTGTCAATGTTAGACTTGCCTAACAAGATCGCGGAATCTTGCAAACAGTGGCGAGGCGTCATGGGGGCCCGGTGAGGCTTCCGGATGATACTGCACGCTAAAAATGGGGCGGTGGCGGTGGCGCATGCCTTCAACCGTCTGGTCGTTGAGGTTAATCCTGTCCACCACCGCTTCGGTCGGAAGCGTCGCAGGATCCACAGCAAAGCCGTGGTTCTGGGAGGTGATTTCAATCCGCCCTGACTCCAAATCCTTGACGGGCTGGTTGGCGCCACGGTGCCCAAACCGAAGCTTGAAGGTCTTCCCTCCAAAAGCCTGGCCGAGAATCTGGTGACCCAGACAGATTCCGAAGATAGGCATTCCATGCTTCACTAGTTTTGACGCAGCCTCGACGGCGTAACCCAGCGCAGATGGATCGCCTGGCCCATTGGAGAGGAACACGCCAGCAGGTTTCCTGTGGATGACCGTTTCTGCTGGCGTCGTTGCCGGCACCACATGCACCGCAAACCCATGCTGGCGCAGGCAACGCAGGATGTTGTACTTGATGCCGAAGTCGTAGGCCACGATGGGAATGTCGGCCGGTGGCAGTGCGGCACCAGCCCCCGCAAGCCTCCCGCCCTTCGACAGCGCAAAGGGCTCGCTACACACGCCGTGTGTTTCCCAATCGAACGCTTGGGGGTGGGTCACCTCTTTGACAAAATCCACGCCCGCCATTCCATGCCAAGCCGCCGCCCGATTGTTGGCCTCGGCTTCCGTGCAATCTTGGGTGGAAATAAATCCCTTCATTGCGCCCCGCGTGCGCAGCCGTTTGGTCAGCGCACGGGTGTCGATGCCTTGGATGCCAGGAATGCCGTGTTCCTTGAGATAGGCATCGAGAGATTGGGTGCTGCGCCAACTGCTGCTGAGCGGAGAGAGCTCGCGCATGACAAAACCTGCGACGTGAGGCTTCCACGACTCCACATCCTGCGCGTTGACACCGTAATTCCCGATCTCGGGATAGGTCATCGTCACGATCTGCCCTTTGTAGGAAGGATCGGTGAGAATCTCCTGATAGCCGGTCATGGAGGTGTTGAAGCAAACCTCACCGCAGGCGCTGGCTTGTGCGCCCACGGCCTCTCCGTGGAACACCGTGCCGTCCTCAAGTGCCAGAATTGCCCGCGACCCATTCTCCATGGCGGGCGGATGCTAGGGGCAGCGCGTTCTCGGGGCAAGCGGTAAGCAAAAACGCGGGGAGCGAAGCCCCGCGTTGGCAAAGTCTGGCTGAGAAATCCGGCTATTTGAGGGCCTTCAGCTTGGCGATGTACTCGGTGACGCTCTCGCCGCCAAAGCCCACGTCCTTGAGCACCTGCTTGCCACTGGCATCAAACACCAGAACCATCGGCACGCCATCCAACTTGTACTTCTTTGACTGGCTGTCGTTGTACTTGCGCTGCGCCTCATCCAGCGTTTTCTTGCGGGGAAAATCAATTTCCACGAGCACCAGGCTCTCCTTGGCGAACTTGGCAAACTCCTCGGTGCTCAGCACCTTTTTCTTGAGCGCGATGCACGGCGGGCACCAGTCCGACCCCGTGAACTCGACGAACAGCAGCTTGCCCTCCTTTTTGGCCTGCTCCTGTCCCTTCTCGATGTTGGTCAGCCAGCCTTCAGCAGCGATGGATTGAAAGGCCGACAAAAGGCAGGCGGTCAGGATGAGTGTGGTTCTTTTCATGGCAGTATGTGGAGTTCTTGGATGACTGCATCCTAGGCTCTGGCGCCTAGGCTTGCCAGACAATTTTGCCAGCCACGATGGTGGTGGTGGCACAACCGCGCAGCGCCCAGCCCTCGAAGGGTGAATTGACCGACTTGCTGGCCGTTTCGGCGGCGGAGTACATCCAAGGACGGTCGATATCCAGCACCGTCACATCCGCATCGGCGCCAGGGGCGAGCGTGCCTTTGGCCAATCGCAACAGGCGGGCGGGTGCCACGGTAAACTTTTTTATCAATGACGCCAAGTCGAGCCTGCCCGTGTGATAGAGGTACGTCAGCGACAGGGGCACCTCGGTTTCCAGTCCGGTGATGCCAAAGGGCGCGGAGTCAAACTCCACCTCCTTTTCATGGCGGCTGTGCGGAGCGTGATCGCTGCAAAGAATGTCCAGCGTGCCATCACAGAGCCCTTCGAGAACGGCCTCTCGATCACGCGCCGAGCGCAGCGGCGGGTTCATTTTCAAATTGGTGTCATAGGCCGGCCACGCCGGGCGTCGAGGCTGGGGCAGCAGGGCAGCGCCGTCGGCAGCCCAGAATTGTTCGCTGCCCGCCACGGCCGCGTCGGTCAGCACAAAGTGGTGCGGGCAGGCCTCGCCGGAGATGGGAATGCCACGCGCGCGGGCCTCGCGCAGCAAGCGCACTGCGCCCGCCGAGCTGACGTGCTGGCAATGGATGTGGGTGCCCGTGAGTTCCGCCAACTGGATGTTGCGGGCCACGATCAAATCCTCGCCCACTGCCGGCCAGCCTTTGAGTCCCAAATTGAGGCTCCAATAGCCTTCGTGCATCACGCCGCCGCTCACGGCCAGATAATCCTGGCAATGATCCATTACTGGCAGGTCGAACATCCGCGCATACTCCAGCGCCCGGCGCATGAGTTCGTTGTTCTGCACGCAATGCCCGTCATCGGTAATGGCGACGACGGCGGCCTGCTTGAGCGAACCAATGGGTGCAAGTTCCTCGCCGGCGATCCCCTGCGTGATGGCGCCGGCGATGAAGACATTCACGGCCGCCTCGCGCTCGGCTTTGTCACGTATCCACGCCACCGTTGCCGCATTGTCGATGGCCGGCGACGTGTTGGGCATGCACACCACGCTGGTAAACCCGCCGCGCGCCGCAGCCGCCGTGCCGCTGGCGATGGTCTCCTTGGCGGATCCGCCGGGCTCACGCAGATGAACGTGCAGATCAATCAGACCGGGGCAGACCACCTTGCCCGAGCAGTCGAGTACTTGCGGTGCATCAGCCAGGGCTACCGCGTCGCCCACTGCCGTGATCTTGTCATTCGAGATCAGGACATCAGCAACCTGGTCAAAGCCCCGAGAGGGATCCAGAACGCGCCCGCCTTTCAACAGCAGCAAACTCATCGCTAGGGCGTGAGCATAAGGGCTGGTTCATTGACAACGCAAGGTCTCACGCTAAAGTCGCGGGGCGTTCGCGGGTGTAGTTCACTGGTAGAACGGCAGCCTTCC
>SYLI01000070.1 GCA_005809105.1 Verrucomicrobiales bacterium | reverse complement strand
GGCGATGGCAAGGGCGTTTGAGAACACCACCTTGGCCCCAGCCTTGTCGCCCGCTCGCGCCATGGCAGAAGCAATCGAGCTTAACGCACGGGCTTTATCTTTACCCTCCAGCTTCCCGGCGATGAAGAGCAGAAGAGCACTCGGGACGGTCGATGCGTTGAAGCGCAACTCGAGTTTCTTGAAACGCGACTTTTCTGAGAGCAGGGAAAAAGCTTTGCCATTGATGATGGCCTGGCCTTGGATGAGTTTCACCGCCATCTCGGTCTGCGTATAGGTGGTGATGATCTTTTCGAGGTTTTGCATGGCTTTACTGGCCAGCGGATACTGCTTTTCGAGGTCGCCTTCCGCCTCGTTGTACTGGGCAAACAGCAGGGAGGCCTCCACAAACAGGGCGTTGGCAGCCTGGCTTGGATCCGACAGTTGCTCGGGCTTGACCTTGATGACCGGCACGGTGCCGGTGGGGGCTTGCTCGGGCTTGCCGCAGCCGATGGCCATGATCCCCGCAACCAGCAGCAGGATTCCCAAGCGAGGGCTGCTCAGGCCGCGGGGGGCGAGTGAGAGTGGGTTCATCATGTGGCTGCCCCTATCCAGCGGGGTGTCTATTAGCAAAGGCAAAGAACCTTTGTGAATATCCCCACTACTTTGCCTCCCAAAGATTCTTGAGACGGACAACGGCGCCGTTCTGGGCTTTGCTTTCTTGCGCGGCCTGCATGAGCGCAAAGATTTCCAGCGTCTCGGCGGGACTGACCGGCACGGGGCCGCCCTTGAAGAACCTGTCGTTCGTCGGCACGACTCCGTTGACGGGGACACCCTGGCCATAGATGCCGGCCGTGGAGACGCCTTTGTCGCCGAACACCGTCGCGCTGTATTTGACGGCTCCCTCTTTGACGCCGCGATAGGTTCCCACGCGGCCATCCTTCCACATGGCGGTGATGGACTCGGTGGTGGGCGTCGAGGAGCTGGTGGAATTATTGTAAACGATCACCGTACGCGCCTTCGCGGTCGGTGGCGCCGCACGGCTGGAATCGTTCGTGACCCATGAGTTGCGATCCATCTGGGCCAAGTCCGACCGCTGGCCCTTCGCCCTTGGGGTCTAGTTATTGACAGGGAGTGAATAGTCTGGTTTGCTCCTGCCCGGTTACGGCTCTCATTCTTTGGAGCCATCAAGGGGGGATAACGGGTGAGGGGAACAAAGGGAACTCATTGGTGCGTTCTGCTTACGCTTGCGGGCGTGCTTTGGATTGCCCCTTCGGCTTGTGCGTTTGTGCTGGCGGGGCCGCCGGACCCAGCCGAGGTGAACCCCGGTGGCATTAACAACAACATCGTCAACGGGGCCGGCGAGCCTTTCGGGCTGGGAGGCCCCAAGGACATCAAGCAGTTTTTCCGCTGGAACATCCCGCAGTTGACCTATTCGTTCGATGCGAGCTTCGTCAGCTACTTTGGGCTGGAAGGCGTCGGCGCCGTCAACGAAGCCTTCCGGGCCATCAACGACTTCTTTGTGCCGGCCGACGGCAGCTACCGCGGCGTCACCCAGATCGACCTGGTGAAGCACGGTTTCTTTGGCAATTACAACACGACGTGGGCCAACACCACCGCGCAAAACGCCCAGATCATCGACATCAAGTCGCTGACGCTGGGCATGCTGATGAACCAACTGGGCATCGGCAACCCGCACCGGAATGCATTTTCGATCATTGGCCTGAGCACCAACGCGACGCAGACGCAGTTTAATTTCCACGTGAAGCTGCGCAATTACGACCCGATGACGTGGAAGGAGACCGACATCATCAACGGCGTCCAGTACGCCTATCGGCTCATTCATGACGGCCTGCCCACCGTGGGTGCGCTTCCCACGATCACCGTCATGGACATGGAGGAATTCACGGCCGACACCAGCGGCAATGCGTGGACGGCCGTCGCGGGCATCACGGACGCGTTTTATGGCGAGACATCGCTCTACTGGTCGGACCAGCCCACGCTCTTTGGCTTTGGCGTGTACTATGACGGGCTCAATTCAATGGGGGGGCAGACGCAGCCGCGCCATGTGATGACGTACGACGACGCCGGCGCGCTCAAATACCTCTACCGCACCAACAACTACGCGTGGGAGGCCTACGATCCGGCGGTGCAGTTGGTCATTCCAGCGCAACTGCTGCCCACCACGCGCGGGCAAATGCAGGCATTAAACACCCAGTGGTCGGGGGTGCCGGCAGGTTTGCTCTTCCAGAACCCCACGGGCCAGCAGTTCCCATTCTGGCCGCGCCGCGCCCCGGCCGGAGGCGCGGGGAGCATCATTCCCGCCGTGCCCATCACCTCGCCCATCTGGGGGCAGCCGGTGATTGGCTGGCAGGGCGGAGCGAGCATGAACCCCAGCAACGTGGGGCCTTCCACGGTGGTCTTGCGCGGGGGCATCGACACCCTCCAGTTCTATCATCAACCCTTCGATTCGCTCCTCGGCAGCGTGTTCACCCCCACCAATTTTTTCTGGAAGGACACCTTCATTGCGCCCAACGGCTTCCAGGTGGGCAATCTGAGCAACACCAATCAGGGCGCGGCGGTCTGGTCTGGCCAGCAGCTTTGGCAGTTTGCGACGCGCACCTTGGGGCGCACGGTTCTGGATCCGGACTTTCTCTTCGTGGCCGACAATCTGGGAACGTCCGTGGATGGCGTGCCCATCGCCTACGACCGCACCGGCACCAACAACTGGTCGAACAACGCCGCCTTCAATCTGGGCTATGCCAACTGGGTCACGGCGGCGGCGGCGGGGCCGGGCGTGATCAATCTGGACTCGCCCATCACGTACACGTTCACCAAGCTCAGCGATCATTTTGAGGTCATCTGGAGCGGTGAATCCAGCATGGTCGGCAACCAGCAGCGCTATTCGCTTTGGGGCCATATCCGGGGGCCAGGACCCAACGATGTCGTCGTGTTTCCCCGCGATGCCACGACGTGGCGGCTGGAGAACGCCATCGCGCCGGATGTCGAGGTGCCCACCATCGGAATGGTGAGCGACGACGCCGGCCAGACTCCGATAGAGCAAAAAACCTACACTCGCACGGAGGAAACCCTGACCATCATCGGCAATGAACTGGCCAGCGCGACGGCCGTGGAAATCCTGAGTGGCGACATCGTGCTGCAAACCATCTGGCCGGTGGATGATTACGTCGCCTCAAACCAGATGCTCCGCATCCCGGCGGGCGTGTTCAGCGACGCCGTCGAGGGCACAGACCGGCAGATCCGCGTTTGGAACACGGTGGGGCCCAGCTTAAAGAGCCCGCAGAAATTTAACATTGAAACGGGCAGGCCTGTGATTGGAGCGACGGCCGCCGACGGTATCGTTTATGACCGCGCGCAGACGCTCGTCATCCGCGGCTTCGGATTTCGCAGCAAGGATGCCGCCGCGCTCAAGCTTTCTCATCTGCGTGTGGATGACAGTCAGGGCACTTCGGTATTTGACAACGGCAACAAGGCGGGCGGCGCGTCCACCGGTCTGCCGACAGCCGTCACCTTCGAGGTGCTCTCGGACACGATGGCGGTCATTCCCATCAACGCGGTTAATTTCCGGGCCGACGGTTCCAACCGTCGCCTTCGTGTCGCGCGCCGCACGGTGGTGCCTCCGCAGGATGTCAGTAGCGTATTGAGCCCGGCCAACAATCCACTGATTGCGACTATCACCTCCAAGCCAATCGTGTCTACGGTGGCGCAGGTCACTGCTGCAGGTGGATGGGAAGACGTTTTGGTGACGACAAAAATGTTCAAGCGTGACCGGGTTCTGGAAATCAACGGCACGGGCCTCAACACGCTCAGCGTACTGGAGCTGGTGCGCGAGGACGGGACGTCCTTTCCCGCCCCGGTCTTTGTTCAACTTCCCAATCCTGCGGTTTCTGTGGAGGACAACGGAACCCGGCTTCTGATGGCGGCCAACACCATGGTCAGTGCCGACGCCGACAGTAATTTCACCGGCCGACGGGCCTTCCGGCTCTACAATGCCGCCGGTATTTCGGACATCAATGCCAGCGTCCTCTTCGCTGTCAATGTGCAGCCCGTGATTGTCAGCATCGGCGGATTCAACAGCGCGGGGGCTTTCAACCGGGACAAGACCGTGGGAGATGACATCATTATCCAGGGAAGCGGCCTGAAAGCGGTGGCGGAAATTCAAATCCACAATGCCAGTGGCTCGGCCTTGACGCCCGTTCCACGGATTCCCCTCCCTCACGCAGGGGTTCAGGTGACGGACACACAAATTCTGGTCGACACCCAACTCATTCAGTTTTCCGATGGAACCACCGCCGACACGACCGTGAGCGATCCTCACCGCATTTTCCACCTCATCAGCGCCAGGGATCCAGCGACCAGCCCGCTGGCACAGCGCTTTGCGGTGGGATTGCCACCGGGCTTTACCTCCATCACCGGGATCACGGGCAGCGACTACCGCCGGGACTCTGACAATATGATCCTGAACGGCACAGGGTTTGGGATGGTGACACGGGTGGATATGGTTGATGCGAACGGGATCAACATCCCCAACGCACTGCCGGTGACGCCGACGACGGGAATCACCGTTACGGCAACGGCTTTGACGATTGCCGCAAATGCTCCAGGGTGGACGAGTGTCACTTCGCTCCTAGACTCTGCCACGAGTGCCGGGCGCCGGGTTCGCATCACCACTCCCTTTGGTATCGTGACCTCAACCACAGCGATCGTTCCGCCCGTGGGTGCCATCACCGTGTCAGCGACGCCCGCTTTCCCGGGAACGGTTGCGGCAACTTTCGCAGGGGGTGGGTTTGACGGTGCCGCCACCTACACGAGATCGGCCGGCAACCTAATCATCACCGGCAGCAATTTTCGCGGGGTTGAAACCGTCTATTTCTACAACAATACGACGATGTTGGAGGTTGTCGGTGGCACGGTAGCCGTTGATGCGAATGCGCCTCCGGCGGGTTACGCCTTTAACAGCAATGGCACGCAGATCATCATCAACAGTGCCGCGATTCCTGCAGCGTGGTCAGGGTTGGGAGCCAACTCCGCAATCATCCTTCGTTCAGCCGGCGACCAGAATAGGTCGACTGGACTGATTACGGTTCTGTAGAGGAAGCGAACTACTTCAGCTTCGCCAGTTGGCGGGCCAAACGAGACTTGCGCCGATCAGCGGTGCCGCGATGCACGAGTCCCTTCTTGACGGCCTTGTCCATGGCGGAAACCAAAGCGCGCATGGCCTGTTCGCTGGCGGCCTTGTCGCCGGTCTCCTGCCGCTTTCTGAAATCGCGCTTGAGGCTTGCCAGCTTGTTACGAATGGGTTGATTGATGGCACGCTTGCGAAGGCCCTTGCGCTTGAGCATGCGGCGCTTCCAACGCCGGCGCTCCAGCGGTTTCATCTGAGAGACTTTCTTGATTTCTGCCATAACCAGTCAGGGGCGCGAACCTTAGCCAATCGCCCCCAGAAGTCAACGGAGAGTTCGCAAAAACTAAAGCGCAACATCAGTTCAAGAGCTGGGCAACCAGCCGCCGAATTTCTGACTGGACGGTCTCAACGGGCCTGTCGGCCTCAATCCACCGGACACGGCCGGGGTTTTTCTCGGCAATCTGCGCGAAGCCCTCTTCGACGCGACGGAAGAAGTCCGGCCCGGCTTCCTCGAACCTATCGGAGTCAGCCCGCCGGCTGCGGCGGTTTTCGCTCACTTGCGTGGAGACATGCAGCAGCAGCGTGAGGTCGGGAAGCGTGTCGCCCACGGCACCGGCAATGGTCGCCTCCACCAAATTCAAGGGAAGCCCGCGACCATGGCCTTGATACGCCGTGGTTGAATCACAAAACCGGTCGCACAACACCACCTTGCCGGCCGCCAGCGCGGGTCGGATGATTTCACGCACGAGCTGTGCGCGGCTGGCGTTCATCAACAGCAGCTCCGATTCGGGCGTCATGGTTTTCCCCGCGGAATCGTGCTTGAGTAAGTGGCGAATCTTCTCCCCCAACTCCGTGCCACCGGGCTCGCGAAGCTCATGAACGTGATGTCCCGCGTCCCGCAGATGGGCCGCGAGCAGCCGCAGGTGGGTGGACTTGCCTGCACCTTCCGTGCCTTCAAAGGTGATGAACGCGCCGCGTTTCACAGGCGTTTGAGGCGCGCGCCCTTGGCAGTGTCCTCGATGGCCCAGCCGCCGGAACGCAGCTCGTCGCGCAACGCGTCGGCGAGTGCAAAGTCCTTTGCCTTGCGGGCAAGATTGCGCCGATCAAGAAGCGAGAGCATCTCTTTGGGCGCGGATTGGGCCGCCTTCAAACCCAAGCCCAGCACGTCATCCATCTGCCGCCAAGCCGACAGGGCCGCGGCCGCGCATTCGGCGCCAAGTTGGCCGGCTGCCATGGCCCGGTTGCATTCCCGCACCCAGTCGAAGATGACAGCCCAGCCGGCGGACAGATTGAGATCCTCGTCAAGGGCGGCCTTGAAAGGGGCCACGACTTTGGCGTCGGGCGGGGCGTCGGCCTCGGCCGCAACCTCTGTGAGCTTGGCCAGGCATTCATCGATGCGCGCCAGTGCCGCGCGTGAGCCAGCCAGTCCGTCGAGCGTGAAATTAAACGATTCGCGGTAGTGGGCGGTGAGCAGGAGGTGCCGGATTTCGCGCCCGGTGTATCCCTTCTCCAAGAGATCCCGCAGGGTAAAGTAGTTTCCCAAGCTCTTGCTCATCTTCTTGCCCTCAACCAGCAGGTGAGCTCCGTGCATCCAGTGTCGCACGAAAGGGCGGCCCGTGGCGCCTTCGCTTTGCGCAATCTCATCCTCATGGTGGGGAAACACGAGGTCTTCGCCGCCCAGATGAAGATCAAAGCTTTCTCCCAGCAGCTTCATACTCATCGCGCTGCATTCGATGTGCCAGCCGGGACGGCCTTCGCCCCACGGGCTTTCCCAGAAAACGTCGCCGTCCTCGGGAACGCGCGCTTTCCACAACGCGAAATCGGCGGCCGATTCCTTCTCGTACTCGTCGCTGGCAACGCGCTCACCTGGGCGAAGGGCTTCAGAATTCAAATGGACGAGCCGCCCGTACTGGCAGCCGCAGGCGCGGTAACGTTCGATGTTAAAAAACACGGAGCCGTCGGCGGCGCGATAGGCGATGCTCCTTTCGACCAGCCGCCCGATGATCGCAATCATCTCCGAGATGTGGTCGGTGGCGCGTGGCAGAGCGTGGGGGCGCCTACACAGGAGCGTGTCAAAGTCTTGTAGAAACGCCGCCTCGTAGCGGCCTGTGAACTCGCGCAAAGCGAGGTTGGATTCCCGTGCGCGCCGCAGGATCTTGTCCTCGACATCGGTGATGTTCATCACGTGGTGCACGTTGTAGCCGCTGAACTGAAGGTATCGTCGAACCAGATCGGCAAAGACGAAGGTGCGGAAATTGCCGATGTGGGCGTAGTCGTGAACGGTCGGGCCGCAGCAGTACATGCCCACGCTGCGGGCGGCCGGATCGAGGGGGGTGAACGGCTGGATGGAGCGCGTCAGGGTGTTGAACAATCTCAACGACATGTCGGACAGCGCTGCAAGCTAGCGGCCCCGTGAGGGAATCAAAAGCGTAAACTAATAATCCAGCAGGGCGGCGCGTTCAGCAGGGGAGAGGCGCTTCCATTGGCCTGGCGCCAGATTACCCAGCAGCAATCCCCCGAGTCGGACGCGAATCAGGCGCAACGTGGGGTGGCCTGCAGCGGCCGTCATCCGGCGCACCTGCCGATTCTTGCCTTCAGTCAACTCAAGGGCGATCCAACAATCCGGGATGTGTTTGCGAAATCGGATGGGAGGATCGCGCGGGGCAATTTGCGGCTGGGGGGTGAGCAGACGCGCGTGTCCCGCGCGTCTCTTTTGGCTCTGGATCACCATGCTGACGGAGAGCGCTTTCAGGGCAGCCTCGGTGGGAACGCCTTCCACCTGCACCCAGTACTCGCGTGGGTGGCCTTGCCGAGGGTGCAGCAGTCGCTGGTTCAATGACGGCTCGTCGCTCAGCAGCAAGAGTCCTTCGCTGTCGGCGTCGAGTCGGCCAATGGGATACACGCTCGGGGGAAATCCGAATGCGGCCAGCGTGTTCCAACGGGAACCGGCCGGCAGCGTGAATTGGGAGAGGAAACCAAAAGGCTTGTGGAAGGCGATGAGCATCGGTGAGCGCTCCGAGGCAAGTGTGAGCCAAGCTCGCTTCGACTTCAAAGGCCATTATCAAATGGCAGCCCATGTTTAGGGTGGGACTGCATTTGTCCCGGGTGGCGGCGTAGTCTTGAGCGCGAAAGGAGACAAGTATGAAGGAACGATTCAAGTCAAACACCCACGGACAACTAGAACTGGTTTATGATGCTCCAAGGAGGCGAGCGCCAGCCCGAGGCCGGAAGGTGTTGGAGCGCGCCGGATGGTGGTTTGCTCAAGTTCGGCGAGCCGTTGAGCGATCCACCATTGCGAAGCCGGTGGCTCCGCGCCGGGTGCGGCAGTCAGAGTTGCCCTGGGCGGCATGAGTTTTGAGGTTTGCCATCAGCGTCGGCTTGGCGTAGAAGTTCTCGCCCGTTTTCTGTCCTATGGCGAAGCCCGTGGAGATTTACGACACCACCCTGCGCGACGGTTCGCAGGGTGAGGGTGTCAACTTCTCGGTCGCGGACAAGCTTCGCGTGGCGGAGCGACTCGACGCCTTCGGGGTTCATTACATCGAAGGCGGCTGGCCGGGCAGCAATCCCAAGGACATTGAGTTTTTCGCGCAGGCGAAGCGCCGGAAATTCAAGCACGCAAAGCTTGCCGCATTCGGCTCCACGCGCCGCAAGGGTGTGATGGTCGAGCGCGACGACCAAGTGCGACTATTGCTCGACGCGGGCACGAAGGTGGTCACGATTTTTGGCAAGACTTCCATGTTGCACGTGAAGGAAGTCCTACGCTGCACCCCCGACGAGAACCTCGGCATGATCGGCGACACGGTGCGCTTCCTGAAGGACCACGGGAAGACCGTCATCTATGACGCGGAGCATTGCTTTGATGGCTGGAAGCTCGACCGCAATTACGCCCTCGCCACGTGGCAGGCCGCCGAGAAGGCCGGCGCTGACATGGTGGTTTTGTGTGACACCAACGGTGGCTGCCTGCCGGCAGAAGTTGCTGATATCACCCGCGCCGCTATCGGGAACCTGAGCGGCAAGGTCGGCATACACACGCACGACGACATCGGCGTGGGTGTGGCCAACGCGCTTGCGTCCATCGAGGCGGGTGCGTGTCACGTGCAGGGAACCATCAACGGCTACGGCGAGCGCACGGGCAATTGCAACCTCACCAGCGTCATCCCTTGCCTGCAGCTCAAGATGGGCCGCGCGTGCCTGCCTGCCACTTCGCTGCGCAAGCTCAAGGAGTTGTCGCAGTTTGTGGATGAGATTGCGAACATCCGCCACAATCCGCGCCAGCCGTGGGTGGGCGCGTCGGCCTTCGCACACAAGGGCGGCACGCACGTCAACGCCGTGCAGAAGCTTGCGGCAAGCTACGAGCACATTGAGCCTTCGCTCGTCGGCAACGAGCGCAACGTGCTCATCAGCGATCTGGCCGGTCGCAGCAACATCGTCCTCAAGGCGCGCGAGCTTGGCCTCAAGCTCACCAACGACACACCCGAGCTGCGGCAAATTCTGGACACCATCAAGCAGCGCGAGCACGACGGCTACGAATATGAGGCTGCGGAGGCGTCGCTCTCGCTGCTCATCCGCGGCATTCTTGACCACAAGCCCGAGCTGCTCTTTAGCGTGGACGCCTACCACGTCTCGATGCGCCGCGACACGAAGGAATCTGTCTGTGAAGCGACGGTGAAAGTGCGCGTGGGCAAGGCGGTGCACCACACGGTCGCCGAGGGAGACGGTCCGGTGAACGCGCTCGATGGCGCGCTGCGTTCGGCTTTGGTGAAATCCTTTCCGCAGCTCAAGCGAGTGACGCTGACCGACTACAAGGTGCGCATCTTGGATGGCGTAGCCGGCACTGGTGCCAAAACTCGAGTGCTCATCGCCTCCACCGACGGCAAACGCGAATGGGGCACGGTGGGCGTGAGCGAGAACATCATCGAGGCCAGCCTGCAGGCGCTCGTGGACTCGATGGAGTTTGCGCTGCTGCGCTCATAGGCTTCTAGTGTCTCCGACATTGCACGCGCCCATGGCCGATATTTCCAAAACCTACGAGCCACGGGAAGTCGAAGACAAGTGGTATGAATTCTGGCTGAAGCAAGACTGCTTCACCGCCGACCCCGCGCGCGTTTCCGAGAAACGCCCGGCCTACTCCATCGTCATCCCGCCGCCCAACGTCACGGGAATGCTCCACATGGGGCACGTCCTCAACAACACCATTCAGGACATCCTTGCCCGTAAAGCGCGCATGGACGGCAAGGAGGTTCTCTGGCTTCCCGGCACTGACCACGCGGGCATCGCGACCGAGGGCATGGTGGCCAAGCAGCTCAAGAAGGAGGAGAAGAAGACCAAGCAGGATCTCGGGCGCGAGGAATTTCTCAAGCGCGTTTGGGCATGGAAGGAAAAGCACGGAGGCATCATCATCGAGCAACTCAAGAAGCTCGGCTGCTCGTGCGACTGGAGCCGCGAGCGCTTCACGATGGACCCCGACTACGTGCGCTGCGTGCAGAAGGTCTTCGTCGAGCTTTTCAAGAAGGGGTTCATCTACCGCGGCAAGCGGATGGTGAATTGGTGTCCGGCCACACAGACCGCGCTCTCCGATGAGGAAGTGGAGATGAAGCCTCAGAAAGGCTTCATGTATCACTTCAAGGTCGAGGTGGCCGAAGCGCCCGGCACGTGGCTCACCATCGCCACGACGCGACCGGAGACCATTCCCGGCGACACCGCCGTGGCGGTGAATCCTAAGGACACTCGCTACTCGCATCTTATCGGCCAGCACATTGTGCGGCCGCTGCCTGCGGAATTGCAGAGCAAACAAAAGCTCATTCCCATCGTGGGCGACGAGCATGTGGATTTTGAATTCGGCACCGGCGTGCTCAAGGTCACGCCCGCGCACGACAAGGCGGACTTTGACATCGGCCAGCGCCACAAGCTGCCGGTCGTGGACATCATGAATGCCAACGGCACGATGAACACGCTTGCAGGTGCGGACTTGAACGGGTTGGACCGATTTGCCGCGCGCAAGGTGGCGGTGGAAAAGTTGCGCGAACTGGGCGCACTCGTGGATGAGAAGCCCTACGAGAACAACGTGGGCTTTAGCCAACGTGCGGATGTGCCCATTGAGCCGCGTTTAAGCGAGCAGTGGTTTCTCAAGTATCCGAGCGTGGAGGTGTCGAAGGCCTGCGTGGCGGAGGGGCAGATGAAGTTTCATCCCGACCGCTGGGCCAAAGTTTATGACCACTGGCTCTCGAACATTCAAGACTGGTGCATCAGCCGCCAGCTTTGGTGGGGGCATCGGGTGCCGGTGTGGCACAAGCGGGTTCACGTTACCGAAGAGAACTGGGTGGATGAACTTCTCCCGTGGGGCTGGGATGAGTGGGTTGAAGGCAACTGGCAACGGCACGCGGTGTCTGATCCGAACGAAACAACTTTTGTCAGATTGATCCGGGTGTCAGACGGAAAGGAGGTTGATCCTAAAGTTCAACCGATGGCCCCCGCGTTGAGGCAGGACGAAGGCGAATATGACGTTTTCGTCGCGACACTTTCACCCACGCTAATCAAGAACTTCGAGGACTGCGGCTTCACCCAAGACCCCGACGTGCTCGACACGTGGTTCAGCTCTTGGCTCTGGCCCTTTGCCACGATGGGCTGGCCGGAGCAGGCTGCCACGCTCAGGAAGTTTTATCCGACCACCGACCTCGTGACCGGGCCGGATATCATCTTCTTCTGGGTCGCGCGCATGATCATGGCCGGCTACGAGTTCATGGGAGAGATGCCTTTCCGCAATGTCTATTTCACCGGCATCATCCGTGACAAGCAGGGTCGCAAGATGTCCAAGACGCTGGGCAATTCACCTGACCCGCTCGAACTCATCGCCAAGTATGGCGCGGACGCCCTGCGCTTCGGCACCATGCGAAGCGCGCCGCTCGGCCAGGACGTGCTCTTTGATGAGAAGGACGTCGAACTGGGCCGCAACTTCTGCACCAAGCTTTGGAACGCCTGTCGTTTCCGCCAGATGCAGGGGGGAGAGACCGAGGGTGAGATCAATCCAGTCCTGCTCACGAGCGACGACAAGTGGATTCTGCTGCGACTGGACCGCGCCATCGCCGACGTGAACGACGCGCTGGCAAGCTACAACTTCGCGGCGGCCGTGCAATCGCTTCACCGGTTTTTCTGGAGCGAGTATTGCGACTGGTATGTCGAGGCGAGCAAGGCCGTGTTGCACGGAGGTGATGAGGCGCGCAAAGCGAACACGCTTGCCGTGATGGATTTCGTGCTGAATCACACGCTGCGGATGTTCCATCCGTTGTTGCCGTTCATCACCGAAGAGCTGTGGCACGGGATGGGATTCGCCACCGACATGCCGACAGAGCAGGGTGGAAAAACCATCATGACCGCTCATTGGCCCAAGCCGCTGGGCGATGAATTCAAGGCCAACTACGGGCTGGACGAGAGCGATGAACAATTCGCCAATGCCAAGCACGAACTTGTCACGCTCGGTCGCAATCTTAAGGCGCAGTTTAATCTGTCCTCCAAGCGTGTCACCTTTCTGTTCCATCCTGCTGGCGAGCTGCCTCCGTACGAATTGGAGGTGATGGGCTTGCTGCTGGGGGCTGAGAAGCTCGAGTCCGATGGTGTCCCATTCGCCCGCGGAACGCCGACCGCTCGCAATGTGCTGGGTGAACTGGGTCTGCCCCTGGCTGGCCTGGTGGACTTTGAAGCCGAGCGCGCACGGCTTGGCAAGGAGTTGGAAAAAATCGCGGTCGAAATTACGAAGGTGCAGGAGAAGCTTGGGAACCCCGGCTTCACACAGAAGGTCCCCCCCGCGGTGCTCGCCGAGCACCAGCAGCGCTTGGACGATTGGCAAGACAAGCATCGGCGTCTTACCGAATCCATCGCCTTGTTGGCGGATTCCTGACTCAAGCATGGCCCGGCTGGCGCATTTGCTCCTGGATCCCTTGGCAGTTCTTTGGCTGGCCTTGCTGGCGATGCTTGTCTGGCAGATCCGCCGAAAGCAATTCCGATGGGCTTACATCAATGGTCTCATCGTGCTCTTCCTGCTGCTCTTTGCCGGCATGCCGTTATCCAAGCGCATCATTGCGACGCTGGAAGTTCCCTACTATCGAGGATCACTCGATGACGTACCACCGGCGGACGCCGTGGTGGTGTTGGGCGGATTTGTCCATGCACACAGTGGGACGGAGGAGGCCGGCGGGATTGATTTTAATGAAGCAGTCGACCGGTTGGTGGCCGGGGTTGAGCTGCTGCATCGTGGGAAATCGCAACACTTAGTTTTGGGTGGGGGACAGTTTGGTGCGCGCAGCGGCCCCACTCCAGAGGCCGAGCCCGTTGCCCGATTGCTCCAAAGGTGGGGGATCTGCGAGGAGAACGTGACGATCCACTCCACCGGCATTTGCGCCAACACCCACGAGGAAGCGCGGCGGGTGGCGGAGTTGATGGGCCGCAACCAATGGACGCGGGTGCATCTGGTCACCTCGGCATGGCACATGCGCCGCGCCTTGGCGGTGTTTCGTAGTGCTGGCGTGGACGCCATTCCCGTCGGCTGCGACTTTGTGGGCTATCCCATCCGCGAGTCATGGTGGTCGGCCGTGACTGTGCTGCCGGAATCCGCACAGCTTCAGGTGTTGCACCGCTACCTGCATGAGCAGGTGGGCTGGTGGTACTACCGGTCGCGTGGATGGATTGCACCTGGGGTCTCGACGACACCGTGAACGCATCAGATATCCCCAAGGCACTGCGATGCGCCACCCGCGTGGCACGGCGCGCAGGCAGTTTGCTCCTGCGCCATCTCGCGGCACCCAAGCGCATCGACCTAAAGGCACATCACGACATCAAGCTGGAACTTGACAGGCGCACGCAGCGGCTCATCGAACGCCTGTTGCGACGGGAGTTTCCAAACGTGTCCGTGTTGGGTGAGGAAGGCAACGTGGGCGATCCGGCTGCCGCATGGCGCTGGGTGGTTGATCCCATTGATGGCACGGTCAACTTCACGCGCGGCATTCCTCATGCGTGCGTCTCCATCGCGTTGCAGCGGCGCTTGCCGGGCTCTTCCGGATGGGACGGCTACGAGTCGGTGGTGGGCGTCGTGTGGGATCCGTTCCTTGAGGAAATGTGGACGGCGCGCCGCGGCGCCCGGGCGCATCTCAATGGCAGGGTCATTGCCGTCAGCGACACCCGCCAGTTGCGCGACGCGGTGGTCACCTTGGGATTCGCCAAGAGTGCCGCGAGCGTGCGGCGAAATCTGCCCGTGTTTTCGCGCCTGTGCAGTCGGGTGATGAAGGTGCGGATCATGGGCAGCGCGGCGTTGGCGCTGGCGTGGACGGCGGCGGGGCGGCTGGACGCCTATCGTGAGGAAGGCATCTGTCTCTGGGACATTGCGGCAGGCGGACTCATTCTGGAATGCGCCGGGGGCGAATTCCACCGCGAGCCTCTGTCGCAGCGGTTCACCTATCGCCTGTGGGCTACCAATGGACTTCTGCGCGGTCAGTTGGAAAGGGCGATCAAGCCCTCGCGCAGGCGTTGACAAATTCGCGGAACAGCGCGGCGAAGTTCTGATGTCGCTCGTAGAGCCGTTCAGGATGGAACTGCACCGATTGCAGGAAGGGAAGGGCGGCCGCGTCCTTGAGTTCCATGGCCTCGATCACGCCGTCGGACGCCGTGGCCGTGACGCGCAAGGGAGCCGCCACGCGATCCACCGCTTGGTGATGCGTGCTGTTGACACCGAGGCGTTCGGCCGCAAGCAGTGCCGCCAGTTGTGAGTCGTGCGCCAGCATGATGTCATGCACAGGCTCCATTTTTCGCGCCATCTGCTTGTGCGAAAGCGCGCCGGCAATCTGTGTGGGAATGTCCACGATGAGAGTGCCCCCCAGTGCGACGTTGAGCATCTGATGGCCGCGACAGATGCAGAGCAGGGGCTTTCGTTGCCGGAATACTTCGGCGATGAGTGCGAGCTCCAGCACATCGCGTGCGGGCTCCGTCGGGCCCATCTGCTCCGCCAGCGCTGGCGCAAGGTCGGACGCGTAATGCTTGGGCTCGACATCCTCGCCGCCCGTGAGCAACACACCCTCGGCTCTGCTCACACATTGGGCAATGTCCTCCGCCGCGGCCGTGAGCGGCATCACCACGGGCATCCCGCCATGGTCGGCCAGCGCCTGCGTGTAGCGGTTGGAGAGCGAGAGCGATGCGTCGGAGAATTCCGCGCCGTGCCCCTGCTGACAGGGTGTCACAAGAATGAGCGGGCGAACACGCATGGATCAGTCCAACGTGGTGCCGGGAAAGTACTGGTGAATCCGCCGCTCCACGCTGGCGGCTTCCTCGGGTCGCAGGAGGCGGCGTTGGATGCGCCGGCGCACCGCGTCCAACAAGGCAAGCCAGTCCTCGAGGGGCGGTTGAGCGAGTGGCTCCCACTGGTCGAACCGGTTGGCCTGCAGGGAAAACCTCCAGTCGCCGCCCACGCGCCGTGCGCAGACATGAACCTTGCGGCCCTCCTCATCGTGGCGGGTCCATGCGATTTCCGCCTTGGCGCCCATGTCAGTCGTTAAGATCCACACCGGCCACCGCCATCGCGGCAATCCCTTCCTCGCGGCCGATGAATCCGAGATGCTCGTTGGTGGTGGCTTTGATGCCGATGCGTCCGCTGTCAATGCCCAGCGCCTCGGCAATATTGGCTTTCATCTGCGCAGCATGGGGCAACACCCGCGGCGCCTGTGCGATGAGGGTGGCATCAATGTTCACGATGCGCCCGCGCCGCGCGGCGACCTGCCGGGCGGCTTCAACTAGGAAGATCCTGCTCTGCGCACCCTTCCAGCGCGGATCAGTGTTCGGAAAAAACTGGCCGATGTCGCCCAGTCCCAGCGCACCCAGCACCGCGTCGCAAATGGCGTGCATGAGCACATCCGCGTCAGAATGGCCGTCCAGCCCCTTTGTGTGCGGTATGGAAACTCCTCCCAGAATGAGTGGCCTGCCCGGCACCAGAGGGTGCACGTCATAGCCGATGCCCACGCGAATCATGCGCGAAGTCTAGGGAGGGAAGGCGGCGTGGCCAGAAAAATCCCGAACACGTCTGGAAGTGAGGCGTTAGTATCTTCCATCACGCACCTCGAAGTGTGTGGGCTTGCCGTGCGAGTTTCCGCCAGATTTTATCCAATGCGCCGTCCAGCTCAGCATGGTCTCCAGTGAGGTGGGCGGGGGCCCGAGCCGCGCGATGAGTCTCGCGGGATTACTCAGTAAGGATGTGGGACTTTCCACGCGTGTGAATGAGGGCTCGATGCCCAGAGCATTTCCCAATTCCTGCGCGAGGTTTCGAACGGGGTGGATTTGAGGCGACGTCAGATTCCAAATGGCCGGCGGACTTTCGCAAAGTGCCAGACTGCGCAGGATGAATTCGTTCGCGTCGCCCTGCCAGATGCAGTTGATGTGTCCCATCGTCAGGTCAATGGGAGTGCGCTGCCAGAGGCGCTGTGCGATGTCGTGCAGAACGCCGTAGCGCAGATCGATGGCGTAGTTGAGGCGCAGGATTGCGAGCTTGCAGCCCAAGGTCTGCGATTGATGTTCAAAGATGCGTTCGCGTGCAAGACAGGCAAGGGCATACTCACCCACCGGATCGAGGGGCGTGGATTCGACCGATCCGCCGCCCTCGATGGGCATGAGTGGATAAATGGTGCCGCTGGAGAGAGCCACCATCCGGGCATCGCGATAACGCCGGCACGCGGCGGCGGGCACCAGCGTGTTGGTGGCCCAAGTCAGGGCAGGATTCTGCACCGTGCCAAATTTAAGGCCAACCAGATGGATGACGTTGGCGCTGTCGGGCAAAGCCGACCAATCCGGCGCGAGCAGATCGAACGCAACGGTGTCCACTCCCTCGTGTTCAAGCCATTGACGGGACGCTGCCGTTGCAAATCGGCTGACGGCGATCACCCGCAGGGGGTGTCCGGCGGCGGCGGCGGCGCGTCGCGCCAGCACTGCCAGCGAAGGGCCCATTTTGCCACCAGCGCCCAGCACCAGAAGCGGGCTGCTCAACTTCTTGATGAACTCGCAAAGCTCCGGGCGCGGCGTGGTGAGCACGTCGTCTAATTGAGCCTCATTGGCGATGAGGTCGGAAGGTGCCGACATAAAAATGGTCGGAGCGGTGAGATTCGAACTCACGACCTCCTGCTCCCAAAGCAGGCGCACTAACCAGACTGTGCAACGCTCCGACAGGCGCAAGTTAGACCGGAGCCTGCAGCCGCTCAATATAGAAATTGGTTGCCTCCAGAAGGTGCAAGATGTTTAGTGTGCGCCTCTATGTCGTTTCAAAGTCTGGGTTTGTCCGAGAAAGTATTGGCGGGCGTGAAGTCCATGGGCTGGAGTGAACCCACCCCCATTCAGCTGCGCGCCATTCCGCTCATCCTCTCCGGCCGTGATGTCATCGGCAGCGCCCAGACGGGCACCGGCAAGACGGCGGCCTTCGCCCTTCCCATCCTTTCGAAGCTCGATGCGCACATGGGCGCCCCGCGAGCCCTTATTTTGGAGCCGACACGCGAGTTGGCTGCCCAGGTGGAGACGGCGTTTCGCGACTACGCACGCCACACCAGCCTGGACGTTGCGGTGATCTACGGTGGAGTAGGCTACGGGGCCCAGAACGAAGCATTGCAGCGTGGCGTCGACATCTTGGTGGCCACGCCGGGACGGTTGCTCGATCACATCGAGCGGCGTAACTGCCGGCTGGATCGTGTGCAATACCTCGTGCTGGATGAAGCCGATCGGATGCTCGACATGGGATTCCTTCCCGACGTGCGGCGCATTCTCGAAAAGTGCCCGCGTGAGCGGCACACCTCGCTCTTCTCAGCGACCATCCCACCGGAAATTGAGACGCTCATCAACTGGGCCATGCGCAATCCCGAGGCCGTGGAGATCGGTATGCGCCGCTCGCCGGCGGAGACGGTGCGCCATCTCATTTATCCGGTTGCCGACGCACAGAAGTCAGACCTGCTCATTGCGCTGCTTGAAAATCTGCACTACGACTCGGTCATCATCTTCTGCCGCACCAAGCACGGTGCCGACCGCGCGGCCGGTCTGCTCAAGCGCAACAATCATGCCGTGGCGGTGCTGCACTCCAACCGCACGCAGCGCGAACGTGAACAGGCACTGGATGGATTTCGCAACGGCCGCTTCGAGGTGCTGGTGGCCACCGACATCGCGGCGCGCGGACTGGACATCGCCAACGTGAGCCACGTTATCAACTACGACGTGCCACAGCACCCGGAAGATTACGTGCATCGCATCGGCCGCACGGGACGGGCGGCTGCCTCCGGCGACGCGTTCACCCTGATGGTGGCTGAGGACGCCCTGCACGTGGAGGCCATCGAGCGGTTCATCAGCCGGCGAATTGAGCGCACCAAGCTCGAAGGCTTCGATTACCGCTACACGGTGCTCTTTGACGCCGCCCAGTCGGGCCGTTCAGCGAGGGAATCCAAGATGCGCATGAGCCGGGTTGGGCGCGGCTACCACTTCGGGCCTTCACGCCGTAGACGATAGTCTTCACCGGGGCGGAGTTTTGGTTGTCAGGCTGCGAGAGGCTGGCATGCTCACTTTCGTCCCATGAAACGGTTTCTCTATTTTCCCGCCGCCGTATGGCTGGCATTGGCACCGGTGCGCGCCGACTTCAAGGCGGGCGCCGCGGTGGTGGATGTCACGCCGGAAAAACTTCCCGTGCTGGTGAACGGCGGCATGCTCAGCCGCGCATTGGAAAAGATCAAGACGCGCGTCCACGCTCGCGCCGTGGTGCTCTCCGATGGCAAGCTTCAGGTTGCGCTCGTTGTGGTGGACAGTTGCATGATGGGCCGCGTGCTGCTCGATGAGGCCAAGTCACTGGCCTCGGTGCGGACGGGGATTGCCACAAATCGAATCCTGATTTCGGCGACGCACACGCACAGCGCGCCCGCGTCAATGGGATGCCTCGGCACCGATGCCGACCCCGCCTACGTGCCGGTGTTGCGCGAGCGGCTGGTGCGGGCCATCGCTGCGGCACAGGCCAATTTAGAGCCGGCTCGCATTGGCTTTGCCAAGGCTGACGCGGCGGCTTATACGGCGCTGCGCCAGTGGATTCGGCGCCCCGACCGCATCGAACTGGACCCCTTTGGCAACCGCAGTGTGCGCGCCAACATGCATGCGGGTAGGGTTTGGGACGATGTGACAGGTGAGGCTGGGCCGGAAGACCCGGACTTGTCGCTGATTTCCATTCAATCGCGGGATGGCCGGCCCATCACCGTGCTCGGAAACTTCTCTATGCATTACTTCAGCGACGCGGACATCAGCGCCGATTACTTCGGGCTTTTTGCGGAGGGATTGAAGGCCCGTCTCGCGCACCAGGTTGCTGAGGGCCGCCAGCCCTTTGTCGGCATGCTCTCACACGGTTGCAGCGGCGACATCTGGCGACGCGACTACACACGGCCCGAGGCGGAGTGGAACGCCAAGCTGTCCATCGACGATTACACACGCGGCCTCCTTGAGATTGCGACCAACGCCATCTCGAAAATCCAGTACCGCGCCGATGTGAACCTAGCGATGGCCGAAACTCGCATGACGCTCAAGTACCGCGTTCCCGATGCGCAGCGGCTGGAGTGGGCGCGTCGGGTGGTTGCCACCATGACCAATCGGGCACCCAATACCACCACGGAGGTTTATGCGCGCGAACAGATTCTCCTCCATGAAATGCAGCAAACCGAAGTCGTTGTGCAGGCGCTGCGCATTGGCGAAATCGCCATCGCGACGACGCCGACGGAGACCTATGCCATCACGGGCCTCAAAATTAAAGCGGCCAGTCCCTTATCCCAGACCATGGTGATCGAGCTGGCCAATGGTGGCGATGGCTACATTCCGCCTCCGGAGCAGCACCGGTTTGGCGGGTACAATACTTGGGCTGCGCGATCCGCCGGGCTTGAAGTCGATGCCGAGCCCAAAATCACCGAGGCGGCCATTGGCCTTTTGGAGTCGGTCTCGGACAAGTCGCGGCGGGAATGGAAGCTCAGTGAGGGCAGGGGGGCGCGCGCCATTGGGGCGATGAAGCCCTCTGCCTACTGGCGTCTCAACGAATTCACCGGGCCCCATGCAGCCGATGCTTCGGGCCTTGGCGCTCATGCCGTCTATGAGCCGGACATCACATTTTATCTGGCAGGCCCGCACTCTGAGGCGTTCTGCGAGGGCGAGACCAATCGAGCACCCCACTTCGTGGGCGCGCGCCTTCGTGCCAGGATGGCTTCCATGGCCGACCGTTACACGGTCTCGCTCTGGCTCTGGAATGGCATGCCCAACGACGCGCGAAGCGTGAGTGGATGGCTTTTTTCACGCGACCGCGACCACAGTCTGGGTGAATTTGGTGACCACCTTGGGATTGCCGGGATAGGCCCGGACGCTGGCAAGATTTTATTCCAGCATGGCGGTGATTCGCAAAGGGCTGCCGTGGGTCAGGCCGTCATCCCGCGCTGGCAGTGGCGCCACGTCGCCTTGGTGCGTGAGGGTCGTGTGGTCCGGGTTTATGTTGGCGGCCGCTTGGAAATAGAGACGCAGGCAGCGGCTGATTTTCCAAAGAGCTTCGACCAAATCTTCCTTGGGGGTCGCAGCGACAACCACTCCAACTGGGAAGGCCGGCTGGACGAAGTGGCGGTGTTTAATCGCGCGCTCAATGCCCGTGAGGTTGCCGCGCTGGCCAGCCCTTGAACCGGCGGTCAGGCGCTGGTCTTCTGCGTTTTCATGAGCGCCTGTGCGCGGGCATAGGACTCCTCGATCGTGCCGCAAAGGTTGTCCATGCCGAGGCGATCCAGAAAGCCCGATTGTTGCAGCGCAAACATCGGCTGGGTGTGCGGCCCGCACAGGATGAGGTGTTTGCCCTGATGACGCAGACGGTCATGCAGTCCCTGCAGCGCCGCCAGCCCGGTTGCGTCCAGTGCCAGTGCCTCACGCATCTGTAGCACGAGCACCTCGGGTTCACATTGAGCCGCCTCCAGTGCGGCCTCGAGCTTGTCGGCGGCACCAAAAAAGAAGGCGCCAAAGATCCGAAAGACCACGACGCCATCAGGCGCAGGGGCGCCCTTCTCGGCAAACTCACTGCCCTCGCCGGTGATTTTCGTGGTCTCGGCGATGCGTCGCACAAAGAGCGCGCCGGCAAGCAGCAGTCCGACGATCACCGCCCACACGAGGTCCACCGCCACCGTGAGTCCGAAGGCCACCAGGAAGATCGCCATGTCGCTGCGAGGCCAGCGGTGCAATCGGGAGAAGAGGGGCCATTCGCCCATGTTGTAGGCCATCACCATGAGCACGGCGCTCAGTGCCGCCATGGGAATGTGACGCGCCAGCGGCGCCGCCACGAGCACGATGGCCAGAAGGGTCAGTGCATGAATCATGCCCGCGACGGGCGTGCGGGCCCCGTTGCGCACATTGGTGGCGGTGCGGACGATGGCGCCCGTGGCGGCAATTCCCCCGAAGAGCGGCACCACCAGGTTCGCCACGCCCTGCGCCATGAGCTCCTGATTGGAATCGTGGCGGTCATTGATCATGCCGTCGGCACCACGGCGCAGAGCAGCGATTCGATGGCGGCCAGAAGCGCAATCGTGAGCGCCGGGTGCAACAGATCCTTGAGGGTGCTCCAATCCACCTGCGGAAATGCGAACGCGGGGATGCTGCTGGGGATGCCTCCAAACACGCTGCCGATGGTTTTGATCTGCCAGCCTTGGGACTCGTTGAACAAGACCGTCATGGCTGTGGCCAGGATCAGCGCGACGATGGATCCGGAAATCCAGCGCGCGAGGCGTTTGGGCCAGAGGACGATGAAGAGCACACAAGCCATGGCCGTGGCGACCGTGGGGAGATGGCCGTGGAAAATCCTGGGAAGCGTGGCGATGAGTTTTGGGAGAAATTCCGCCGGGGGATGGGGAAGCTCCACGCCCAAGAAGTCCTTGAGCTGCGTGCCAAAAATCGTGACCGCGATGCCGCAGGTAAAACCCATCGTGAGCGGGTAGGGGATGAACTTGATGATGCCGCCCAGCCGCGCGAGTCCCATGACCATCAGCATGGCCCCGGCCATCATCGTGCAGAGGGCGAGGTTGGCCGCGCCGTATTTTTGCAGAATGCCGGAGAGGATGACGATGAAGGCCGCCGTCGGCCCGCCCACCACCACCCGGGAGCCGCCCAGCACGGAGATGAGAAAGCCGGCGATGATGGCCGTGAAAATCCCCTGCTCGGGCTTTACGCCCGTGGCGATGGCGAAGGCCATCGCCAGCGGCAACGCCACGACACCCACCGTAAGCCCAGCAACCAGATCGTGACGGAACGTCGCGACGTTGTAGCTGGATACATGCTCCAGCAGCTTGGGACGAAACCAGAGCCTCTCCATCGGAATCTGAATTTCGGCAGGGAACTTCTCCTTGCGCAGGCTGAATCCAAGAGCAGGGGCGATGACTTTGCAACCCAATACTCAGTGGCGGAGCTAGCGGGCGCAACCATGGCGCGTGCGCTTCATCGCCAGCGCTTTTTTAAGCGCTTCCAGCGGCAGGGTGTTGACGACATCGGCTTTGGTGAGTCCGCCCTTGCGCGCAATGCCCGCGCCCAGTCGCAGAAATCCCAGATGCTCCGGGCGATGGGCATCGCAGTTGATCGCACACTTCACGCCCTTGGAGCGGGCGTACTGCCAGAGTCGCCAGTCCATGTCGAACCGGTGCGGATTGGCGTTGAGTTCGATCCAGGTTCCCGTGGCCGCGCAGGCGTCGATCACCGCGTGTTGGTTGACCGGGTAGGCGGGACGGTCGAGCAGCAATCGGCCGGTGAGATGGCCGAGCATGTGCACGAAGGGATTCTCGGCCGCGCGAATGAGGCGCTGGGTGTTGTCGGTCTCGTTGCTTCCAGCCACATGCAGGCTTGCCACCACGACATCCAGTTGGCAGAGGAGGTCGTCATCGAAGTCCAGCCGGCTCTTGAGCACGTCCACCTCCGTGCCGGCGAACAAATGCAGGGCGCTGCCCGAGTCAGCCAATTTCTGGTTTGCCACTGCGATGGCCGCGATTTGCGCGCGTACTCGTTCATCGGAAAGGCCGCTGGCCTGGAAGCTCGCCTGCGAGTGGTCCGTGATGGCCCAGTAGGCGCAGCCGGCATGATCCGCGACCTTTGCGGCGTCATCAATCGTGTCGGTGCCGTCGCTCCAGTTGGTGTGATTGTGAAGCGAACCCTTGAGGTCGGTCCATTCCACCAGCCGGGCAGCAGGCACACCGTCGCCCGCGGCTTCAAACTCGCCGTGGTCCTCGCGCAGTTCAGGCTCGATGTAGGGCAGGTCGAGCGCCTCAAAAATCTCCTGCTCGGTGCGGCAGGGCAGCCGCAGCGCGGGGTCGCGAGTTTCCTCGCTGGAACGGAACAGGCCGTACTCATTGAGGCGCAGGCCGCGGGCAATGGCGCGCTGCCGCATCACGATGTTATGCTCCTTGCTGCCCGTGAAGTACGCCAACGCGAAGGGAAATTCTGTGTCGCTCACCACTCGCAGGTCGGCCTGAATGCCGCCCGAGAGGATGACGCTGGCCTTTGTCTCACCTTGGGCAATCACGGAGTGGATTCCCTCTTGGGAAACAAACTCGCCCATCACCGCCGCGGGATCCTGCGAGGAGGCCAGCAGATCCACGTCGCCAATGATTTCCTTCCAGCGTCGCAGACTGCCCGCAGTGCTGCAACGCACGACAGAAGGGTGCCCGCGCAGAACCTCCAGCAGGGGTTCGGCTGCCGCCAGCGCGGTGAAGAGCAGATGCTTGCTGGCAAACTGCCTGCGAAACGCGATGGCTTCGAGAATGCCGGCCTGAGACTTCAGGCCAAATCCGTCCAGTGCCGCGATGCGTCCATCCCGACACGCCTGCTCCATCTCATCCACAGTGGCCACGCCAAGCTCTTGATGAACCTTGCGAACCTTCTTTGGCCCCAGACCTCGAATCTGCAGCAAGTCCAGCAGGCCAGCGGGAATGCTTGCCTTCAATTCTTCGTGGTAAGGAAGACGGCCCGTGGTGACGAGCTGCGTGATCTTCTCCTGCAACGCCTCTCCAATGCCTGGGATTTGGCGCAGACGTTCTTCGCCGATGACCATCCCGAGCGACTCGGGCAGAGTCTCGATGATCCGCGCTGCTGTGGCGTAGGCACGCGACTTGAACGGGTTCTCGCCCTTTAGCTCCAGCAGCACACCAATCTCAACCAGCACGGCCGCCACCTCGGCATTGTTCACGGCGCGATGATGTCGGTGGACGGGCGAAAGTTCAAAGTTCAAAGTTGTGGCCCGCCTAGCGTAACCTCCGGCGTGGACCCAACGCGACCCACCCCTGTGGCGCTCACCATCGCCGGATCGGATTCCAGCGGTGGCGCAGGATTGCAGGCCGACCTCAGAACCTTTGCCACCTTCGATGTCCACGGGATGTCCGTCATCACCGCCCTCACCGCACAGCGTGCGGGTCGTGTGCTGGCGATGGAACCGGCGCGCAGCAGGATGATCCAGCAGCAATTGGAGGCCGCCTTCGCCGATGGCAGGGTGGGGGCGGCCAAGACGGGGATGCTGGCAACCCGACGCACGGTGGAGTTGGTGGCGGAATGGTGGCAGGGCCGCGACAGGCCGCCCTTGGTGGTTGATCCTGTGCTCGATTCCACCAGTGGAACTCCGTTGTTAGAGGCAGGCGCGCTGCACGTGCTCAAGACACGCCTGCTGCCGCGGGCGGTGTTGATCACTCCCAACTCGCCGGAAGCCAGCCGCCTCACAGGTCGGCCCATCCGAACCCGAGCGGCAATGGCAAGGGTGGCGCGGGAGCTGCACGAGCAACTGGGCTGCGCGGTGCTTCTCAAGGGCGGGCACATTGCGGGGCGAATTTGTGCCGACGTGTTTTACGATGCCGACGGCGAAGTGTGGTTTGAATCCACACGTTGGAAGGGAGCGTCGCGCCCGGGAACGGGCTGCCGCCTCTCCGCGGCCATTGCCGCGGGCCTTGCACGTGGCGTGACATTGAAGGCCGCCATTGTCCCCGCGCGCGAGTACGTTCTTCAATACCTCCGGGGAGGCTAAGGGGCCGCTTCTGCTCGACTCGCCGCCGCGAACGATTGCAAATACCCCCGTGCCTGTGGCCTGCATCTTTAACCCGACGGCGCATGGAGAGCGTGCGCGGCGTCGCCTTGCCACGCTTGCGGCGTTGCAGGGTGAGTGCCGGCTGTTCCCCACCACAAAGCCGGGCGAAGCCGTGGCGCTTGCGGCGGCCGCGCTGGAAGCGGGATTTGACACGCTGGTGGCCGCCGGAGGCGACGGGACGGTGAATGAAGTCGCCAATGGAATGGCCTCGGTGCCCGACGGGCTGCGCCGAGCTCGCCTGGCGGTGCTGCCGTGGGGATCGGTCAACGTCTTCGCCAAGGAACTGCAACTGCCGGAGAACCCGGCGGATGCATGGAAGGTCATGGATGCAGGGCGCGAGCGATGCGTGGATTTGCTTTGGACCGATTTTCGGAAGGAGGGACAGGCGCAGCGCCGCTGCTTTGTGCAGCTTGCCGGGGCGGGACTCGACGCGCGCGCCGTGGAGCTGGTTCGATGGGATCTCAAGAAACGCCTCGGCGATCTGGCCTATGTGTGGGCCGGCTGGCAGGCGTTGGGTGGTGCGTTGCCGTGCATTACGGCACGAGTGGGTGGACACGAGTTGTCTGGCCAGCTCGTGTTGATTGGCAATGGGCGGTATTACGGCGGCCGCAACGTGCTTTTCCCAAAGGCGCAGATGGCCGATGGCCTGTTGGATGTGCTGGTGATTGAGGAGGTGCGCCGCAGCCGCCTGCTCCAATACGGCTGGGCCGCCCTGCGCGACCGGCTGCCCCAATTGGCAGGTGCGCAAAGTGCGCAGGGCGCCACAGTAGAATTGACGGCGGCAGAGCGTGTGCCCTTGGAAATGGATGGCGACGCCGTGGGCGAATTGCCCGCCACCATCACGGTCGCGCCCAAGGCATTGCGCGTGGTGGTGCCATAAGCGCCTGTGAGGCCTTACTCCACTGGGCTAAAATGAAGCTTGATTTCCAAATGGACGCTGCCTAAATTCACGCTCCTTTTCGTCGGGCAAAGGCCAACTTCCGCACGTGCGGGAGCAGCCTGGAGCCCATGGTGGGATTCAACATGGCAGTAAAGATCAGAATGAAGCGCGTCGGCATGAAGAACACGCCGGTGTACCGCATTGTCGTGGCCGATGGCCGCACCAAGCGCGATGGGCGGTTTCTTGAGGAGTTGGGCACCTACTGGCCGCTGCGCCAGGGGGCCGACAATTACACCCTCGATCTGGCGCGAGCGGAGCATTGGATGAAATGTGGGGCCCAGCCCAGCGATACCGTGCGCAGCTTCATCCGCAAAGCCCGCAGAGCTGCCGCCGTGCCTGCCGCGGCCAAGGCTTGATCGGAGGATCCGGTCATGCAGGAATTTGTCGAGTTTGTCATCAAGGGCCTTGTGGACAAGCCCGAGGCAGTGACCGTCACTCCGGTGGAACGCGCGGGCACCACTCTCTACGAAGTGCGGGTGGACACCGCCGACACCGGGAGGATCATCGGCCGCCGGGGAATGACCATCAATGCCATCCGCGCCCTGGTACAGGCGGGCAGCTCAAAGAAGGGGATTCGCTGCCAGGTGGACCTGGTGGACGAGGACGGACGCTAGATGACTGGGTGACTGGGCGGGCCTAAAGGAAGGACCGGTCCATGAAGGTAGACGTGCTGACGCTTTTCCCTGCGATGTTCGCAGGGCCGCTGGATGAGAGCATCCTGCGTCGCGCCCGCGAGAGCGGGCGGCTGCAGCTGGCCGTCCATGATTTGAGGAACTGGGCGCACGACCGCCACCGTACGGTCGACGACTTGCCCTACGGCGGCGGGCCGGGCATGGTGCTCAAGTGCGAGCCAGTATTTGAAGCGGTGGCGGCACTGAGCGGGCCGGCCACGCGCGTGGTGATGATGACGCCCTCGGGGCGCCCGTTCGTGCAGCCGGTTGCGCGCGAACTGGCGGCCGAGGAGCACCTGCTGCTGCTCTGCGGCAGCTACGAAGGATTTGACGAGCGCATCCGGCAGGGGCTGGTGCACTTGGAGTTGTCGATCGGCGACTACGTGCTGACCAACGGCGCGTTGCCGGCGATGGTGGTGATTGACGCGGTGACCCGGCTGCTGCCGGGCGTGCTTGGCGACGAGGCCAGCGCCGAGGACGAATCCTTCAGCCACGGGCTGTTGGAGTATCCGCAGTACACGCGTCCGCCGGGATTTGGCGGCATGGACGTGCCGGCGGTGCTGCTCTCGGGCAACCACGCGGCCATTGCGCGGTGGCGGCGCGAACAGGCGCTGACAAGGACGCGCCAGCAGCGTCCGGATTTGATGGAGAATTTAGGGCCGGCGAATGCGCCGGCGAATGACGAAGGCATATCATGAACCAGGCATTGCTAGACAAGATTGAGGCGGCTTACCGTCGCAAGAGCGCATTGAAATTCAATGTGGGCGACACGGTGCATGTGCACACGCGCGTGAGGGAAGGCGACAAAGAGCGCACCCAGGTGTTTAACGGCATCGTCATCGGTCGCCGAGGACACGGCGTGAACGCCACCTTTACCGTCCGGCGCATCAGCTACGGCCAGGGGGTTGAACGTATTTTCCCCTGTGACAGCCCCTTCGTGGAGCGCGTGGAAGTCGAGCGCCGCGGACGGGTTCGCCGCGGCAAGCTGACCTACCTTAGGCAGCGCACGGGCAGGGCGGCCGTCACGGTGCGCGAGGACAAGTCAGTCCCCGCCCCGGCTGCGAAGTAGCCTAGGCGGCCCAGCCCGCCTATTTTTGGTGGGCGTCCGCGTCCCCCAAGCCCAAGTCCCCACCCCTGCATCCAGCAGGGGATATGTTTTGCTTTTCCAAACCGTGGCACGCTGGCCACAAAAGGCAGGTGCGGAAGCAGGAGACAGACCGGTTTCAGTTTGAGCGCGACTTGTTTGCCCGTGGCGTCCGTTGCCTAGCAGGAGTGGATGAAGCCGGACGCGGGCCACTGGCCGGGCCGGTGGTGGCGGCGGCCGTCATCCTTCCCCATGAGTGGTTCAAGGCGGGAGTGCCGCCGGCTCTGTCGCGCCTCAACGATTCGAAACAACTTTCGGCACGTGTCCGGGAGGAACTCTTCCAAATCCTTGCTGCCGACACTCACATCTCCCGCGCCGTGGCGGTGGTGGAGGCCGAGATCATCGACCGCATCAATATTCTTGAAGCCACTCATGCAGCGATGCGCCAAGCGTTGACGGCGCTGCCGGTGAGGCCGCAGCATGTGCTCGTGGATGGATTGGCTGTGCGAGACTTGGGGTTTGCTCAGACGGCACTGGTGCAGGGCGACGCGCGCAGCTACACGATTGCTGCGGCGAGCATCATTGCCAAAGTCACACGTGATCGGCTCATGCAGGAACACAATGCGCGCTGGCCGCAATATGGATTTGTCCGGCATAAAGGTTACGGCACGGCGGCGCATCTGGCGGCAATCCAACAGCACGGGCCGTGCCCCCTCCACCGGCGCAGCTTTGCGCCCTTGCGGCAAGACCAGGCCACGTTAAGGTGAAGTCGTGGAATGGGGCGCATGGCTCAGGCGACTGGTGCGTCGGCCAATGGCGGCTCATTTGCGCACAGGCAGGCTCGGAGAGCGTGCGGCCCGGGCGCACTTGGAGGGCATCGGCCTCAAGTTTCTGGCCGCCAACGCGCGATTGCGTCGTGGTGAAATTGATTTGGTATTCCGTGAGGGCGACTGTCTTGTTTTTGTAGAGGTCAAGACGCGCGCGGTGGGATCACTCCTTCGCCCGGCGGCTGCGGTGGATGCCAGGAAACGTCTCGCGCTGGCGCATGCGGCTCTGGATTACCTGCGCCTGCTGGGCAACCCCAAGGTGGCCTTTCGCTTCGACATTGTGGAGGTGCGTCTCGATGCGGAGCGTGTTTGCGAAGTGAGCCATTGGCCCAATGCGTTTGTGCTGCCGGGGCGACTGCGCTACGCACGGTGATGCGGGCGCGCCGTGCGGGAGGGCGCACTTGACTCTGCTTTGACCGGCCGATAATTTTCCGGCTCTCTGATTCCAGAGTAGCTCAATGGTAGAGCACGCGGCTGTTAACCGTGTGGTTGTAGGTTCGAATCCTACCTCTGGAGCCATTCTATCTTCACAAGCTTGAACGCGCAGGTCTTGGCAGGCGCAATCGCACAGCACATATCCACCAAAGGCTCATTTCGTATTGAGCGAGATAATTACGTTTGACGGGTGGTGCGTCTTCGTGCACATTCAACTTCGTCGGCTAGGTCCGGCAACAAGTTTTAGGTAACGGCTCTCATCAGGACGGGTGGAGGGACTAAGGCCCTGCGAAACCCGGCCAACCTGCCCAACGGGTAAGGTGGCAACGCCTGGTGCGAGGCTCACAAGGCCTCGCAGACGATGAGGGGACGCCAAAGACGGCGGCCTCCCTTGCACTGCGAGGGGGGCCGATTACGTTTTGGGGCGCACCACACGTCCGCGCGGCCGCATCGCGGAGGAATGGTTGTGGCGAGAAAAACGAAAGGTGCGGAGAGCAAGAAGGACGTGGCGCGCAGGAACGGCCCGCCGGCTGGAACCGGGGCGTTGGCCTCCCTGGGCATCTTCGGATGGCGCGCGATGGAGCCGGTGGTGGTCGCCGCGCTGGCGACAGAGGAGCCGGTTCTTCTCATCGGCCCGCATGGCACTGCGAAGTCGCTTCTTCTCAACCGACTTGCAGGTGCCTTGGGGCTTCGACACAGGCACTACAACGCCTCGCTTCTAAACTTCGACGACCTCGTGGGCTATCCCGTTCCTTCCGACGACCGCACCCAGCTCGTCTACGTGCCCACTGCCAGCTCGATCTGGGACGTTGAGTCCGTTCTGATTGACGAGATTTCGCGCTGCCGAGTTGACCTTCAGAACAAGCTCTTTCCCATCATCCACGAGCGCGTGGTTCAGGGGCTTGAGCTTCCAAAGCTGAGGTTCAGATGGGCCGCCATGAACCCGCCGGCGCTGCCGGAGAGCGGCGAAGAAGAGGAGGAGGGCGTCGATGTCTACCGTGGCTCGGAGCCACTCGACCCGGCATTGGCCGACCGTTTTCCATTCGTTCTCGAGGCGCCCGACTTCCGCACAATGACCGAGACTGAGCGGCGGGCGGTTATTGGCGGTACCTCCGATGAAGTTCAGCCTGACGCGGCCGCTCGACTGCGGTTGGAGGTAGAGACTGTCCGCCGATTGCTCCCTGCCGTTCGTGCCTCGCTTTGCGAGGCCGCGTGCGACTACGTGGGCGCACTGCTGCCGCTGCTTGAGAAGATGCAAAGGAAAATCAGTCCTCGCCGGGCGCGCTACCTCCACGACGCCGTCATCGCCGTCCACGCCGCGAGAGTGTGCGTAGATGCGTCGTGTGATCCGGGAGAATCGGCCTACCTTGCGTTACGGTGTGGCCTCCCGCAGCCGGCCATCGGCCGCGCTCTCGACAGCGGCAAGGTGCTGGCCGCGCACCGACAGGCATGGGCGCTTGCGCGCCTTCCGCAAAGCGATCTCACACGCCTTGTGCTCTCTGAACCCGATCCCGTGCGGCGCGTGGGGCTGGGCTTGCGCGTCGGGCTGGGCGCAACCGATCTGTCCACTTTCGTGCTCGACGCCTACGCCGAGTTGGCGCCTGCCAAGCGCGTGATGTTCGCAGCCGCCCTGTATCCTGTCGTCTCAACCAAGGTTAACCTGACTGCCACCGCATTCGAGGTCATCGCCGAGGTCCAAAAACGAATCGAGCACCCCGGGGAACGCAAGTTCAGTCCGATCCAGGGGTCGCGGCGCACAGAGCTCTTGCGAGAGATCCAGCACGAGCTGGTGGGATTGAAGAAGGAATCGGTTGCTGACCGAACCCTTTACAACGCGCTTCTCGTGGCATTCGAGCGCGATGACGGGGACTTCGTTCCGGCGTCGATCCTCACCTGGTTCCGCGAGTTGGTGGAGCTCTTTGGCTGGGGGAGGGAGGCCTTATCATGACCTACCCCCTTGTGCGGAACTATGGCTGCCCGTCGCGGTACTATGTGACCATGGAGCCCGTCCAGATTCACCCGCCAAGATGCGGTGCCGCGTACGTTGCCGTTGCGACCTTGGGGCCGGAGGCACAACAGCGCCTCAATTCAGAAGACCTGGCAGCTTGGTTACTCTACCGCCTCGGCGAGCCACGCTCGCATGATCCGATCGAAGCGCTGCGCACCCGAATCGAGCGCGAAGTCGAGGCGCGCGGGCTTGCCGGGTGCGCGATGGTCTGCCGACCGTTGGCGAACTTGAGCCCCGAACTCCTTTGCGATCTGCCGCTCGCTCTCGTTCTCCTGTCGAAGTCTTCCGACATCGTGTGGGTCGCGCAAAAGACGCCACGGCTCGATCGGGAGACGCTTTGTCGCCAACTCGTCACCCGAGATGCCCGCTTTATTTCTGGAGGTCAACCATGAGCTACCGCTCTGCACCCGGGAACCTTCGGCACCGCATCCTGAACTGCTTCCCCGCCGCACATTATGCGATGGACGGGCTGCTTGGGCTTCTGGACATCGGCCTCGACGACTCGGTCGAGTCAGCCGCCGTCGAGTGCCGGACGACCCCTCGTTTGCTGCTCAATCCCGGCTTCATTGAACGCCACTGCCGCAGCGACGAGCACCTTCTGATGCTGGTGATGCACGAGGTTCACCACGTCCTGCTCGGGCATACGCGGCTCTTTCCGCGCATCACCGAGGCGCAAAACATTGCCTTCGACGCGGTCATCAATTCGCTGCTTTGTCACATGTTTCCAAGCGAGGCGTACCGTGGTTTTTTCGAGAAGATGAACGCCGCCGACACCTTTCCGTCCTGTCTGTTGCGGCCGCCTCCCGGCTGGCCATTGCACCCTGAACCGCCAGCGACCCTTCCCGAGAGTGTTCGCGAGGTCGTGCTAGCGCTCTATGGCAAGGCCGGCGTCGGCTACAGCGAGCTCTTCCGTATCCTCGAGCAAACCGCCTGCGAAGATGTGTTCGAGTTGGGCTGGATTCTCCTCGGCGACCATGGCCCCGAAGAGGGACGAGAAGGACGCTCCCTCGAGGCCGCTCGCGCGTCGGTGCTGCTTGATGCCATCCGCGCGGTGGTCGAGAAGTGGCCGACGCCTCCCGATCCAGGGCACGGCAGGAGCGTTGGGGGCGAGCTTCGAGAGACCCTTGTTGCATGGCGGCGCGGTATCCCTAGTGCCATCGCACTTTTGAGGCGCATGTTCCACACGCTGGCGATTGAAGGTGCGGGCACGACCCAACGCACGAAGCAAGGCCTTGTTGATCGCGTGGCGAGCACACCTATCCCGCAACTGCGCGATCGCAGGGCCGTGGTGCGAGGGCTGCTTGGCGCACCACCACTTTTGTTCCAGACCGAGTTGCCACAGCCCAAGGCCACGCCCACACCTGCGCTCGTGCATGTGTACGTGGACGTGAGCGGCAGCACTGGCCCCTACCAGGCCGACCTGTTTGCGGCGGTGCGCCCGCATATGAGGAGTGGCAGCTGCGTGGTGCATTGCTTCAGCGGAGGTGTCGTCGACCTAGACAGGCGGGGCGTAAGCCTTGGGCGGGTCTATACGACAGGAGGCACCGACATGGCCTGCGTCACCGCGCACATGTTGGAGCATCGCATCTCCCGCGCTCTCTTACTCACCGATGGGTATGTGGGCCCTGTTCCAAAAATGCATCGCGAGTGGCTTGCACGCTCGCGCGCGCGATTGGACGTGGCGCTGACACCGGGTGGCGATCGCAAGCAACTCGAGGGCATCGCACGCAAGTTCGTCGAGCTACCGATCAAGAAAGGAAACAATGAAGACTGAACCTGCTACAGTTGAAAATGTTCGTTTCGCGGAGTACGTGCTGCCCGGTCATCCCGACCGTCTGGCCGACGCGATTGCCGACGCGCTCGTTGATGCAGCTTGCGAGCGCGACCCCGATGCGCTGGTGGCGGTGGAGGTGGCCGTGCATCGCAACGTGGTGTTTGTCGATGGGCGCATTGCCGGGAACAAAGCCACGGGGATTGATGTGGAGGGATCCGTCCGTGACGTCTTCGCGGAAGTGGGCTACGACCGCTGGCAGCCAGCTCCAGCCGAGCTTCGGATCGTTTCTGATCTGTGCCTCGATAACTTGCAGGACGGCGAGCGCGAGATTCGCGGAGTCTCAGATGACCAATCGGTGGTGATGGGCTACGCCTGCGGTGACGAGCGGACCAACTTCCTCCCTGTAGAACACTTCCTCGCGCGGACTCTCGCCGAGCAGTTGAATCGGGTGCGGTGCGAACACCCCGATGTGCTGGGGCCGGACGGGAAGGTTCTTGTTGCGATCGGGGGCCAGCCTGAGGCTCCCACACTAAGGATCGTATCGGTATCGGCGCACCACGCCCAAGACGCGGATGACGTGGAGGTCGCCCGGCTTGCGCGCGGTGCAGTCGAAATGTGGATTGAGGGAGCCAAGCGTGCCTTTCCATCGCTGGGCAGAGGCAATCTCGGCCCCGAAGTCCTGCGTATCAACGGCGCGGGAGCATTTGCCGTTGGCGGTCCTTACGGCGACAACGGTCTCTCGGGCAAGAAGCTCGTCGTCGATTTCTACGGGCCGGCGGTTCCCATTGGGGGCGGTGCGCTCTGCGGCAAGGACCCTCACAAGGTGGATCGTTGTGGGCCGCTTCGGGCCCGGCAAATCGCCAAACACCTCGTGGCCTCCGGCCTCTGCCGCGACGCTCTCGTTCGCTTCGCCTACGTGCCCGGGGGCAGCGCGCCGGCACAAGTGACAATCGAGAGCGACGGCCGGCCGCTCGAGCCTCGTCTTGCGCACCGATGGCTCTCGGGCTACGACCTTACGCTTGCAGGTTCCCATCGGGACCTCGGGCTTGCGGCAGTGCGGTTTCGTCCCTTCGTGGCATGGGGGCCGTGGAGCGACGCGCACCTTCCCTGGGAGTGCTGGTCACCAGGCGGCAGGGGGTGTGCGCCAAAGGCTCGCGCGCTGGTGAATGAGGTCGGCTAGAATTGGGAAGCACTCCCACTTGGAAGCCTGCAGGTCATGAATGGCTTGACAAGCCTTTGTCCATCTTGCCTTCTACCGCTTCCCGCGTGCGGGATGTTCGCGGAAACCCAAGACAACCTCCAAACTCCAAACAGTGAATACACTTCGCCTGCTTTCGCTTCTTTGTGCCGTCGGGTTTTTTCTGGCGCCTGCGACTTGCCCGGCCGCGAATGCCAACGCCACCCAATCCCATGTGGGCGGCGGCGAGGCGAACCTGGTGCTTCCCGACTTGAAGAATGAGACCGTGAAAGTCGAGTTCCTCGGCTATTCGGGCCACGACTTGCTGCTCGGTGGTCTGGTGGTGTGCGCGCTGGGGTTTGTGTTTGGGCTCATGATTTACAGCCGGATCAAAAACCTGCCGGTGCACAAATCCATGCTGGATGTCTCGGAGCTCATCTACGCCACATGCCGCGCCTACCTGCACACGCAGGGGCGGTTCCTGTCCATTCTCTGGGTGCTCATTGCCGCCGTCATGGTGGCCTACTTTGGGTTCCTGACACCCGACGGCCACGGTGGCCACGGCCTGGGTGCCTACAAGGTGGTGATGATCCTCCTCTGTTCGGTGGTGGGCATTCTTGGCAGCTACGGCGTGGCGGCCTTCGGCATTCGCGTCAACACCTTTGCCAACAGCCGCACCGCCTTTGCGGCGCTCAAGGGCAGGGGCTATCCCTGCTACGGCATTCCGCTGCAAGCGGGCATGTCCATCGGCACGCTGCTCATTTCGGTGGAGCTCATCATCATGCTCGGCATCCTGCTCTTCCTGCCCAGCGATCTGGCCGGCCCATGTATCATAGGTGTTGCCATCGGCGACTCGCGGGGCGCGGCGGCGCTGCGCATCGCGGGGGGCATCTTCTC